>NZ_RCNR01000015.1 GCF_009725985.1 Zobellia amurskyensis
TTACCCAACCGTGTTGTAATGGCACCAATGACGCGTAGTAGGGCAAATAACAATGAAAATGCACCTACAGAAGATTTGCATGTACCTTATTACACCCAAAGAGCTACTGCCGGACTCATAATAACAGAAGGTACCCAAGTGTCTAAAAGGGCGGTTGGTTATATTAATACACCAGGAATTTATTCGCAGCCACAGGTAGAAGGGTGGAAAAAAGTGACACAATCTGTTCGCGAGGCCGGTGGAAGAATTTTTGCTCAACTCTGGCATGTAGGTAGAATTTCACATCCTGATTTTCACAACGGCGAACTTCCTTGGGCGCCATCCGCAATCAATCCGGAAACAGAAGTGTTTACGCCAGAAGGCAGCAAAAACACGGTTACTCCAAAGGCAATGACCCAGGAGGATATCAAAACCACGAAGAATGAATTCGTTCAAGCGGCCAAAAACGCAGTTGCCGCTGGTTTTGATGGTATTGAAATACATTCATCCAATGGTTATTTGTTTCATCAATTTTTTAATGGAACGAGCAATATTAGAGAAGACGAGTATGGAGGTAGTATTGAAAATAGGGCCCGTTTTTTCTTTGAGGTTTTAGATGCTATTAAAGAAGTAATTCCTGAAATAAAAATTGGAGTTCGGTTTAACCCCTCGTTACATAACATTTTTGGAATGATAATGGATGAAGAAACCATTCCCACCTTCGATTATATTATTGAGAAGTTGGATAAGGAGTATGATCTGGCCTATATCCATTTATCCGAACCTTTTAATGATGTGTCTGAAGTTGAGTTTGCCGAGCAACACATAGCTAAACGCTACAGGCCAAAATATGATGGAACCTTGATGATAAACAGTGGTTTTGATCAAGAGAAAGCTAATGCTGTTTTGGAAGAAGGAAATGCCGATTTGGTAGCATTTGGAAAACTATTTATTTCTAATCCTGATTTGGTAGGTCGCTTTCGGGAAGGCGTAGAAATTTCAGAGTGGGACAAAAGTACTTTCTATACAACGGGAAAGAAGGGCTATACTGACTATGAAGCAAAAACAAGAGAACTAATCCCCAACCAATAGACCAGAAAGAGTTTAACCTTAAAATCTAAATTGAAAATGGAAACTTTAGTAAACGGATTTTCTACAATAAACCCAACAACGGGAGAGGAAATCAAGGAATATGAATATATGAGCAACGAAGAAGCTCAAAATGCAGTTGAAAAATGTCATAACGCATTTAAAGAATGGCGCTTAAAATCACTTGCTGAGCGTGCAAAAATAATAAAGGCCATTGGTGAAGAACTGAAAAAAAATAAAGACAAGTTCGTTAAACTAATGACCCAGGAAATGGGTAAAGTCTTAAAACAAAGTGATCAAGAAATAGATTTGTGCAGTGCTATTTGCGAATACACGGCAACCGAAGGTCAAGAGCATCTAAAAGATGAAGAACGAGAATTGCCAAACGGGGGCAAGGGGATAATCTCCTATTCTCCAACCGGGGTAATTTACGGGATACAACCATGGAATTTCCCGGCTTACCAAGCCGTACGTTATTCAATTGCCAATTTAATGGCGGGTAACGGGGTTCTTTTAAAACACTCCAGTGGTGTAACGGGATCAGCATTGCTACTGCAAGAGATTTATGAGAGTGCGGGCTTGCCTAAGAATCTATTTACCGTTCTGCTTATAGAACATGACCAGTCCGATGCAATTATTGAAAATGAACTTGTTCGTGGTGTAACCCTAACCGGAAGTCCGGACGCAGGTAAAATCATTGCCGAAAAAGCAGGGGCCGCACTAAAAAAGACGGTACTTGAATTGGGTAGTAATGATGCGTATTTGGTTCTTGATGATGCAGATATTGAATTGGCTGCCAAAACCAGTGTAATGGGTAGAATTTATAATAATGGGGAAACCTGTGTAGCTGCTAAGCGCTTTGTTGTAGTTGAGAAGGTCTACGATGAATTTCGTGATGCTTTTGTAAAAGCGATGAAAGAAGTTAAATTGGGAGACCCCACAAAAGAAGATTCGGATTTAGGGCCAATGGCGCGAGAAGATTTACGTGAAACTCTTCATGAGCAAGTTCAGGAGAGTGTCAAAAAAGGCGCAAAAATTCTTATGGGCGGTGAGATGCCGGACACTGACGGATTCTTTTATCCTGCAACGATTCTAGAAAACCTGGAACCCGGACAGCCGGCTTATGATGACGAGCTTTTTGGACCGGTCGCTTCACTGATTAAAGCAAAGGACAATGAAGATGCTATGCGTATCGCTAATGATAGTAGATTTGGATTAGGAGGAGGAATTTTCTCTAAAAATGAAGACAAAGCGTTTGAATTAGCCAAAAAACATTTTGATACGGGAATGGTCTTTATCAATTCATTCGGATTGGCTTCGCCCAATATGCCTTTTGGAGGAGTAAAAAACTCTGGTTATGGTAGAGAGCACGGTGGGTTCGGAATTCGTGAATTCGTGAATGTTAAAGCCGTAATGAAAGTTAATATGTAAGTTGTTTAAGTGCAACACTGTTTAGAATAAGACAGGGTCAAGGGTATGTGAATTCTTCCATCTCTTGGCCCTGTTTTATTTATAGTTCTAGTTGATTATCACCTTAAACCTAAAGCAAACAAAAATAAAACGGACGGAGAATTCTCTTAAAACATTTACTATATTGTGAGGGGATAGAGCCTCTCCATAATTATAATTTATTTTTAGGACATTGGTTGGTTGGCCTAAAAGTATCTGAACATGAAAATAAACATTGCCTTTTTCCTAGTGTTTTTCACCTTGGGAAACCTTAGCGCTCAAACTGATAGTGTAGGGGTGAAACCCAAAAAGAAATTGTTCAAGAAGACTATTTTACCACTTTCCTTAATCACGACAGGAATACTGTTGTCAGATAGTGGTTTTGAAAGATCACTTCATGAAACGGCTCAAGGCTGGGTCGGTAACGATTTTCGTACCCATTTTGATGATTATACCCGGTATGCTCCGGTAGCTACCATCTTTATTGCCAATGTAGCTGGGGTAAAAGCAAGACATCATTGGTTTGATCAGACTAAAAACTTGGCTGTTTCCATGATACTTACAGATGTGTTTACTAGGGCGATAAAAAATTCTGTTTATAAAATCAGGCCTGATGGCTCTAATGATAATGCATTCCCATCCGGGCACACATCTATTGCGTTTGCATCTGGTTCAGCAGTTTATGAAGAATACAAGGACACCAATGCCTACCTGGCCTACAGTGGTTACGGTTTTGCCGCGCTTACAGGTGGCTTAAGGCTTTTCAATAACAAACATTACATATCAGATATACTTGCAGGTGCCGGCATAGGAATACTAGTGACTAAGTTGGTGTATCATTTTGATTATCTTTTCAAGTGGAATCCCTTTATGAAATCTAGGGATATTGCACTTATTCCTCGCTATACCAATGGCGCTGTTGGATTGTATTTTTCCAAATCTTTTTAGTAGGTACGAAAATCTTTTGGAGAAGGCAAAATTCATAAATTTTATAGATTTAGAAAAATTAGTTGTATGTTGCAATTAATTTAAAATTCTTGTTATTAAGGCTGAACAATACAATTCCTCGTCTCGACTCATAAGTGCCACAGAACGTGTCTTAACGGCCCATTTGCAACTGGCGTTTCAGGAGAACGGTATAGATATCACCATTGAACAATGGCGTATTTTGTTCTATTTATGGAAAGAGGACGGTATTAATCAACAAGAATTAGCAAAACGTGCCAAGAAAGAAAAGAGCACGATGACCAGGCAAATAGATACTTTAGAGAAGAAAGGGTTATTAATTAGACGTTGCCTGGACGAAGACAAAAGAAACAAACAGATATTTTTGACAAAACAGGGGCAAGCGCTTGAAGAAGAAGCTTTGCAAGTGGCTAACAATATAACACAAAAATCAGAAACTGATATTGATCCGTCTGATTTAGCCTTATTTAAAACTGTTTTACAAAAAATCATAGAGAATTTAGAATAGATGTTTTTAGACAATGACCAAATAGAATCTTTATTACCCATGTCTGAATGCATTCAGGTGATGAAAGACTTATTTTTATTAGATGCCGAAAAGGATATCATAAACCCACTCCGTACTACTATGCCGCTGCAAAATGCTACAAATGGAATTATGGGAATGATGCCGGCTTTCATTCGGCCGTATGAAGTAATGGGAATAAAAATCCTGAGTATTTTTCCTGACAATTATAAAAAGGGGCTTAGTTCTCACCAAGGTGTTATTCACCTTTATGAAACCGTCACGGGACAATTGATGACTAGCTTAGATGCCGATGGTATAACGGGAATAAGAACAGCTGCAGTAAGCGGACTGGTTACTAGTCTTTTGGCAATTCCCGAAGCTAAGAATTTATGTATCCTTGGTAGTGGTGTACAGGCTAGAAAACATATTGAAGCCATGTTGGAAGTTAGGGATATTAAAACAGTTACTCTCTGGAGTTTAAACAGGAGCAGTGCTGAACGACTAGCTACTGATATGGAGAAGTATGTAGGTATTGATTTTATAGTTTGTGATACTATACAGGAAGCCGCAAAGGATGCAGATATTATCTGTACCGTTACCGCAGCTACAGAACCTATATTAGAAAATGATTATTTAAAAAGTCATGTTCACATTAATGCTGTAGGTGCTTGTACGGCTAGCACAAGAGAATTAGCGTCGGCTATTATTAATAGTTCAGATGTATATGTTGATAACAGGTTGTCAGCAGCTAATGAGGCGGGGGAATTATTGATTCCTGCTAAAGAAAATGGTCATGATGCTCTAGATTTTATTAAAGCGGATATTTCAGAAATGTTGAAAGATGCAAACTTATATGATGCATCAAAAAAGACGGTGTTTAAATCTTTGGGTGTGGCTTGCGAAGATATTGCAGCCGGACTTTATTGTTATACCAAATCAAAGGCGTAATCGTCTTTTAATAAATAGTTGCATTTAACAACTAATAATATGATTGAAAGCTATCTAAATTTTGTAAAAGAATATCCACTTCTGTCTAGTGCGGTGCAAATTGGTATTCTGGGTACTATAGGAGAACTTATTGCGGTTCGTATACGGTTGAAAAGATGGTATTTTTTTGGTCCAGGTCCCGTTAAGCTATTTTCGAAAATACTGGTGTGGGCCTTTCTAGGTATCACTTTCAAATATGCCTTTACAGGTTTCTTTGCTTATATAGATGCTATAATTGCTAAAGGCTGGTGGTTTAATGTGGCAAAGGGCAGTTTCTTTTATGCGCTATCGGTTTCCTTTTTTGCCAATATAATCTATGGTCCCGTATTCGTAACCTTTCACAGGTTTACGGATAATAAAATAGAAGGCAAGGAAATGGATTGGAATAGCCTAACCAAAGCATGGTGGTCCCTTGTTTGGTTTTGGATTCCGGCCATGACAACCGTATTCATCCTACCCAAACATTTACAAATAGGTTTACTGTCCTTATGGAATATTGCCTTAGGTATCATGCTGGGCTACTTTGCAGTACAATCTCAAAAGAATAAGGAATGACATCAAAAAGAAGAAATTTCATAAAAAAATTGGGGGCTACCGTAGCGGGTATATCGGTTATGCCGCTCAGTGCTAATCAGGTACCCGATGTACAGAAAAGTAAGAACACGCTAAAGGAAAGAAAAGAGCTAAAGAAGTATTCTGTCAAGGCCAAACAATTGATTAATGAAACGGCTTGTATAGATATGCTGAGCACGTTTGGAGATGATTATCATAAAAGAGACGGCAAATCACTTACGGAGCTTTGGGAGACGGTTCCAGGTTCATTTACTAAAGAAGATTATGAGTTTGTACGAGACGCTGGAATGAACGTTTTTGGTTGGGGAAATATGATACCTGCTTATGACGATATGCTCAAGTTTATGGCCGTTCAAAATGGAATAATCGCTTCAAATCCTCAGTATTTTGAGCGTATTGATAGTAAGTCTAAACTTGAAAATTTATCGTCGTCAAAAAAGATAGGCATGCTAATGACCAATCAGGAAAGCAGCCATTTTAGAACAGTAGATGATGTGAACCTGTTTTACGGTTTAGGACAACGCGTATCCCAATTAACTTATAACGGTAAAAACAGATTGGGTTGTGGCGCTTTTGAAGATGTGGACAGTGGTATTACCGAATTTGGGAAACAAATAGTTCGTAGAATGAATGACGTAGGTATGGGCGTAGATGTATCGCATTGTGGTGATATGACCACTCTTGGTGGCATTGAAGCTTGCGAAGGAGTACCCGCACTTATTACCCATGGGGGTTGCCGTACCATAGCCAAAGGTTTGGCAAGGTCAAAAACGGATGAAGCCATAAAAGCAATGGCAAAAACTGGTGGCGTTATCGGGATTCCTATTTTACGGTTTATGGTAAGTGAAAAAGAACCTGTTTATATAGAAAATTTCTTAAGCCATATAGATTACGTAGCGCAGTTGGTGGGTATTGACCATGTAGGTATAGGTAGTGATCAAGGGCTATATACTGAAGATTATGCCGATTTACAATTGAGAAAAGATACGCTGGAAAATGCACCGGCAAAGTACCAATGCCACACCAATGAAGATTATTTGTTGACCATAGAAAAACTGAATCACCCATTCAGGGTATACGACATTGCCGAAGGTTTAATCAAAAAAGGCTACAAGGACGAACACATAAAAATGGTGTTGGGAGATAATTTCAAACGTGCACTCAGTAAAATATTCAAACAGTAAACTTAACCTCTCTTAAAATGAAAAAAATCACTTTATTATTTGCTGCACTTCTATTATACACCGCCGCCCATTCACAAGAAGCAGATAAAGCCAGTCCTACCTATGTCGTTTTAAAAAATGCAACTATAATTGATGCGGTTTCTGATACGGGAAAAACGGGAAGTCTGCTGATAAAGGATGATAGAATAGAAACAATTTCTTATGACGGCGCTACAACATCTCCAGAAGGGGCTATTGTTTATGATTTGAAAGGAAAGTATATCATTCCCGGTTTAATTGATGCGCATGTTCATATTACTCATGGTACGTTAAAAGAGGCCCAGAATCAGCTAAACACAGCTTTAAAAGCTGGGGTAACGGGTGTGCGTGACATGGGAGGTGATGGACGGATGCTTACATTGTTGAAGAAGAATATGAAAATAGGAGAAGACATTGGATCTGATGTTTTCTTTTCGACCATAATTGCAGGACCTGAATTTTTTGCGAGTGACCCACGCCCACAAGAAGTTGCCAAAGGTGCAAAAGCGGGTGAAGTTTCTTGGCAAAAAGCCATTACCGACACCACGGATTTGAGACAAGCCGTAGCAGAAGCCAAAGGCTTAGGGGCGACCGCGATTAAGGTATACCTAAACGTTGATAAAGACTTATTTAAAAAAGTAGCAACAGAAGCCAAGAGACAAAACTTAAAGGTCTGGGCGCATGGAGTAGTGCCTCCCACAAAACCATTGGATATTACAAACGGAGGTGCAGACGTTATGTCTCATGCCGGGTCGCTTTTGCAATACCAAATGGCGAAAGGGGAAATAAAGGGAAGACATGATTTTGAGTCTAGAGAAAAAGCTGCTGAATGGAAAGCTAAACTAGACGCCATAAAATGGGATAAAAATACGCCAGAAGTAATTCAGCTTTTTGATGCGATGAAAAATAACAACAGCATTTTAGACGCTACGCTGTTCGTGTATTACTATTTCAAAGAAGATATTAAAAATATGTCGGATGAAGCCTTGGGTCAAGTTGATGCTTTTAGAGCGGTGACCATTGCTTACGAGCAAGGAGTCAAAATAGGAGCAGGATCTGATCATATGATTTCCGAAGACGGCACTATAAATCTTCATACAGAACTTAAACTCTTAACCACAGCAGGCTTATCTAATATAGATGCAATAAGAGCAGCAACTATTGTTAACGCAGAGGGCTTAGGCCAAGAGAAGAACATTGGAACTATAGAAGAAGGTAAAATAGCAAACTTGGTAATCCTAAATACGGACCCCTTAGAAAATATCAGTAACACCCTAGACATTAAATATGTTTTTAAGAGAGGTGTGGTAGTACAGTAGTTCTTAGTTTAAAAATTAGGTTAGGAGCAGTATCTTTTATAAAGAATACCTCTTCATAAACAACCTACTTAGTAGTCCCCAAGAGAAGGTCAGAACACAAGGTTCTATCTTCTCTTTTTTATTTGCTACCAACCATCCAGCACACATTGCATGGTATACGGTTCTGTTTCTGTTAATGGCAAGTCTTGAAGTTCATCACCTAAATAATTTCCTGTAGCGGTACCTGTTGCATCTTTAAAACGGTAAGACCAGCAGTACCTTAGGTTGGTAAACTCTTCAGAATAAGTGACAAGATTATCTATCATTGTTACGTTTTCAAAATCTGAAAACGCCATAAAGTACCCGTAGAACTTATTACGGCGTACATCTGCATCAGAACTTTTGTACATGTACATTCCGCAATTATTACAAACATTATCGTGTACATAGGTGGCACGGTTATGTCCTTTGTCACCTCCTCCGGAATACTGAATATAGCCCAACCGGCCATTTACGGAACCGGTATCCATAGTAATCGTATTTCTGGCAATAACATTATGTGTTTTATGCCAAGAGACTAAAGGTCCATCTATATATGTGTTGCCTTCTCCTTGTTCCAGAATATTATCTAAAATGTAAACATTCTTGCCGCTGGTGTTTACAATGTCTCCGCCTGTGTTATGGTGAAAATAATTGTTCTGAATCAAGATATCTTCATCTACACGCCCAGCGCCTTCAATATCGATTCCAAATTGCGGACTCGTACCGTTTATGTGGTGAATCTCATTGTCGGTAATTGTTATGCGTGTGCCGCCTACAACCGAAATTCCTTGCCTTCTGTTGTTGTAAATATCGTTATTTGTAAATGTAACATCCGTAGCTTCTAAGACCAAAGAACCATCGCCTGTTGTGTTTCTAATAATCATATTATCTATAAGAACAACATTACTATCGTTCCAAACACAAATACCATGACCTTCATCGTGAGAAGTATTTCCATCACTTTCACGGGGCGTAAAAACATGGGTTTCTCTATCACCCTGTATAATACCATCTCTAATAATTATATTATCGCCGTCTAAACTAATTACACAGTAATTCCATTTATCATTAGAATCTATTTCTAAAATGGCTCCTTCACTAAAAATAAACTCGGTATTGTCATGCACTTCTATTCCGCCTTGGTAAATTTCATTTACATCTTCACCCACTAAATAATTCCCTTCTGGAAGTATCACTTGGCTATATGCTTCATCATGGGCCCAATCAATTGCAGCCTGTAAATTAGCTGTGGTTTTAATGGCATCGGTTCCGTCATTAGGAATATCCCATTGTACTAAATCTATAGTATATTCTTTAATGTTGGTCAGGCTAGGGGCTTGTGCTTTAAATTCCATCTTTGGCAACCCCTGTCCATCTAAATTTTCTTGGTCAGCTTCAAAAGTATCTTCACCTGAATTTAAATTCAAAACATCCTTTTTACAAGACGTCATAGAGATCATAACAGCAACCAGTAGGTAGAACGATATGCTTTTCATTTGAAACGATTTAAGTTTTGGGTATAAAATCAAACTCAATTTTAAATCGAATAGTATGTGTTATTAGACTTTTTCGACGGACTGCACACACCCAGTAAAATACAGAGGTTGACTATGATTACTTGGTGTTAAATAGAAG
Source organism: Zobellia amurskyensis (assembly GCF_009725985.1). Taxonomy (GTDB): domain Bacteria; phylum Bacteroidota; class Bacteroidia; order Flavobacteriales; family Flavobacteriaceae; genus Zobellia; species Zobellia amurskyensis. Next base: position 9,729 of record NZ_RCNR01000015.1, read on the forward strand.
GAGTAATTAGTGTTATTTATAGCATACTGCGATAATCAAAAATGGTTTACAGATTGTATTTGAACATTCACTGAAAACAATCAAGGGTTCACAGATTCTGAAAAATCAACATTGTTTTAATCAGCATCTTTGGAGCGAATATAATAACCCATAAATACATTTATAATGAAAAAAGTAAGCCTACTGCTCTTGCTGGCAATGCACTTCACATTCTTGATTTCTTGCTCAGATGACGATGTCATAAGTGCTACGGATGACGAAGTAGAAGCTGTAGAAGAAACAGATGATGAAACCGAGGACGAAGACGCCTACGTAGAATCTTATGCCGATAGCGACTTTGAAGCTACGGATTGGACAGATGCTACGCACAGTAAATCTGCCGACCCTAATTTTGATGTAGTTTTTGAAGATAACACGGTAAAACGTCTTGACCTTGTCATTACGGAAGAGCGTTGGCAGAGTATGTTAGATGATATGACATCGTTATACGGTGAATTTGGAGGTACTGGCGGAGGACGTGGCCCAGGTGGCGGCGGACTTGTAGAAACTGATGAAGACCAAATCTTTGTACCTGGTGAGGTTTTCTTTGAAGATAAAGAATGGTACCGCGTTGGTCTACGTTTTAAAGGGAATTCCAGCTTGCAATCTAGCTGGTCCGCAGGAATTTTAAAATTATCTTTTAAACTGGATTTTGATGAATTTGAAGATGAATACCCACAAATTGACAATCAACGTTTTTACGGGTTCAAGAAATTAAGCCTTAAAAATAACTACAATGACAAGTCTATGCTACGTGAGAAAGTGGCAACGGATTTGTTCAGGGAAGCTGGCTTGGCTAGTTCACATGCATCAATTTATGAGGTGTATGTAGACCATGGTGATGGGCCTGAGTATTTTGGTGTGTATACCTTGGTTGAAGAGGTAGATGATACGGTAATAGATACCCAATTTTCGGATAATGATGGTAACTTATATAAGCCTGATGGCGATGGTGCAAGCTTTGCGGATGGCTCTTTTTCTGAAGATGTATTCGTTAAGAAAACCAATGAGGATGAAGCTGACTTTTCTGATATAGAAAGCCTTTTTGCCGCTTTGCATGCAGATAACCGTACCACTGATCCTGAAGCGTGGCGTACCCAACTAGAAACTGTTTTTGATACGGATACATTCTTGAATTACTTGGCGGTAAATACAGTCATTCAAAATTGGGATACGTATGGTAGAATGACACATAATTATTTTCTGTATAATAACCCGGATACGGAAAAACTGTCATGGATTCCTTGGGATAATAACGAAGCACTACAACGGGGCAACCAACAAGGTTCATTAGCTTTGGATTTCTCGGACTTAAATGATACAGAGTGGCCGTTAATTGGTTACATGTATGAAGATGCCACGTACAAGGCAAAATATGATAGCTATGTACAGGAATTTGCCAATAACGTTTTTACAGTAAGCGGAATGCAAGCCAAATACGCTGCCTATGCCTCATTGGTGGAATCGTATGCTACGGCGGAAGTTGAGGGCTATACGTTCTTGAATTCCAGTGCAGATTTCCAAGCGGCTATAAGTGAATTAAATAGTCATGTGTCCGAAAGGGCAACAGCAGTAGATAATTATTTGAATTAGTGAGTTTTTATGTAGCGTGATGATGTAGGAGTTGTTAAATTGGAGAGAAAATCCGGTTGCCATTGGTAACCGGATTTTTTATGCTTTTATTTTAGAACCTAAACTTTAGCTATACAACCTTTTTATATTGAATAAAAAAATGCTGCCTTTTTGATAGGTTTGGTTTCTGGTCTAACAGCAAAGATTCCCATCGATAAAAACCGGGGTTTCGTATAGTCAAAAGGGTCAAACTTCTATTCTCTTTTAATATGTATACCTATAGTTTCACCTTTGAAGTGTTAATTAAAAACACGGATAAATGAAACTATATATAATCCTTGCAAGCTTTTTAGTCGCTCAAATTTCTTCCGCTCAAGAGGCGGATTTGAGTACGACAGAAAAAGTATGGTCCTTGGAAGACTGTATTACTTACGCCATAGAAAACAACATAACCGTAAAGGATGCAACTTTAAACAAGAATATATCAGAGGTTGACTACAGCAAAGCCAAATCTGCTAGACTACCAGATTTGTTCGGAAGTGCATCACAAGGTTTCTCTAGTGGAACTACTATTGATCCCATTACTAGCGATTATGTGTCCGATGAAATCCATAATACAAATTTGGGTATCAATAGTTCTATGACGTTGTTCAAAGGGAATCAGTTGAGTAATCAAATTAAACAGAACAAATTACTTCTGGAGCAAAGCACTTTACTGGAAGAAGAAGCAAAGAACAGCATTGTTATCAGCATACTAGAAACTTATTTGCAAACACTTTATAGCAAAGAGGGTATTGCCATAGCGCAGAACAATCTAGCTGCTTCGGAGAAAGAAATGATTCGCGCTAAATCACGTTTAGATGCGGGTTCGTTCGCTTTAAGTGATTATACAGAGGCGCAAAGTCAAGCTGCTACTAATAAGTACAATGTTATTGCCGCTAAAAATGACTATGCCCAGAACATTATCACCCTAAAACAATTATTGGAGTTATCGCCTTTGGAAACATTAGAAATAGAAACCATAGATGAGAATATGGATTTGATAAATCTAGAACTCAATAAGGAAACTATTTATACCAATGCTTTGGAGTATTTACCGGAAGTAGAGGCAAGCAAGGCTAACATTGCTATTAATGAAAAAGAGCTGGATATAGCAAAAGGAGGTTACCTGCCTACCTTATCTCTAATTGGTAGTCTAGGCTCTGGGTATACAAGTATAAACGATAACACATTTGGAGATCAGTTGGATGTCAACTTCAATCAGAAACTAGGTTTGAGTTTAAGTATCCCCATTTTCAACAGAAACCAAACCAAGGCGGCCGTACAAACAGCGACCATAAATATTGAAAAGGCACAATTACAAAAACAAAGTATAGAAAAAGATGTGATTAAAAAGGTAGAAACGGCATATCAAAACGCGGTTTCGTCCCAAGAACAACTTGTTGCGGCAGAAGCGTCTCAAGACGCAGCGGAGCAATCCTATAATCTAGCACAGAAAAAATATGAATTAGGTGCTTTGAGCACAACGGATTTGGTCATCAGCCAAAATACCTATACCAATGCACAACAGAACTATTTACAGGCAAAATACTTAAATATTCTTTACCATCAATTATTACAATTCTATCAAGGAAACGACATTAAACTTTAATCAAAATGAAAAATAAAAGAAATATTATTATTGGAGGTATAGCTATAATTGTCATGGCCATTGTAGCGTACGGTTTTATAAACGGAAGTGACGAAGTTGTAATTGAAGCTAAGACAATTGCCGCAAAGAAAGGTGATGTAACTACCATGGTTACGGCTACAGGTACTATTGAACCTATTACACAAGTAGAAGTTGGTACCCAGGTTTCCGGAGTTGTAGAAAAAATATACGTGGATTACAACAGTGAGGTTACCGAAGGACAATTGATAGCGGAGTTGGATAAGACCAATCTTAAAGCATCCAAAACTCAGGCACAAGCCGCATATGACAATGCGGTTAGTCAAAGGGATTATATGAAAACCATATACGACAGACAGAAAACCCTATTTGATAATCAGGTAATTAGTAAGTCGGATTTTGATGATGCACTGTACAATTATCAAACTGCTAAAGGAACGGTAACGCAGCGTTTGTCCGATTTACAGGAAGCAAAAACAAATTTGGAATACGCCAATATTTATTCGCCAATAGACGGTGTTGTGCTTTCAAGGGCCATTGATGAGGGACAGACCGTTGCGGCCAGTTATAGCACACCAACTCTGTTTACAATCGCTCAAGATTTAAAAGAAATGCAGGTTGAGGCTGATGTGGATGAGGCAGATATTGGTGAAGTAAAAGAAGGGCAGCGTGTAAGTTTTACGGTAGATGCGTATCAAGGAAATGTGTTTGAAGGGATGGTTACTCAGGTACGGTTAGACCCAACGGTAACTTCAAATGTAGTAACCTATACGGTTGTAATTAAAGCAGATAACCCTGATTTGAAACTGAAGCCAGGTCTTACGGCAACCATTTCTATTTATACTTTAGAATTGAAAGACGTATTGTCTGTTGAGGCCAAGGCAATCAACTTTAAACCAACTCCACCGGAGATGATGGCGTATAACGAGCAACAAGAGTTATCTGTTGACCCATCAAAAAGAAAACCAAGGGAGAGCGAAGAAGAAAAAACTAAAGTTTGGGTGTACGAAGCTAACGGAGCTATAGTTCCACAAGAGGTCACATTAGGTGCAAGTGATGGTGTAAACGTTCAGATTTTAAGTGGAATCAATGAAGGTGACAAACTGGTATACAGTTTGAAATCCGCATCTACTAAAGCAACTGTTGCTGAAAGAGGCACAGAGGAGAGTCCGTTTATGCCACAACGCCCAGGAGGTAAAAAGAAATAACCATGAGTAAAAAAATCATAAAAATAGAGGCCTTAAAACGTGAGTTTACCATGGGAACCGAAACGGTTCACGCGCTAAGAGGTATTTCGTTTGATATTAAAGAAGGCGAGTTTGTTACCATCATGGGATCTAGTGGTTCGGGAAAAAGTACCCTTTTAAATATTTTAGGGTGTCTGGATCAACCTACAGCTGGGAATTATGAAATAGATGGTGTAAAGGTTAAAAACCTCAGCAGAAACGAATTAGCGACTATACGGAACGAGAAAATCGGGTTTATTTTTCAGTCGTATAATCTGTTGGTCAGAACTTCTGCAATTGAGAATGTAGAGTTACCACTCCTGTACAACAGCAGTGTATCTACTGAGGAACGCCGCGAACGGGCTATAAAAGCATTAGAAATGGTGGGTTTAGGTGAAAGGTTACATCATACGCCTTCCCAGCTTTCCGGTGGCCAGCAACAGCGTGTGGCCATTGCAAGGTCTTTGGTGAACAATCCAGTCATGATATTGGCGGATGAGGCTACGGGAAACCTGGATACGCGCACTTCTTATGAGATCATGTCTCTATTCCAGGAGTTGAACAAAAAAGGAATTACCATCACATTTGTAACGCACGAGCCGGATATTGCCACATTTAGTAATCGAACGATTGTGCTAAAGGATGGAGGTATTATGCAAGATTATAATAATCATGATATACAATCTGCAGCAGAAGAATTAGCAAAATTACCTAAACAAGACGATTAATTATGAGACTATTAAATCTATTTAAAATCGCTTTTAAAGCCATCGTTCTTAACAAAACAAGAACGCTGCTAACCATGTTAGGTATTATCATTGGTGTAGCCTCTGTAATTGCTATGTTGGCTATTGGTGAGGGTTCTAAAGAAAGTATTCGGTCTACTATTTCAAGTATGGGTTCCAATATGATTACCATAAAAGCAGGGTCGGATACACGGGGTGGTGTTAGGCAAGAAGCAAGTATAATGGAATCTCTAACCTTAGATGATTACGAAGCTATAAAAGAACAAGCCACCTTGTTGAGTTATAGTACGCCAATGGTAAATGGTAGTGGTCAGGTCATTAATGGTTCAAATAACTGGCCGTCTACTATTTATGGTGTCAATCCGGATTATTTGAATATTAAGGTTGTTGATTTACAAAGCGGTAGCATGTTTACGGATGCTGAAGTAAAGTCGGCCTCCAAGGTAGCATTAATCGGTCAAACCGTTGTTGATAATATATTTCCTGATGGACAAGAACCGGTAGGGCAGATGATTCGTTTTAATAATATTCCGTTTAAGGTGATTGGAGTATTAGAAGAAAAAGGTGAAAATACCTTTGGTCAAGATCAAGATGATGTGGTAATAGCCCCCTACACCACAGTGCAGAAACGTATTTTGGCCATTGATCACTTAAATCAGGTAATGGCATCGGCTATTAGTGAAGAAGATGCACCACAAGCGGTTATTGAGGTTTCTGAAATTTTACGTACACAACATAAACTAACAGCAACTGAAGAAGACGATTTTCATGTACGGTCTATGGAAGAATTAATTTCTACCTTTAGCTCTACTAGCGAAATGCTTACCATACTGTTAGTGGCAGTTGCTGGTATTTCTCTATTGATTGGAGGAATAGGGATTATGAATATTATGTATGTCTCGGTAAAGGAACGTACCAAGGAAATTGGTTTGCGAATGGCTGTTGGTGGTAAAGGTTCCGATATTTTAATGCAGTTTCTTATTGAGGCTATTTTAATAAGTATTACGGGTGGTGTTTTAGGAGTAATCTTAGGGTTGGGCGCAACGGTCTTTATTGAGAAGTTCTTACATTGGCCCACTAGTGTGGCACTATATTCCATAATCATATCGTTTGTGGTATGCGCTGTCACGGGAATATTTTTCGGATGGTATCCTGCAAGAAAAGCATCGTCTTTAGACCCGATCACGGCATTACGCTATGAATAAGTAGGTATGTATAAAAACAAAAAAATAATATTCTTTCAGCATTTGTTGATATGGCTTGTCCTGTTCACAATGCCTTATGTATTGTCTTATGGGCAAGAGCAAGACTTGAACCGTTTGGTAGCGCATTATTTAATACCAATGGTATTTTATGCGATAATTTTCTATCTAAATTTCTATATCTTAATAGACAAGTTCTTGTTTCCCAAGAAGACCATTCAGTTTTTTGTTATCAACCTTGTGGTCATTGCTTTATTCATGTTGTTAAAAGAACAGATAGAAGATGCTTTTTTTGAAGGAATAACAAGACGACCGGCCGGTACTGTTGAAAAAGCAGGACCTCCAATTAAGTTATTCATTTATATACAGATGATTACTTATGCGGCACCTTTACTTTTTTCAATAGCTATTAAGACTACAAAAAGATGGGTAAAAACAGAAGCAGAAAAAAAGGAAGCCGATAATTTTAAATTGCAAACGGAATTGCAGCATTTACGGTATCAACTGCAACCGCACTTCTTTTTTAATTCGTTGAATAACATATATTCTCTAGTTGATATTTCTCCAGATAAGGCAAAGTCTACCATTCATAGCTTAGGGAAGCTCATGCGTTACCTTTTGTATGAAACCAATACGGAGTTCGTACCACTGTCTAAGGAAATTGAGTTCATGCGCAAGTATATAGATTTAATGAAACTCCGCCTGACGGATAAAACAGAAATAGAATCCAGTTTTTCCGTTAGTGAAAGTCAAATTCAAATTGCGCCCTTATTGTTTATATCATTGATTGAAAATGCTTTTAAACACGGGGTTTCTGCAAACAAGAATAGCATCATTTCTATTGATATGACTACTACGGGAAATGTAGTGGATTTCACAATTGAAAACCATAACTTCCCTAAACAGGACAATGATAAAAGTGGTTCTGGTATTGGGCTGGCTAATCTTGAAAAGCGCTTACAGTTATTATATCCAAATAAACACACTTTTGAAAAGGAACTTAAAGCTGGTGTTTACAGGGTAAATTTAAAATTAGAGACTTAAATGGAAGCTATACAACTCTCATGTATGATTGTGGATGATGAACCCATGGCGCTCAACTTGGTAGAAAGCTATGTGGAGAAAACGCCTTTCCTAAAGCTGAAAAAGAAATGTAGCAGTGCTATTGATGCGCTTCAGTATATAAAAACGGAAACGGTAGATGTGCTGTTTTTGGACATTCAAATGCCGGACCTTACCGGTCTTGAGTTTTCTAAAATGCTGCCCAAACATACACGGGTTATTTTTACCACTGCTTTTGACGAATACGCTTTGGAAGGTTTTAAAGTTGAGGCACTGGATTATTTATTGAAACCTTTTGATTATGCCGAGTTTTTGTCTGCGGCAAATAAGGCTTTGGAATGGTTTACGTTGGTGAAAGGAAATAGTCAAACATCCGTTTCTGATAAAAAGGAGTTTCTTTTTGTAAAATCGGAATACAAACAGGTGCGCATTAAACTGTCTGATGTATTGTATTTTGAGGGATTAAAGGATTACATAAAAATATGGTTGAAGGATAACCCCAAAGCTATTTTAACGCTTATGAGTTTAAAGTCTTTGGAAGAAGAACTTCCGCAGACGGAATTTATGCGTGTTCACCGTTCCTTTATTGTGTCCTTAAAAAATATTGAGGTCATTGAGCGCAGTCAGATTATCATCAATAAACAACGTATTACGGTTTCCGAGCAATATAGAACCAAGTTTTTGGAATATATAAACAGTAATTCATTGAATTCTTAAATTGTAGGTTTACTTTCCATCCATTTATCGATCCATCACATTACAATTGTAATCCATCTTGCTTTATTGCGACAAAGATGTGTTGAATATCATTAATTATAAATAGTGATTTCCACTAAATTATTTTTAAAATTATTTAGATGAGCAGAGGATTTGTAAAAGAAGAAGATCAGGAAGAAATACCAATGGTTCCACCAAGGGCTGATTTGCCAATAGGAGCAACTAATTATGTAACAGAAAACGGGTTACTGAAGCTTCTAAACGAAAGAGAAAAATTGATAGGTGATAAGGAATTATCTCATCAGGACAACGAAAAAGAACAACGCATTGCCATCAACCTAATAAATTCTAAACTTCAATTATTAAGTGAGCGAATAACATCTGCCAAGGTAATACATCTAGAAGACCAGCCCAAAAATGAGGTACGTTTTGGAGCTCAAGTTTCATTGTTGATTGGTAATGCAAAATCGCCACAAGAGTTTCAGATTGTTGGTGTGGATGAGGCAAATATTTCTGAGAATAAAATCTCGTTTCTTTCTCCGATCGCTAGGGCCTTAATTTCAAAAAAAGTTAATGATGTGGCTACACTCCAAATAGGAAAAGAAGACCGTTTATTTAAAATCGTAGGTGTACGTTATGATAAATAGGGTAACATTCCACGAAATTAATTCTGTTTTCCAATCCATTTTATGAATTAAAATACCGTTTAAAGCCTCTTATTATCAGGTTAATATCACCTATAGCAAAAAACGCAAAATTTAACCTAAGTGGTTAAAAATAAAGACGTAGCTTCGCCGCTTCAAAAATTGGGTCTATGAAACGCATTAGTCAGTACAAGAAGTTGTTTGGAATTGAAAAAGAGATTGAACTTAAGGCACTTAAGTCAACCTACCGTAATTTGGTAAAAGAATGGCATCCAGATAAGTTTCAAGAGGGAGATGCTAAACGCGAAGAGGCCGAAGTTAAGAGTCGTGCTATTATTGATGGTTACCATTTTTTAGTGAGCATAGCTCCTGAAACTATTGCGGCTAATTTAGATGCATATAATGAAACCATTAACAATGCGGGTATTGCTGATTATGTGCATAAAGGCATGTTATTGGAAATTACTTTCTTGGACGGTACTACCTATGAGTATTTTGGGGTTACCAAAGCTATTTACATTAAAATGGTGAATTCAAACAAATTGAACCGTTTTGCTAAACGTAGCATCTATCCAAACTATATATACAGAAAATCTAAACGTACGCTTCAAGAAGCATAAACGTTACTTTTTATAGGATTACGATATAAGGGCTTGTTTTCAGAGCCCTTTTTCAGTTAATTAGAACATCACTTTACCCTGTTTTCATACTACGTGTGATTATCTTTGCTTAAAATTATATTATGTCTAAATCATTTTCCGCTTTAGGAATCAACGAACAAGTACTCCAAAGTTTAGCAGAATTAAAGATTTCCGTTCCTACGGATATTCAAAAGAAAACCATTCCTATTTTATTGAAGCAAAAGGAGGATGTAGTGGCCTTGGCTAAAACGGGTACGGGAAAAACTGCAGCTTTTGGTTTGCCATTACTTCAGTTGATAAAAACGGAAAATACAGATGTACAAGCGGTAATACTATCGCCAACACGGGAATTGGGGCAGCAGATTTATGAGAACCTTGTTTCTTTTGCTGCGCATAGTCCGGCTATTTCTATTGCTTCCGTTTGTGGTGGTATCCCTATAAAACCTCAAATAGAACGTCTAAAGGAGCCTACGCATATCATTGTAGCCACACCCGGAAGATTGATAGATTTAATTCAGCGTAAGGCGGTAAGCATTAAAAAACTGAAGTTTTTGGTGTTGGATGAAGCTGATGAAATGGTAACCGCATTAAAAACGGACTTGGATACTTTAGCCGATGAGATGCCAAAATCTAGGCGTACGCTATTGTTTACCGCTACTATGCCGGGAACGGTAAAGCAATTGGTGCAAAACTATATGTCCAAACATGTGGTTCACTTAGAAGCGGATATGGCACAAATGGGCCACCAAGGTATTGATCATAAATATATTGTTGTTGAGCCTATTGAAAAGCTAGAAGTATTGCTTCACTTTTTGAATACGAAAGAAGGCGAACGTGGAATTATTTTCTGTAAGACCAAAGCAGCGGTAAATAAACTAGCTAAGAAATTGGCTATCAATAAATTTTCTTCAGGTTCTATTCATGGTAGTCTTTCGCAAGGTATCCGTGATCGGATAATGGGTCAGTTTAGAGAAGGTTTTATAGATATTCTGGTGGCTACGGATCTAGCCGCTCGTGGTATTGACGTAAAGGAGATTTCGTATGTGGTCAATTACCACCTTCCGGACACGTACGAAGCTTATGTGCACCGTAGTGGCCGTACAGCCAGGGCAGGGGCAAAGGGACTTTCATTAAGTATCATCCAAGAAGAGGAACGTGCTGATATTCCTGAATTTGAAAAAGAACTCGGACTCGTTTTTAATGAGCTGAAAAAGCAAGATGCCCAAGATAGGGAAGAAACCAATTTAGTGCTTTGGGCCAAGAAAATATTCAAGACCAAGCCTAACCGAACGGTTCCGGTAGAAACCAAAGAAAAAATTAAGACTATTTTCCATCATTTAACAAAAGAAGAATTGATAGAAAAAGTACTGGCCGATCATTTAATGCAACACACGGTTGCTAGTCCAAAAATGGAGGTTCCACAAAAGAAATAACAACCATGGCCAATAGTATTAGAGAACAACAGGATATTTTAGAGAAATTAAAGATTTTTGCACTGAACCCTATGCAGGAGGAAGCGCTCGAGGTTATTGGCAAAACCACCAACACGGTTTTACTTTCGCCAACAGGTACTGGCAAAACACTGGCTTTTCTTTTACCGCTTATAGATACTCTTGATCCTGAATGTCCTGAAGTACAGGCGTTAATTTTAGTGCCTTCTCGTGAATTGGCCATACAGATAGAACAAGTAGTCCGTAATATGGGTTCTGGTTTTAAGGTGAATGCGGTCTATGGCGGCAGACCTATGTCCAAAGATAAAATTGAATTAAAGCACACACCTGCTATTCTAATTGGTACGCCAGGCAGGATAGCGGACCATTTTAGCAGTGACCGTTTTTCAAGGGCGAACATCAAGACGTTGGTTTTGGACGAGTTTGATAAGTCTTTGGAAACAGGTTTTGAGGGCGAAATGAGTGCTATTATACAGCTCCTTCCAAATCTTAATAAACGTATTTTAACCTCCGCTACACAGGGCGTTTCAATTCCAGGTTTTGTACGGTTGGATAAGCCAACGATTATCAACTACCTAGAGACACAGAAGGAATCCAAACTCGCCATTAAAACGGTAATATCACCGGATAAGGACAAGTTACAGACCTTGGTAGATTTGTTACGGCATATTGGTAGTCAACCGGGAATTATCTTTTGTAATTACAAGGATAGTATTGAGCAAGTGAGTGCTTATTTGGATAAAAGCCGAATTAAATATGCTTGTTTTTCGGGTGGAATGGAACAAAGAGATAGAGAACGCTCTTTGATTAAATTCAGGAACGGTACTTGCCAAGTGTTGGTTGCAACGGATTTAGCGGCAAGGGGAATTGATATTCCCGAAATGAAATACATCATACACTATGAGCTTCCTAGGGCTGTAGAGGAGTTCACGCACCGTAATGGTAGAACGGCTCGTGTCAATTCAAAAGGAACAGCTTATGTGTTGCAGTGGAAACAAGAATACGTACCCGAGTTTATTAAAGGGGCCGCAAAAGCGGATATTTCTCAGAAAGCACCGTTTAAATCCCAGTTTTGGGAAACCTTGTTTATCTCAGGAGGTAGAAAGGATAAAATTTCAAAAGGGGACATTGCCGGTCTTTTCTTTAAACAAGGTGGCATCAATAAAGACCAATTAGGCGTTATTGAGTTAAAGCAAGATTGTGCGTTTGTTGCTGTTCCTTTGTCCATTTCGGGTCAATTGGTTCAAAAACTTAATAACTCCAGATTGAAGAATAAAAAGGTTAGGGTGACGGTTTTATAAGAATTAAGGTTGATAAAGCACATCTTATCGAATAAAAAAAAGAAATTTCATTTTACAGATTTCTCCTATAAAACCTCGTTTACTAGATAATAACGCATCAAAATAGCATGAAACACATGGTATTTAGCTGAATGTGTTCTAAATTAAGCGAATACTTGAAAGTTTGACTTGTAAGAAGTTGAAAATAAGTGAATTAAAATGTTGAATGTCAAAAAAATGGTAGCATCTTTGCGGCATAATAAGTACTATAAATTTTAATTACATTACAATGAGTAAAGGAACAGTAAAATTTTTCAATGATACTAAAGGTTTTGGTTTTATCACTGAAGAAGGCGTAGAAAAGGATCACTTTGTACACGTATCAGGTTTAGTAGACGAAATTCGTGAAGGCGATGAAGTTGAATTTGATCTACAAGAAGGTAACAAAGGATTGAACGCAGTGAACGTAAAAGTTATCTAATACATATACTTTAAGTTTTAAAAAAGCCCATCTTAATTGATGGGCTTTTTTTTGTGCCCAAAAGTTGTATCCGTAGCGCTTGTCAAACTATATGCAACTGCGGCATTAATAACCCAGGTTCTAAACTTAACCGTTCTACAAGCCGGTATGGTTATCAGGTGATTTCTCTTCGTATGCGCCTTTTATTATGCCATAATTTGAAAATACCATGGTTTTTTACGTCTATAAAATCTCCCAATTCATAGATTGAAAACCTCTGCTCGTCTAGTTTGCAATGAAAAAAGGGCTAGGAAATTAAACCAAGATTAAAAATTTGCATCAAAGTAGTGATCGTTAAAATCAAAGTTTAATTTTTTTAAATCCTACTAATTATGAAAGCAAATATTAAAACATACGTATTGTCCTCGGTTTTGTTAGTCGCATTTGTGGTATCTACTAATGCTCAAACACGTAAGCGTACTACAACTACCACTAGAACAACTACCACGATAGCTAAAAGTGTCCCCAATAGAGTTTCCAGTAGAAGGGTGGAATACAAAACCCCAAAGAAGAAAGTGGTTTCCGTAAGATCAGTGCCTAATAAAACGGTAATCAGGCACCAAGGGCAGAGTTATTATTACTCAAACAATAAATTCTATACTTCGTCTAGAGGTCGTTATATCGTAATTGCTCCTAAAATTGGTTTTAGAATAAAGACGTTACCTTCAAATTATTCTAGAGTTCGCTTTAACAACCAGGTATATTACAATGTAAGCGGTACATTCTATACACTCAACAATACGGAGTATGAAGTGGTAGAACCAGAAATAGGCACCTTAGTTTATGAGTTGCCGGACGGTCACGAAAAAGTAACCATAGATGGACAAACCTATTATGAGTATGCCAATATTCTTTATGAAAAAGTTCAAGTACAGGGTACAAGGGCTTATGAGGTTGTAGGTATTGTAGAAATGGAATAAGTATTTGTTATTCCCCCGTTTTATGTAAAGAGCGCTTACAGTTGGTACTGTGGGCGCTCTTTTGTTATTTGGTCTTAGATGAAATTGTGTAAGTTATTCGGTGATTAAAGAATGATTGAGGGCTATTCGGTACAAAATAAATAGATGTATTTGCATAAAGCACAGCGAATAAAGATGTAATTTCGCGCGGCGTAAAATAGACATTCAATAGGTCGATTATACAGATAAAATAGGTGGAATGATGAGTGAAGAATTGGATGATTCTCAAGAGGTTTCTTTAGACGAAGTAAAACAAGCGATTGCCGTTCTAGAGCGATTGGTAGCGGATACCAATCAGATATTTGAAATTCCTAAAGCCCAACGTACTGCTTTGATAAAGGCCTCAGGGCAATTATCGCGTCCAAGTCGCGAAGAGTTCTCCCGTAGAAAAAAAGATGCCAAAAAAGCGGCCAAGCGCAAGCAGGCGGCCAAGGATAAAAATGCTCGTAACCAAACGGGAATTAGGTATGCACGTGAAGCTTCGGTTTTTGTAGCGCCTAAATTATTGGCTGCTGCGGATCTTGCTCAGAAAGAGATACCTGATTTGGAATCACCTCGCGATTGCTACGTCTGTAAGACCAAATTCACGAAACTCCATCACTTTTATGATACCATGTGTACGGAGTGTGGAGACCTTAATTATGCCAAACGTTTCCAAACGGCCGATGTAAAAGGACAGGTAGCGGTTATTACCGGATCACGTCTTAAAATTGGCTATCATATTTCCCTAATGTTGTTACGTGGTGGTGCTACCGTAATTGCTACCACACGTTTTCCAGTAGATTCCGCTTTACGTTTTTCTAAGGAGGAAGATTTTACGGAATGGGGCCACCGACTTAAAATACACGGACTGGATCTAAGACACATTCCCAGTGTGGAGATTTTCTGTAACTACATTGAGCAGAATTATGAGAAATTAGATATTCTCATTAATAACGCTGCACAAACGGTACGCCGTCCTGCAGGTTTTTATTCGCATTTAATGCAGAATGAAGAAAGACCTTTTGAGAGCCTTCCTAAATTTGCACGAGGTGTATTGGCGGACCATATGGCGTGTTTGGACGAATTGAATACCTTAACGACCACCGCTTCATCCAATAAAAATATGCCAGTTTCATGGCACGGCCCAGAACCTGGTATTGGGTTAAGGTCTTCTGCTAAGTTATCTCAGATTCCCTATAGTTTTGATGCAACCTTAGTTGCTAAGGAAGTATTTCCGGAAAGTCAACTGGATGCGGATTTACAACAAGTAGATTTACGTAAGACCAACAGCTGGCGACTAAAACTGGGCGAAATAGAAACTACCGAAATGGTAGAGGTGCAATTGGTGAATTCCGTAGCGCCGTTTGTACTGTGCAACCGACTTTCCGAAATCATGAAAAAGGAAAATACGGGTCAGAAGCACATTATAAATGTAACGGCAATGGAAGGTAAGTTTCATCGGTTTTTTAAGGAATCGCGTCACCCACATACCAATATGGCCAAGGCCGCTTTAAATATGTTAACGCATACCGCTTCCGGCGATTTGGCAAAATATGGCATTTATATGAATGCCGTAGATACCGGTTGGGTTACGGACGAAGATCCTGCGGAACTGGCCAAAAAGAAACAGGAAGTCCACGATTTTCAGCCACCGTTAGATATAGTTGATGGTGCCGCTAGGGTAGTAGACCCACTTTTTGATGGTATCAATACCGGAAAACATTGGTGTGGAAAGTTCCTGAAGGATTACTTCCCTATTTCTTGGTAATATAGTTGTTGCTTAAGCCTTTACGGTTCTAGAATGCTCCATAAAGTGGTTCTCTAGACGCTCCAATTGCGGATGCGGTTTTTCGGCATAGATGACAAACTGACTTTTCTTGATACTTGCTGCCATGGCGATCAGGCCGGTAGATTCTTTTTTGTTGGAAAGGAATTCGGCATCGTCCACACTCACTATTTTAAGCTCGGAAATACTAACGCCATTGGTCAAAAACAGGTTGTGCAATGTTTTTGGGGTGGTAATCAGAATATCTATACCCAAGTATATCTCGGACTTTTGCACGTCTATATGCAGCTGCTCATAACTAGCGTATACTCGTAACGAACTGTATTTGGTGTATTCAATAAAGCTCTGATACAATTCTAGTACCTTCTCTTTGTTTTCTACCATAACCACCGCTCTTGGCGCATCTCCCACAGCCTCACATTTTAGCTTTTGCAAGGTGGTCAGGATTAAAGTTGTTGTTTTTCCGCTGCCTTTTTTAGCAAAAGCAAAGACATTGATGCCACTTTTTATTACGGGAATGCTACTTTTTTGAAAGGGTGTTGGCGTTTCTATTTCCAAACGCTCTAAATTCTCCAATAAGTGCGGGTGTAATTTTTTAAATGGCATACGCTTTATCTACTAAAATTGTGGTTCTAAATCCAATGGGTTATAAAATGCAAAGATAGGCACAACCATTGGGTAAAGTGAAATCTGGGTGCTAACTTATTTTGAAAGCCCTTCTAAGTACATTCAATCCATAAAACTAGGAAGGCTGAATTTATTTATGTTAGGGTTTATAATTTAAATTTATATATTTATCACCTGTTTTACTAGTACTACATATAAATTCGGGTCTTAACTAAAGACTATGCTCCAGTAGAGGGCTGCATTGAAGTGTCTAAACTTTAGTGTGCGGATATGTTCTTTCGAGATATATAATCACAAAATTTTAATTCGTAAGTCAACTGGAAAAAAACCAATTGATATTGCCTATACCTTGACTTCATCGTTTAAGGTAGGCGTAAATACTAGTGTGCTAAAATGTATGACAAATCATTAATAAGCAGGGATATAGAGCTTTTCTACACCAATGCATCCGAAGAAACCAGACTGGAAAAAGGAATGGGGGTGTTTGAGTTTGAACGCATAAAATCGCTAATTGAAAAGTATATTGAAAACCCAGAATCCACGATAATAGATGTGGGCGGCGGTACTGGAAAGTATTCGGAATGGCTGGCAAGAAAAGGGCACCGTGTGCACATGATAGACCCGGTTCTCAAGCATATAGCATTGGCGGAAAATAGGTCGCATAAATTAAAGAACAAGTTTTCCGTTCATTTAGGCGAAGCTAGAAAACTGGACTTTCCGGATACATATGCGGATGTCATTATTTTGCACGGTCCGCTGTACCATCTTCAAGAAAAGAAAGATAGGGAGGCGGCCATTCGTGAAGCTAAAAGAGTCCTGAAAAAGGATGGTGTAATCCTGGGCTTCGCCATAAATTATTCGGCAACAACGCTGGTGGGGCTTTTAAACGGACTCATTCATAAGCCTAGTTTTTTTAATATGTGCAAAGAAGAGCTGCAAACAGGAATCCATAACCCACCGCTTGATTTTCCTTGGCTCCTTGCGGAAGCCTATTATCACAAGCCAGATGAATTAAAGGCCGAATTTACGGAACAAGGATTTACGTATGTAAACACCCATGCCGTGGAAGGCATGGTTTGGCTGGATAAGGACTTCTTTGGCAGTATGACCAATGAAAAAAGGAAAAACAATTTACTGGAACTTATCAATCTTACGGAAAACGATAGCAACCTTCTACCGTTCAGTCCGCATATGATGATAGCGGTTAAAAAATAAATTGATGGAAAATAAAGAAAGCTATTACTTGGCATTAAGTGAAAATAAAGGGCGTTTTAATGAACTGGACCTTGGGGAGCAATTGGGTTTTACGGATGAATTGACCACAGAGATAATTACGCAACTCCTGTCCGAACATAAAATTGAATACTATGAAAATGGACACTGTAATTACAGAACCATGAAAGGGTTTAGAGGAAAGAATCGTAGAGTGTATTTGTATTAGACTACGATGAAACCATTCTAATGCTTCGGTGTTTTCTTTGGCGCTGTATTTTAATTCCCTACGAATACAAAATCAAGAAAACACCAATCATAATCCCGGCCAGCGGCACCAGTTTCTTACGTTTGTTCTGTTCCTTAAAAATGAGTCCGCCTACTACCACGGCAATGATAATCTGACTCCGTTTTATGGCCGAAAGCAACATAATCAATGCATCGGGGTCTTGTAGGGCTTTAAAGTAGAAGTAATCCGCTATTTGTAACAGGATACCCACTAACGGAATAGACCAACGCCATTTGAACGCTTTGCGCTTCTCCGCATGCGGAAACCAAGTGATACTCAGAATGACCAAGAGAATAAGAATGGTATAAAAACAAAACCAGAATTGTAGGGTCTGCGGATTCAAAGTGAGACTCTGAATGAGAAACTTATCGTACAGTCCGCTGGAAGCCCCTAAAAAGGTAGCGCCTATAATAGCGAATATCCATTTGTTACTTTTAAAATGAATGCCCTCTTTCTTGCCGATTCTAGAATATAGCAATACCGAAAATATAATCAGAAAGAAACCGATCCATTGCCAGCCATTGGGTTTTTCGTGGTATATGGTAATGGCGCCGATAAAAGTAAAAAACGGACCTGCAGACCGTATGGGCGTTACAATGGTAATGGGCAAATGCTTTAACGCTTGGTACGCCAATAGCCATGAAGCGGCCATGATAGCGGACTTTATAAAGATAAATCCATGGGTTTCTAAAGGAATATCCGTGACGTACAATTGCAAATCCAGCATTTTGGTGGGAAACCAAATGGAACCCAAATAGCACGGAAGCAACAATAAAAAGCCCGAAGATATGGTGCCCAAAAGCACCGGAAAAACCTCGTTGCCCTGAACGGCATGTTTTTTAAGCAGGTTATGAAACCCTAAGAATAAAGCGGCCAGAAGCCCAAGATACATCCACATAGCGGGCGCGAAGATATTAGTTTTTTAGGGTTTGTTCCGCATGTAATAAGACCGATTTCAAAAAAGTGAACGGCAAATATTTCCAAACCCAAAGTTCCTTTGTAGTGAAATATGTACGTACGCCAATTCTTGTTTTCTATTACGTCTTTCCGTAATCGTTTACGTATTAAATTTTATATATTTATTCACTACAAAGCAGTATTTCCTAGAACCTACTATTAGCATGTATAAAATTTTATCGTTAGACGGCGGCGGCAGTTGGGCCATCATTCAATTGCTCACGCTTAGGGACCGCTACGGAAATATGAACGGTCATGAGGTCCTTCGGAAATTTGATTTGGTCATTGCCAATTCCGGCGGAAGTATTGTTTTGGCTGCCCTGGCCGAGAATTATTCCATAGATAAGGCCATTACCTTGTTCAAGGATAAAGAAAACCGGGAACGTATTTTTCATAAGAATTCCTTTCGGGAACGCTTTTTTCCGGTGGACTATTTACGGGCGTTTGGTATTGGGTTTGGACCCAAATACAGCGCTACCAAAAAGAAGGAAGCTTTTGAGTATTTGTTTCCGGAGGTAGATAAAGTGCAGATGAACGAGCTGCCTAAAATTATAGGCAAGGCATCCCTAAAAATCGTGGTCTGTACGTATGACGCGTTAAACAACCGGGCCAAGTTTTTTAAGTCCTACGCTTTAACTCCCGCACGCTATGACTCGGTAAAGCTCACACAGGCCATTAACGGTTCTTCCAATGCTCCCGTGCAGTATTTTGATTTCCCCGCACGGTTTAAAGCACAAGAGAGTGGTGTGTTTTTTGAACTTTGGGATGGCGCCCTTGGTGGTTTCAATAATCCTATTCTTTCGGGTATTATTGAGGCCTATAAACTGAAAGTGGACTTAAAGGACATACAAATTGTTTCCCTTGGTACCAGTAACTCGTTAATGTCTTCGGATAGTAAAGAGACGTTTTGGAATTGGAAGCTAGACACCCAGCAACACCGAAGAAAGAAATGGGCTTTTCATAAATTCAAACCTCAGGTAAGCTTCTTTATGGAAACCGTTTTTAACCAAGCCAAGACCATTTTATACCAACCGCCGGACACTGCCAATTATATGGCCATGATGTTCTTTAAGGCCACAACGGGCAAAGATTTGAACGAAAGCATCATACGGTTATCGCCACTTATTCATTTTGATGATAAGCTGTCTACGGAAGCCGTACCGCTCATAAAACAACTGTATGCATTAGATATGGACTTGACCAAAGACGCGCAAGTGGACTTGCTCCTACAGTGTTTTGAAGCTTGGAAAGCCGGAAAAATTTACAACCAACCTGTTGAATTTGAGGTGGAAAGAAACAATGATTTGTTATTTCTTTCTGGTGATAGATGGTATCAGGATGGGATGGATCGGTGGAGGGAGTGGGAGGTTGGAAGATAATTCAGGCTGAATTTTGAACGAAAATTTCAATTATATTTTGATAAACACTATTTGAAGAAAATATTTGCAGCGAAGTAAATTTATATGTTCTATTTCTAGATGGTTAATAGAACTAACTGTTAACAATTAAATTTTTTAATTTGGACTTGTTTGAATTACTCTTAGAAGGAAAGAAAATAAATGACTTTTGGGAAAGGTATAATGATTTCTGCGAAAATCCTGTAATAAAAAATATCAACTCATTTTATAAAGCTCTTCCGATCCTAGTTGAAAGATTGGAAGGTGATTTTTCCTCATCGAAACTATCAGGGATAATTAAGAGTTTATCAATAAAAGATTTTGATTTTGGTAAAGAATTATACTTCAAGATTATAAATGAAGAATGTCTAACTCTCTACCCACAAATTAAATATCTGCTTTCTGGACTTTATGAATCGAATAGTGGTTTTGTCACTTCACAGATAACTCAGTTAATCACAGGGAATGACAATCAACTTAGGGAAGTTGGTATAGATTCTGCATCAGAGATTGACATAAGCCGGAATAATATTTCTGAAGAATTTAAGGATTGTCTAAATAATAGTTTGCTGATTTTAGCCAAAGATAAAAATGAAAGAAAATTATGGCCTGCCGTTTTTAGAATTAGCAGAAATCAATTAAAAACAATTGACAATGCCTACTCTATTATAGATATTTTGGTATCAAAGAGAGATATTGATATTCAAAAGGAGATAATAAATTTGTTGCTATATAACTTGGATATTGAAACGGATTTGAAATTGATTAAGAAATATCTCCAACATCTCATTCGTCTAGATTTAAAACATAAAGGGGAATACCATAGTCTTTCATATTTTCTCAAATCTTTAGTGGAAAAGAATCTAGAAGTAGTTATCAAATTTATTAACTGTTGGGTAGTTGACAATGTAGCTAATTCTAGGAACATAGCTTATTTTTCACAAACATTAAATTCTATTTACGATGTCAATTTTGTTGCATTTCAAAAACTTTACACATCGTGGATGAATCATGACAAAGTGAATTTTCAGATTGCACTTCATAACATGAACAATGGCCATGAGTTTAGAGATTATTCAGATTTAGAATTTTCTTTAGAATTATTGATGAGTTATACGAAGTACGATATCGAATTCATAAGTTATAAAACCTTGGGATATATTTATGATAGAGAATTAACCCAATCTTTATTGTATTCAATATTAGTTAGTAAATATAAAGACTGCGAACTCACTAATTTTATTAGTGAGTTATTTATTGATTGTATAATTTTTAATTATTATTCAGCAATTGATTTTCTAAAAAAAAATAAAGAAAAGACATCTTCCGTTAAATTGAAAAAAATAATTGATAGTATTATAAAAAAAGGCGAAGAAATGTATTCGGCCTATTCTGATTTAGAAGTTTTCAAGGAATTCTCTCCATCTGAACGCAGATTGAACTATTATAATAAATTGCAAAGTAAAAAAATTAGTAAATCATATGAAGAATCGGGGGGACAAAGCAGCTTTCAAAATTTGTTCAAAACGTTACATTTCCGAACAGGAGAATCATCATTTGCAAAAGTTAATGGAGAATATTCTCAAGAATTAACTCCGGCTACAATTTCGCATAGTACTGAAATGCCTAGGGGAGAATTTATTGACCCTATAGGTCAGGCTAAACTTAGATTATTATGGCAAAATTTTACTAGAACAAAATGAGATTTTTATTAAGTGAATATGTTAACCTATTAAAAGAAGATGGAGAATTAGACACTTTAATTACCGATCTTCTTGTAGCTATGAAATGTGTCACAATTTCTAAACCACAGAGGGGAAGGCAATATGGAGTAGATATTGCAGCAGAAGGAATTGATGTTGTTGATTCAAAAAAGAAAATTTTTCTATTTGCTGTGAAGCAAGGAAATCTAACGCGTAGTACTTGGGATGGCAATATTAATGCAGTACGATCATCATTAAATCAAATTAGAGATTCTTATATTCCTATATCTCTTCCTAAAACAAAATCTAATTTACCTATCAAAATTGTTGTTGCAACAAATGGTGTAATTAATCAAAATGTTTTAGTTGACTGGGCTCAATATATAAATCAAAATTCCACAGATGATATTGAGTATGACTTTTGGGGAACTGGAGAACTTAGTGCAATGCTTGATGAATATTTAATATCAGAAAAATTATTTCCAACGGAATATCAATCGTTATTACGAAAAACTCTTGCATTTTTAGATTTACCCGATTATAATTTATCTCACTTCTTTGATCTATTAGATTTGATTTTTTCTAAACAATTTAAGCAGAAAAGGCAAATTCAAAAGAAATTGAGGTTAGCAAGATTGTGTTTAAATATATTGTATAAATGGAGCCATGATATCAATAATTTAAAACCTGCCATTTATGGAAGTGAAAGAACAGTATTACGGTCGTGGCATTTTTTACAATCAGGGAATCATTTAGATAAAAAATTTGTTAGTAAAGAGTTCTATCAAATTTACCTTCTTAAAAGAGCTATTGGAATTAACTATTTCAACAAAGTACATAAGCATTATCAAACTGAGCACAGTTTATACCGATATAGCAGAAATAGTCTGGAATATGGTCTTAATTTATGGCATGAAATAGGCATTATCTCAGAAATTGGTTTGAGTGAAATACAACAATTCAAAATTTATTTTAGAGAAGAAAAAAAGGAAGATAGTTTGGTTTTTTATAATAGTGCAACTTCAATAGCAAATGCGTTATGTATGTTTATTGCAAACAATCCACCAGCAAAATATCCTAATTATGATGAACATGGAATTGAAATCGCTTTGGCTCTTCAATTACTTTGTTTAACTAACAATACGGAGACGGCTAAAATTTGGATTAGAAATTTAATTGTAGGTTACAAAGAAACATATCATATACAGAAGACCATCCCTTTGTTTATAGCTGATTATGATAGGTTAGTTGATATAATTAACGGTGATGAAAAGTGTAATATTGATTCATCAATGATAATTCCAATTCTAGCAGAGCATGCTATTATTCTAGAAGATGCTGATTTATATGAATTAATAAGAAAAGTTGTTGAAGATGATGTATTTAAAGATTTAAACCTTCAAATTTGGTTTCCCACGAGGAAAATGGAAGAGAGTATATTCAAGAATAATTACAGTAAAGTTGAGGGAAAATTAAAACACTCCGTTACACTTTACAAAAATTTAGAGGAGTATAGGACAGAAATTATATCTGAAGTTGAACTATACAGTGTCGAGAAAGAGTTTAAAGTGGTAGAGAATGGTTTCGACAATATTTTGTTTACTGCAAGTAGGCATTATCGTGGCCAACCATTTCCTTATACGTGGAGAAAATTTATTAAACTAAATACAAAGGCTAATCACTAAACAGGGAAAACGCTCAGAGGACAAAATACTTGGAATTGATGAACCTATATATAGCTTGGATACTACACTACAAATAATAATTTGGGAATATTAAATAGTACTTTTAAAAGGTTTGCAAAAGTGAATATTCAGATAATTAAAAGATAACAAGAAAGATATATTCATATAAAATGCCCAAACTGCGGCACATCAATATTTTTAGAATCCTGTGTTAATGTTCTACTCATAAAACTCCGCCACCTCATCTAAAGGCTTCCGTGCAATATCCGGCACATATGTGGGCGATTTTGGATAGCCTACTGGCAACAATAGAAATGCACGTTCATTACTGGGGCGGTTCAATAACTTGGCCAGAAAATTCATAGGGCTAGGGGTGTGGGTCAAGGTTACCAAACCTGCGTTGTGTATGGCGGTAATCAACATGCCACAGGCAATACCCACAGATTCGTTTACGTAGTAATTGTTTATTTTTTCGCCTTCATCACCAAGGTCATGTACCTTTTTAAAAACAATAATAAGCCAAGGGGCTATTTCTAAAAAGGGCTTGTGCATATCCGTACCCAGCGGTTCTAAATCTTTTTTCCAACGGTCGCTCATTCTACTTTCGTAGCTTTCTTTTTCTTCGGCTTCCGCGGCTTCTTTAATTTTAGTTTTAAGTGCAGGGTTGGAGACGGCACAGAACGTCCACGGTTGTTTATGCGCACCAGATGGAGCTGTAGAGGCTGTTTTGATCAGCGCTTCTATAACTTCTTTGGGAACGGGCGTATCTGCATATTCCCTAACGGACCTACGCTGGTCCAGAAACGAGTAAAAAGCTTCACTTTGTTTCAAAAGCTCTTCTTGCGAAAGGGCGTTTTCTTGGTAGATCACATGTGGGTGACCATTAACGGAAATATGAGATGTAGATGACATGGCTTTGTGCTGTTATTTAGTACGCGTATCAATCACAAAGTTATCGATTTTTTAGTGTTCCTAAATGCCACCTAGGGTTGGGCTCTTAAAGGATCAGTTTTATTGTACTCAACTAAAAGGTTCGTATCATTTGGTCATACGCCTGCAAATACTTCAAAATTAAAAATTGAATTATGATTTTTTCGTAGAGGAGAAATGTTATCGACTTAAAAACAGACTCTTAAATGCCTATTCATCTAATAGTTTTTCTAAAAATAACCCCCTGAACCACACCTCATAAATTTAGGGCGCAATTATACTTGGTTCCACTTTTACCATTCTTAGGATCATTTTAATTAGCTGACTACGCTGCTACCGCAATAGTTTTGCAGTGTTGAACATTTAAAAAAATAAAATAATGAAGTATTCTAAATTTAAAATTTGGGCCTTAGCCTTTTTTGTAGCTACCCTATTCGTAGCCTGTAGTGATGACGATGATTCCACTCCTGCAGAAACAGAAGTTGTTGATTTTGGAGCGGCACCTGCAAGCACGCTTATAACTACCGGTTCCGTGAATGTTATTACGGAAAACACGGTAAGGTACCACACGATTGATTTTGGTACGGCGCCCTATACCGTAACCATAGTGGAAACAGCCGATAATGTGGTTTTAATTGATTTGGGTCCTTCACCAGATTTTGCTGATGAACTAGAGGTGTACGTAGATGCCATTGATAAACCCGGAGCTGTTATTATTACGCACAACCACGGTGACCATTACGGTGGTGCCGGTAACTTTACGGAACTTCCTTTTTATGCGGAAAGCACCGTAGCGGAGCAATTGAACAACACGGAAGATTTCATCAATCTATATACTAACGAGGTAATTGGCGTAAGTGGGTCACAATCCATAGCGGGTCTGGATTTTACTTTTGATAAAGTATCTCATGCCGAAACTGGTGAAAACGGATATGTTACGATTGAATCGTTAAAAACCCTCTTCTCTGGAGACCTTGTTTACAACCTGTCTCACCTGTATTTAAGAGAGTATACGCCAAAGGATGGTGAAGATGAAATAGACAACTGGATAGCTGGCTTAAATGTATTAAAGACGAACTTTTCCAATTATGACCATTTGTTTGTAGGACACAACGGTTCACGTACCGATGTAGGTGCTGCAATTGATGAAAACATTGCCTACCTACAAAAAGCACAGGGTCTTATAAAAGGAACGGAAACGTTAACAAATGGTGAGACCGCTACTACAGCACAAGAGGTGGTAGATGAGCTTCAATCGCTTTACCCAACTTATAAAGATGGTGGACTTTTCTTTTCACTTCCCGAGTCCTTTTTTCCTGGAGATCCTGGAGCAGATTGGTTTTAATAATCAAATTAAAATATACACATTATGAAAATTAAATTAGCAGTACTAAGTTTTTTCACCGTGGTTATTACAAGTGCCAATAGTGCCCCTAAAAAGGTTGAAACGATATTGGAAGTAACGAGTTTTAATCTAAAGCCAACGGCAGATGCATCTGAATTCAATGCCCTAGATGCAGAAATAGAAGAGACGTTTACGAGTAAACAACCAGGGTATATTAGACGCCAAAGTGGTGTAGATGACAAAGGTAGATATGTAGTTGTGGTCTATTGGGAAACACTTGCAGACGCCAAAGCTTCTATGGATAAATTTATGGGAGACGCTTCAGTAGCAACCTATGCCAACATGATCGACGGTTCTAGCATGAAAATGTCCCGCTTTACCATTACCGATGCGTTTACGGCAACCAACAGCACATTTACAGAGGTAATGACCTTTAAGACCAAGGAAGGCACCAATGCAAAAGCTTTTGATAAAGTGAATAAAAAAGTGGGAACAGGATTTAGTAATAAACAGAAAGGCTTTTTACAGCGTATAACCGGAGCCAATGAAGCTGGCGAGCAAGTTGTATTGGCATACTGGGATACTAAAGCAAATTCCGATGCCGTGATCAACGATTTTATGAGCAACCCTATTGCCAAAAAATTCATGGGAATGATGGATCAGTCTACTATAGATATGATTCGCTACCAATCTTTAACTTCTCTTAAATAATACCCTCTTTAAGACTAGATAAAACTAAAGCCGACTCTTTTGGAGTCGGCTTTAATATTACATCTATAGGTTGTGTGGGCTTACAAATAAGCTTTCAACATTTCATTCTGTGATTTGTTCCGTAGAATTCGGATTGCTTTTTCCCTGATCTGACGTACACGCTCTCTGGTAATATCAAAGAGTTCGCCAATCTCGCTTAAGCTTTTTGGGTTGCGTTCTCCAATCCCGTAATAGAGCTTTACAATTTCACTTTCTCTACTCGGAAGTGTTTTTAAAGCTTGATTGATATCCATTCTAAGGGAATCGATCATCATATTGGCATCCGGACTGGTCGCATCTTGAGACTTTACAACATCGTACAAATTAGAAGACTCTCCCTCTTGAAAAGGCGCATCCATTGATAAATGTTTACCTGAATTTTTCATCGCCATTTTAACCTGAGAAGCACTCATATCTAGCTCTCTAGCAATTTCAACTGCACTAGGAGGGCGCTGATGGGACTGTTCCAAAGACGAGTAAACCTTTTTGATTTTACCTATTTCACCAATTTTATTCAACGGCAACCGCACCATACGTGCTTGTTCCGATATAGCGGACAGTATAGCTTGTCTGATCCACCACACGGCATAAGAGATAAATTTAAAACCTCTAGTTTCGTCAAAACGTTTGGCAGCTTTCACTAACCCAATATTTCCTTCATTGATTAAATCGGAAAGTCGCAAACCACTTCCTTGGTATTGTTTTGCGGTAGATACTACAAAACGTAAATTGGCATTTACTAATGTATTTAGGGCAATCTGATCTCCTTCACGTATTCTTCTGGTCAGTTCTACTTCTTCCTCTGCGGTAATCAAATCTATTTTTGATATTTCTTGAAAGTACTTTTCTAAGGATTTAGTATCTCTGTTTGTAATTTGTTTAGTGATCTTTAGTTGCCTCATAAATTTATCTTATTTTTAGTTTATATCTATAATTTAGCAATTTTTTGCAGAAAACCTAATGATTTTCCATTTTTATTAATTTTTATTCAAAGAATTTTACTGATTTACACTTAGTGATATCGTTCTAGGGAAAATTCAGACCTTTTTGGTGCTCATTGTATTTTTTGGGTAGTATTTTTATTTAAAAGGGTCCTCTTTCTTAATTTGTTTAACTTGTGCTTTTCTTCCCCTTAAGAAACTAGTATATAAATAAATACAGGTCCTTACATGTCCAAAGCTAAACAGGAGGGTTCGTTGCACAAAACATTGGCCAACGCACTTGAGGCAGAAATTGAGTCCAATTTGAACAATGATCAATTTGGGGTTGATAGCCTTGCCCAATCTATGGGGATGAGTAGGTCTAATCTGCATAGGAAGCTACAAAAGGCCCTTGGGGTATCTACAAGTCAGTTTATTAGGGAGTATCGGTTAAAAAGAGCTTTGGAGATTTTAAAGCAAGAAGAGATAACGGCCTCGGAAGTTGCATATCGCGTGGGCTTTAGTAGTGCCACGTATTTTAGTACTTCCTTTCAAAAGTTCTATGGGTATACACCAGGGGATGCTAAACATAAGGCTGAGGATGAAGTTGAAAGTCCCATTCTAGAGATAAATACTTCTGCCAGAAGAAAAATCAACTACAAAAAATTAATTCAATTCGCTCTCCTTGGGGTGGTAATTCTAACCGTAGGATTGTATTACTACACTTCACACCAAAAAGAAAAAAGCGATACAAAGAGGATTGATGCTATTGTGACAGATAAGTCCATTGCCGTATTGCCCCTTAAGAACTGGACGGGTAATCCAGATTTAGAATATGTTAGTGATGGCATGACCGATGCCGTAATATCTAGGCTTACCCATATTCATAGCATAGATAGGGTAGTGCCGTTCACTTCTATTTTGACTTATAAAGAGACCAATAAAACCATTCAGGAGATATCGTCAGAATTAGGAGTGGAGAAAGTTTTACAAGGAAATCTCCAGATGGCCGGTAATCAGATTAAAATCAATCTACAAATGATAGACGGTGCTTCTAACGATCACCTATGGTCAGAGGAATATGTGCGAACCTGGAAAACTGACGAGATTTTTAAAATGCAAAGGGAAGTAGTGGAAAGCATTGCCACAAACATGGCAGCTGTTATTACGGAAGATGAATTGGCCTACCTTCAAAAAATACCCACAAAAAATAAACAGGCCTATTCGTATTACCTACAAGCCGAATTTCAAAAAAACAAAGCCAATGAATTGTCGTACTCCAATGCCATTGATTTGTACCAAAAAGCTATTGCTATAGATTCAAATTTTGTAGATTCTTACCTGAGCATGGCCAATATATGGAACTTGGGTGGCGGTGTTTGGGGTTTTTATGAAGAGCGTGAAGCGTGGAGCAATGCCAAGGCGCTATTACAAAGCGTACTGGAAATAGAACCTGATAATAGGCAAGCCGAGGAAGAATTGATTACCGGAAGTTTTTTCTATGATTGGAATTTTGAACTTGTTGAAGCCTACTATAAAGATCATTTAATGACCCCGTTCTATGATAAATCCCCTGTTATTTCCTTGGACTATGCCATTAAAACAGGAAGACCTTTGGGAGCATTGAAGGCCAGTGAGAGTCATATGGTAATTGATCCCGCCAATGTCTTTTTTCCTTTTTTTAAGGCCGAAGCATTGATGTATCTAGGTTCCGAGGAAGATGCTGTAGAAATGCTGGCAAGTGTAGACCCTTTATATAACGATAACTGGTTTTATTTAAGAGAGTCGGCAAAACTCTACTATTACTTAGGGAAATATAAAAGCTCTAAAAAACACCTTCATAAATTACTCACCCAATTTTCAGATTACCCGCCCATTCTCATGTGGTTGAACGCTGTTTACGCTCAAATGGAGGGCAGCTCTAAAGACACGAACGCCTATTTGGGGGAATTGTTCAATGAATACAACAAAGGTTCTTCAGGTAGCCCTGCATGGTTTTTGGCCTTATTTTATTGCACACAGGAAAATGATGAGAAAACTTTTGAGTGGCTTCAAAAATCATATGACCGGCATGAGGTAGAAATGACCTGGTTAAGAGAAGAACCTCTTCTTGCTCCATTAAGAACAGACCCACGTTATAAAGACCTCTATGATAAGGTGGGGTTTTCTGCCATTGGGTTACCTATTAAAACTTCTTCTGAAAAGTAATTCTTCTAGTACGCGTTCAACATTAGTTAAAGCTTCTGCATCATAATTTGAATAGGGCAATGAAAGCTTAATAAGCTTGCAACATTGCTGCTATGCCCTGCATTAGGGGGCTTTCCATCTTTGTAATCATCAATTAGTAATTGACTGAAAAACTGTTGGGTAGGTAATGCTACTCATCTAATAATCATCTTTTAACCAATTAAACACACTATTATGAAAACAGGAATGAAGCTAGCCCTAATGGGCATTTTATTATTCGGAATGATAAGTTGCGAGGGTCAAAATTCTAAAGTAGAGGAAAGTAAACTTGACCTTATTACCACAGAATTTCCAGAAGAGAAGCAGGAGGTTATGGAAACTTTTGGGGAATAGCACAAAGTATTAGAGATGGTGATATGGATAAACTCACTTCCTTTCATGCCTATGGTCCAAAGTTCACCGAATTTAAGAATGGGGAGCCCCGTAATGGGTCCGCAGCAAATGAAGCCCACGAACGTAGTGTTTTTGGTGCTGTGACCGAGGTGGTGAAATTTGATGCGAAGGATTTGCGGATTGCCGTGTATGGAAACGTAGCCAATTTAACCTTTCACTCAGACTTCCATCTTAAATTTGGAGAGGACCTTGTTGTGGTAAACGACCAAATAACCTTATTGTTCGTAAAGACCAGTGCCGGTTGGAAAATGGTGCACGAGCATCATTCGCCTTTAAAAAATTAGATTTAGATATTACCACTTATGTCTTTAAAAACAAAGGGCTGCCCAATAGTTAGACAGCCCTTTGTTTTATGTGTTTATAGAATGTATTACTCCTCTTCAGAAGCAAGAACATCGGCCATTTCCAACTCTTCGTCCATTTCTAAATTTACTGGCACGGAATCTTTAAGGGCCGTAAACTTCTTAATCCGTTCCATATCATCTTCTTCACCGGAAAAATAAGGGAAAACGTCCATAATAGGAGATTCTGATATAGCGGGTACGGTGTACTCTCCCATGGTATCTTTCATTACACCAATAGTATTGTCATAGGCTTCCTTAACATCGTTGGCCTGTACCAAGAGGTACATATTGGTTTTACGTTCTTTACCGCTTTCTTCATCAAAGGCGATTAAGGATACCCGAGATTTAAACCATCTATCGGAATTCTCAAAAGGATGTATTTCGGCATAATTGGCCACCTTAATATTGGTAATCTTTATTTCGTCGGTATCACTTAAATAGGCAGACATTTCTTCGGTAATTCTACTTTCGGCCTCCGTGTAGGAAATGGCATCTACTAAAAAAGGTTCTGTCTTTACCTTTTGTATACCAGACGTTTCATCAAGTTTTCTATATTTTACCTTACATTCATACCACGTTGCACTCATATCTTTTTGCTTTAGGGGAACCAAATATAAGGCTTAGCTTTAGGTGAAAAAGTCAAAAACTAGAATAGATATTCACAATTACATGATGGATTTTCATACCTCTTTTAGCATGAGGAAGTTATAATTTCTTACAAGTGGATTTAATAAAGTAAAAAATTCAGATATGGTTGAAAGACCCCTTTGTAAAATGGTAATAAAAGTCGAAATTAATTTGATATACCTGGGGGAGTTTGCTATATCTTTACACGTTAAAAATAATACGGAAGTTGAATTAAGAATGAAAGTTTCTGTCGCTAATTTTAGCGGTCATAGTCCTAGTGTATTTGGGCTATAGAAATAGAAACCGATCAGACGCTAATGTAGACTTTTATGAATACAATTTGGATTGCCAGCGCTTAAATAAAATAGTGCTAACTTAGGTAGATGCGTATTTTGTCACCTACGGATATAATCCAATTGACACCAATGTATACTATGGAAAAAACAGAATTTCTTGAAAAAAATATCTTCCAGAACTTAAAGAACCTAAACGATGGTTTTGATTCTGATGCAATACATTACTTCTCCGAGTCGGATTTTGAATCGGTCTTAGAGCGAATTGAGCAGTTTGGAATTGGGATTTATGAAATGAAACCGCGTCAGGAAGAGGATTTCTTGGATGTAAAAGTAAATGAAGACTATAGAAAAAAAGCCACTGACCCTAAATGGTACAAAAAGGCTTTTTCTGATTTTAAAAAGCAACAAGCCAATATGAAGTATTCCGCTAGCTATAAAGTTTCGGATAAGCTATTGAGTAGACATAGTGAAGTTGCGGACGAAGATCTAAGCGAAAACGAAGATTAGTATAACGTTACGGCATTGTGGCTGAATGGCTAGGCAAGACTCCGCAAGAGTCTTTATAATGGTTCGAATCCATTCGATGCCTCAAATGATATTTTAATACAAGAGTAACTAACATAAACAGTTAACAACTACACGAATGGCAAAAAGTCAAGATTCCAAGAAGAATGTCAAAAAAGCACCCGCTAAAACGGCAAAGGAAAAGAAGGAAGAAAAGCGATTGAAAAAGTCAAAAAAATAAGTACTTCTGTGCTGTAAGTCCTAATCCATTTAGGTAAAGCGTACTCAAGGCATTCTATAAAATTATATTACTACCCTTTACAAATCTACATTTTTGTAAAGGGTTGTTCTTTTTAAAAGGTTTGTGTTTGCTTCATTTGGAAATTGGTTAAGCAAAGGTAAAAACACCCATTAAGCATATCTAGCTAGATACAGCTATTGAATATCCTTGTTAAGAAGAATAACATCTTTGTCTACAAACTCCTTAAAAGAGTTTTCAGAAGGATGCCCCAAATAGGGAACATAAAAATGAGATTTAACGGCATTGCGCCAGACCATAGCGTAGGTTATGCCGCTGCTTCTTATGGCTTTATACAAGTTTTCTGTATACCAATCATGTTGCGGCAAGTTTTCCAGGCCGGTTTCGGTAAGCGCAAAAAGCATGTTCTTTTCCATGGCTATACGCTCAACGATCTTTAAATTGTGGAGTGCCTTCTGTAAAAAACCACCGTTGCTAAAATCATAAATATCAATTCCCAAGAGGTCTATATAGGTGTCACCGGGATAGTTCCGTAAATATTCTTCCCTGTGAGAAAATGAATTTGGAGCATATAGGTACAGTAAATTATGAACGTTAAAGTCTTCCGTTAGAATAGTAACCGTATCCCTGAACAATTGTTTGAACTCCTCCGTGGATCTAAGGCCTTCACCCCAAAAGAAAAAATTGCCGTTCATTTCATGCCACGGTCTAAATAGAATAGGAATAGGATTACCGTTGGAATCCTTTAAATCATTGAAAAACAGAGCTAAGCGTTCCAAATGCTGAAGAAACACTTTACGATGCGAACCATTTTCCAACATTTGAGACACGGCAGAAACCCTATCAAACGAGTTTTTCCCTGTTATGGGGTTGCTTGCATGCCAAGAGATGGTGATGATACTTCCGTTTTCATGAGCGTCAACAATCAATTCCTTTTTATAATCCCTGATAGAAGGGTCCGGATTTAATGGGTCGTTTAGTTCTAAACCCTCTAAATCAAATCCAATAATGGCGGGAAAATCTTGGGCTATATCACTAAAATCACTTTCCAGGCTATTGGGGGCAAACGTTTCAATGCTACCACCAATGGCCTCTTGCTGACCAAAAGCAATGCCCTGTTGTGTTATGGAACGTAACCGTGTGTGTAGGTCCTTTGCTTCTTGGACCAAATTAGGATCGGCAAATGAAATCTCACCAACCACTTCGGCCGGAACACGTATGGCATTGGGGTCAAATAAATTATCATCGGTAGTACAGCTGAAACAAAGAAATACACTGAAAACCACGACCACCAAACCCTTATTCATCAATGCTTTTTTTGACTGTGTCGTGAAAAGAAATCTAAACTAACGGGAAAGGTCACTATTAATTTAACGTAGCCCTAAATTCTTTAGGAGAATGACCAACCTTTTGTTTGAACAGGCGACTAAAATGCTGTGGATATTTAAATCCCAATTCATAAGCTATTTCACTTACTGATTTAGTGGGGTCAAAGACTTTCTCTTTTGCCACATCAATAAGTTTTATCTGAATATATTCTTGTGCAGATTTACCGGTTTCCTTTTTAACCAGATCACCAAAATAATTGGAAGATAAATGCAGCTCATCTGCAAAATAACCTACTGACGGCAATCCATTGGTTTTTGGTTTATCCGAAGAAAAATAGCTACTTAGAAGGTTGTCAAACTTTTCTAAGGTTCCTTTGTTCACCACTTCTCGTGTAATGAATTGACGATCATAAAAACGAAGGCAGTAATCTAAAAACAATTCAATATTGGTAACGATCAGTTTCTTGCTATGCTTATCAATAGGCTGTTCTAGTTCAAATTGGATTTTATCCAATAAACTCAAAATTACTTTTCGCTCTTTTGCCGATAAATGCAAGGCTTCGTTACTGGAGTAGGCAAAGAAATTAAATTCATGTATTTTTTTTAGCCAAGTCCGTACCCAATAAAAGGTCCGGGTGAAATAACAAGGCATAACCTTTTGGCACATAACCCGGTTCATACCCCCCAAATTCTATAGTCTGGTTGGGCGCCATGAAAACCAAGGTACCCTCATCATAATCATATGAACTACCGCCGTACTTTAATTTACAGCCTACTGCATCTTTCAAAAAAATAGCATAACAGCTATAATGAAATCCGTCATAGGATTTATTGGTATATCCGCTTTCATCTACCTTAACAAAGTCTACAATACCCACCAACGGGTGAAGTACCTCGTAATTTCTTAGTTTAAAGTAATCTGCAATGGTTTTGATTTCCAATATATTTTTCACAACCGGTTGATTTTAAAATAAAGATAACCTATTGATAGACAAACCATCAAGTGTAATGATAATATCAGTAATAATGGTATAAACATCAGTTATTCGGGTAGTATAGTACCTGTTTTCTTAGCCTAATTTTGGCAATGTAATCACGTTAAATGAAGAAGATAGGAACTTTTTTGCTATTGCTATTATGCATGACCTCTTATACGCAGGAAAATGAACAAGAGAAAAACAACATGTTTTTAGATGATTTTAGAGGTACTGCCAGTATTACCCATAATGGCGTATCATTGGTTCCTTCTTTTTCTTTAGGTGATCCTGCTTTGTTGTTCGATTTAAAGTTTATTAAAAAGAAATTCAGTTTTGAACCAGATATGCGCTTTTCACTAGAAGGCAAACCATGGACCATGTTGTTTTGGTTTCGTTATAAGGCAATTGAAAAAGAAAAGTTCTCGCTTAGAGTAGGCACACACCCTGGACTCAATTTTAGAACGGTCAATGTAATCCGCAATGGGCAGAATGAGGAACTGTTAGAATCAAGAAGGTATATTGGCGCAGAAGTAGTACCCAATTATAAAATAACAGAGCGGTTTAGCGTAGGCATATACTATTTATATGGGCGTGGTCTAGATGAAGGGGTAAAGGAGACTAATTTCTTGGTAGTAAATGCTTCCTTTACACGAATACCCCTTTCAAAAACTGTATTCATGAATTTTACGCCACAAGTTTACTATCTTACTTCAGACAAATTAACTGGCTATTATACTTCTGCATTTTTGACCTTGGCAAAAAGGAATTGTCCCTTTTCTTTAACAGGGGTGGTAAACAAAGGAATCAGCACACAAATCTTGCCCGATGATGATTTTACATGGAGTATTCTTTTAAACTATAGTTTTCCATCAAAAAAAAGAAAGATTTAAGAAAAGGTATACCCCTTATTAAAATGACTACTTAAACAAAGTAATACATGATAAAGCTAAAATATACATTAGTACTTGCAAGCATACTTTTATTTACTAGTTGTAATGAACAAAACAAGCAAATAGCAGATACGTCTGTTGAAACAAATGATATTATTTCTATTAAAAAACAAGGGACTTTTGCCGTTGGTGGTTCGGTTAAGAAAAGCCCTGGAACTTTTGACCCCATTGCCCATGGTGCTTTTAACCCTTCAAATCAAAGTACCCAAGGGCAGACCTTGCATGGTGACCATGCGTCGGTATTCTATCAAATTCCTATAAAACCCCGTAAGCTTCCGCTAGTATTTTGGCACGGTTACGGTCAGTCCATGCGAACTTGGCAA
Organism: Zobellia amurskyensis; assembly: GCF_009725985.1. Classification (GTDB taxonomy): domain Bacteria; phylum Bacteroidota; class Bacteroidia; order Flavobacteriales; family Flavobacteriaceae; genus Zobellia; species Zobellia amurskyensis. The sequence goes on from NZ_RCNR01000015.1 coordinate 45,288, forward strand.
AGCACTCCAGATGGCAGGGAAGGGTTTCAAAGTATATTCCTTAAAAAAAGGTATCCTATCTATTTATTAGATCAACCCAGAAGGGGATTGGCAGGACAAAGCTTAGAACCAAAAACATTGGAATCAAGAACTGAAGACCAACTATGGTTCGGTATATTTAGATTGGGCGAGGGTACAAGTTTTTATCCAAACGTTCAATTTTCTAAGGCCCCTGAAGCTTTAGATCAATTTTTCCGACGTAGTACTCCAGATACGGGACCTTTAAACATCAATCTTAATATTGAAGCGGTTTCTCAATTATTCGGAAAAATTGGTGACGGAATCCTCGTTACTCATTCCCATAGTGGCGGACAAGGTTGGAGTGCAGCTCTAAAGACCGATCGCATTAAAGCTATAGTAGCGTATGAACCTGGTAGTAATTTTGTATTTCCAGAAGATAACATTCCTGAGCCAATTTCTTATGTGGGCGGAACATTGCGTGCTAGTGGTGTAGCTATGGAAGAGTTTCAAAAACTGACCAAAATTCCTATATTAATTTATTATGGGGATTATATCCCTGAAACTGAGGTTGAAAACCCTGGTCAAGACCAATGGCGTGCCGCTCTTTCCATGGCGCGTAAATGGACAAAAACACTAAACGATGCTGGTGGTGATGTTACTTTAGTAGTCTTACCAGAAATAGGAATAAAGGGAAATACACACTTCCCTATGTCCGATTTAAATAATCAAGAAATAGCCGATCTGATGTACAATTGGCTAGAAGAAAAGAAATTAAACTAAAAAATAAGGAAATGAAAAATCTAATTACAACAGTACTGTTTATCCTTCCCATTTGCATTTTTGCCCAAAATACGGACTACAAAGTATCTTCATACAAAGACGAAGGCTTCAAGGCACCAAATACGCATTATATTGGTGAAGCATGGTTGAACGGTGTATTACAGGCTGATGATGAAACTGACTTTAATATTACCAAAGCCACTTTTAAGGCAAATTCTACATTAGATTGGCACAAACATTCAACTTCTCAAATTCTTATTTACGTTGACGGTGAAGGTTATTATCAAGAAAGAGGAAAAGACCCTGTGATACTTAAAGCAGGCGATGTGATTAAATGTGATAAAGAAACAGAACACTGGCACGCTTCAACCAAGGATAGTGATGTCACTTATTTAGCAATTTATGGAGGAGGACAACCCACCACATGGACCGAAGTGGTATCGCAAGAATATTATGATAGCGTTGCCGATCAACTGAAAGACTAATATAACCCTTATGAAATTAAAGTTATTGAGTACTAAACCTATCATACGTTTAAGAAATATCCTTGACACAGCAACAGTATTGTTTTGGGTGTTATTATTTATCGGTTTTCAATCTAACGCGCAAGAATTAACATTAAACAATGCTTTATCTCATAAAGAGAACAGCATAATCAAAATTGCAAGCTATACTGCGCAAGGTGATTTAGAGAACTTAAAGATTGCCCTCCATGATGGGCTGGATAATAAACTCACCGTTAACCAAATTAAGGAGGTGTTGGTACATCTGTACGCCTATGCCGGATTCCCTAGAAGTATTCGAGGTTTACAGACTTTTTTACAGGTATTGGAGGACCGGAAAAATACTGAAATTTTGGACGAAAGGGGAGTGGAAGCATCCCCCATTACCGATTCACGGGATAAATATGACCGTGGAAAGGAAATTTTGGAAACCTTAGTAGGCCGATCGTTGGATGGTCCAAAACCTGCCTATCAAGAATTTTCACCGGAGATGGATCGTTTCTTAAAAGAACATTTATTTGCCGATATTTTTGAGCGCGATGTGCTTACCCACAAACAACGAGAATTGGTTACCATCTCGGTCATTGCAAGTTTGGGAACCTTAGAGCCCATGTTAAAAAGCCATTTAAATCTTTCGTTAAACGTAGGATGGCAGCCCGAGCAATTGCGGGAGTTCACCAAAGTACTAGATGGAACTACGACGACCGAGAACGCAAAGGCAGCAAAATTGATTCTTAAAGAAGTACCTGATAATCGAAAATAATAATAGTAGAGAAATGAAAATTAACCCCATATATAGCACATTTTTGATTTTAACCCTGTTGATTGGATGCAATGAAGCAACAGAAATTCATAAGGATGCTGCTTTGTTTTCTAAAGGAGAAAGGATTACCAATGAAAATTTTAAAGGAACAGCGTGGCTAAATATGTTGGCTACACCAGATAGTTTAAACACCATGTATGCTGGCTTGGTCACCTTTGAACCCGGGGCACGTACCAATTGGCATTCGCATCCCGCTGGGCAAATTCTTATCGTTACCAAAGGAGAGGGATATTACCAAGAAGAAGGAAAAGACAAGCGAACTATGCTTCAAGGAGAAACCATAAAATGCCTGCCCAACATAAAACATTGGCATGGGGCTAGCCAAAATTCGGAATTTGCTCATATAGCAATTTCAAGTCGGGATAAAGGACCCGCACAGTGGTTTAAACCCGTTACGGATGATGAATATTTAAAATAAATGAGTTCAGGTTTACTTCATAAAAATAGGACCGAAAAAAATTCCGGCCCTATCATTTATAATTTCTTTAGGTTTAAGCCTCCTAGAACCCCTATGACAAGGGTTATTAAAAAGGTGGGCAGTATTAGTTTTAGCCAGCTAAAACTCCGATTGGCCTCATGGAATTTAATGTTATAGTTTTTCCAATCTACGGATTCAGCCGGTTGGTTTTTAAAGATTTTGGGATAAAAATCCAAGCGTAGCTTTTCATGAAACTCGGTAAGGTGCTTTAAGAACCCTAAGTGACTGATCATATCCGTTCCGGCCAAATGATTAAAACTAAGCTGCGCATGCATGGTAGGAACAAAAAGTGCCACTGTTTCGCTCACCGTGTTACGTAACATTATCTTTTCGGTCATTTCCGTACTGGTTTCGTTAGCTTCCAAATCGCCCATATGCTGCATGCCATAATACCAAAGCCAAGAAAATTCGTCTTCGGGAACGGGGTATTTTGCAAATTGTGGGTACGCTTCCAAAAATCCATCCATAGTAGCGCTTTTTTCCAAATCCCATTTTTCATGGTAGCCATCACGCTGTTCTACCATGGCATCCAAAGCCTCCGGTACTTGATATGCGTTTAAGACATAATTATTCACTATTGCAGGCAGCAAAATGGTCAGAACCACCCAAATAGAAACCAAAGCCAAGGCATTAAAACTAGAACTTTTTAAGAGTGAGACCATCCAAAAACATAATGTACTCCAGAATAAAAGATACAGTAGGCTTTGTAGAAAAATGCCCCAATAATTTGCATTCATGGGTATTTGTAAAATTACACTGGATAAAAACAAAAGCAGTACCAGAATTGCGAATACAAAAAGTACTCTGACCAAGAGTTTTTTAAACAAAAATGCCGCCTTTCCAGAGGTCTGAGAAGCTAAAATACGCCAAATACCCCATTCCTTTTCTTCTGAATACAGGTTAAAGGTCATGGCTATTAACACCAAAGGGAACAGATAGATGATTACAAAACCAAGGTCTAAGTTACCTGACATCAATAAGGACGGGTTTTCAAAATCGGCATCATATTTTTGCCCCTCCAGACCACGTATGGTCACCGCTTGTAATAGGGGATTTACATCGCTCTGTCCAATTGAAAGTGCATTAATATTGGCAGGTTTCTTTGCCAATGTAAAGCGGAGGTAGTACAATAGCAATCCAAGGTCTTCATTATGATAGGCTCTATTTTTCTCTATACTTTCCTGTTGAAATTTTTGGGCTGCAACAATCGTATTTTCCTGCTTTATCAAGTATTGTTTCCCAATTAAAATACTGATGAGTCCTACGGTTACTAACAAAACCAGGCTTACCATGAATATTTTGGTTCTAAAAAATGATTTAAATAATAAACTGTACATCTTATATGGCTTTTAGGTTGGTAGATAAACTTAGTAATCCATAAATGGCCAAAGCCCCCCATAAAATCAGCGCTAGGATGGAAATGAGCTCATTTCTGAAAAGTTCCGTAATACTTAGAAATTTGTAATGGAACGGGGGAAAATTTTTCCAGTAATCGCTGGAAATAGCATCTGGCCCCGCTTTACCCTTGTTAGGTATCAAATCCATTTGTAACTGGTTCATTTCCTGTGCCAAATCATAACGGTACGTTTCTGCCTGATCCTTAAAATGTAGAAAAGATTGGAAATCGGTTCCCGAGAATGCCATGGACAGGTTTTTAATGGCCGTATACGGGTTAATAAAAGCGGAATACCGTTCTAGATTGTTCTGTTTTTCGTAGACTTCATACAGTTGACTTTGATGTTTATGATACACCGCAGCACTTAAGGCCTCGCCTTTTGCCATTACAAACCCTCCATAGTTAAAGGGAAGGTCTGCCACATCAGCAACATTGTTAGCCGCTAGTACGGAATCCTTTAATGCCTTAAAATGAGGGTCGTCCGGATTATGACTGTCCCCAAGTTGAACCAAGTCATGTTCTACTGCCGTCTCCATTTCTATCTTTGAGGGTGTAGGGTAGAGGTAATAGCCCATAGCCTGTAATGATTTTGGAACGATAATGATGAACAACAACCAAATGCCCAAAAGCTTCACTAATGCCCCCTTTGCAGTTTTACTAAAGGCCGATACAAAAACGGTAATAGCGCCCAGAATGGCAAAAAACAGGAGATAGGAAACCAAAAGCACCAGATACCTGAACAACCCATCGGCATGTACGTCATGCCTTTCCAATACCATAAAAAATAGGAGCGCAAGAAAGACAGAAAAGAGAAAGATCAAGGACAAACTCCATAGTCCCAACCATTTTCCAAAAACAATTTCCTTTCTGGTAATACCTTGGCCTATCAGTAGTTTTAAGGTGCCATTTTCCCGTTCTTGAGCTATGGTATTGAAACCCAAATAAAAAATTAAAAGGGGTACGATGACCTTTAATAACATGGCCAGGCTAACTTCTCCAAATCTTAGTAAACCGGTAGACATGCTTGCTTCCGAAAAATTGACGGTATTCTGTTTGTGCGCCTCCAAAAACATGGCATTGCCCACAAAATTTTCCATCCCTAGGTCGAAGACACTTAGTACATGTTTAATTCTAAAGGCAAAAGAACCGTAGTGAGCCATTCTATGCGGATGCTTGTCCGGATTGTTTTCCCAACTTTCTTGAACCTCATGTTGAATTTCATGACGGGTATGATTTTGGTCATTATAATTCTGCCAACCACTATAGGCCGAAAATAGTAACAGACCGCCCATTAGCACCGAAGCAATTAAGAGCACTTTAGATCTAAAGGCGTCTTTCCATAATTGGCGTGCCAGTAGATAGATTACATTTTTTCTCATACTTAAAATTTATAGGTTGCCGATAAGGTGAAATTTCTTGGTGCTCCAGGGAACAACCTTAAATAGGTCTGTGCGCCCAGCCAATAAGTCTTATCAAAAATATTACCTGCATTTAAGGCAATCTGTAGATTACTGGCTGCGGGGGTGTAATAAAAGGCCGCATCAAAAATGGTGAACCCGGGTACTTCAAAAGCTCTGGTAAACCATGGTACTTTACTGCCTTGGGACTGTATGCCAAAACCAATGCCCCAATCATTTAGCAGGGTACCTTGTTCAAAGTTGTAACGTGTCCATAAATTGGCGCTGTTTCTTGGGGTGTTTTCTTTTCGCTCTCCAATTAGCGCTTCATTGGCATCACTGACAATTTCCGCATCTATATAGCTATACGAAGCATTGATTTGCCAATTGGGTAAAAGATATCCGGCAATGTCCATTTCAAATCCTCGGCTACGATCGGCACCACGTTGGGTAAGTAAGTCTGGGTTTTCAGGGTCGTTGGCGCTCATTAAAACATTCCGTTGGTTGATTTCATACACCGCCATATTCAACTTAATATGTTTTTTAAACAAGTCCGCTTTTATACCAAATTCAGTTAAATCAGAAACTAACGGGTCAAATTGCGAAGCGGATTCGTCAGCCCAAAAGAACTGTCCCGTACTGGGTAGTAGCGTAACCGTATTGGATTGCGGTTGAAACCCTTCCAAATAGGTGCCGTACACATTAATATTGTCGTTTACTTCGTAGGTAAGCCCAATTCTAGGAATAAGTCTATTATTTGTGAAAGACAGCTCGTTTGTGGTGTTATAGTTGGTAATGTCCTCGAACCACTCGTTTCGCAATCCTAAAATCAAACTTATTTTTTTCCATTTTAGCTGCTCCTGAATATAAACCGCGTTGCTTGTTGTCAATGCGGGAGGAATGGCAAATTGGGAATTGAAGGTATACTCCTCGGGGATTTTTATGGAATAATCAGGGTTTTCCAAATTAAAATGAGCTACGTTAGGTTTGGGCAACGTTACCCCGTTATAGGTAATGGTTTGGTAGGCATCGGCATTGGTTACATCAAAAGAATTGGTAATCGTACCGTCATTCAAGAGGTAGCCCCTTGCAGAATTTTGTCCACCGCCCACTTGCTTTTTCCAGTAATGTAAATCGTATCCCACCAGCAGTTTATGGGACAGGTCGCCTGTTTTAAAATCAAAATTGAAATAAGCGTTCAAATTATCGACCATCCAGTCCTGTTTTCGTTGAACAAACCGCATTGCCGCCAAACTGGGAATAGTATTGTTATCAATATCAACTGCAAAAGCGGAAATTGTACGGTGTTCCTCTAAATCTTCCTTCCATGTTTGTTTCATGTAGGAGGTATTAAAACTAATGGCCTCTGAAAATTTATGGGATAAACTTCCGGTAAGAATCAATTCTTTTGAATTGAAAAAATCATTTGTAGCACCAAGGTTTAGGCTAATAGGTGTGCTAGTTAAGGAGGTAACACCATCAATAGCACCAAAAATTGGCTGGCCACGGTCTAAAAAACCGTTCATGTCATTGTAGATCATCTCTACATTAATGGCGGTTTTATCATTGGGCAAATAGCTGAAAGAAGGTGAAATTAAGATGGATTTGTTCTTTACCAAATCCCTGTAAGAACCGGCCTCTTCATAAGCTGCGTTAAAACGGTAGAGCAATGTCTTGTCTTCATTTAATGGCCCTGTAAAATCCAATGCTCCACGAAGGGTGCTAAAGCTACTAACGGCAAAAGACACCTCTTTTTTGTTTTCCTTTAAAGGTTTTTTAGTCACCATATTAATGCTTCCACCTGGGTCCACACTTGCAAAACTGGCACTTGCGGGTCCTTTTATGACCTCTACCTTTTCAATATTTGAAGTCAATGGTTGCAAAAAATAGAACTGCCGAGTACGGAGTCCGTTAATAATCTGGCCTTCTTCATTTTGGCTAATTCCCCTAATGTTGTATTGGTTGTAAATACTTGAGGGTGTCACACCACTTACCACTTTTACTGCATCTGCCAACTTAAAAGCCTGCCTGTCGGCAATAAGTTCCTTGGTTACTGTAGAAATAGCCTGGGGTAAATCCTTGTTTAGAATAGCAATTTTCGTAGCGGAAAAGGAATAGTCGCTCGTATAATCCGTTCTGGCCCTTCCTACAATTTCAACGGATTGTAGCTGTTCTACATTTTCCTGCAGTTTCAGTACACCTAAATCATATGATTTTACCTGATTAAACGGTTTTTGAAAGGAGAGCGATTTCAGGCCAATGTAACTCACCTTAATCAGATAGTTACCCGTTTCGGATAGTTCAAAATTGAAATTTCCATTTTCTTGGGTAATGGAGCCACCCATATTTTTTGAGGTGGAATTGGAATATGAAATAGTGGCCCCAAAAACTGGAGTTCCGTAGGAATCGGTTATTTTACCGGTAACGGATATTTGGGCAAATGTTGCATTACTTAGCAGTAAAGCAAGAATAATTTGTATACAGTTGTTCATCTTTTCTAAATGGTTTCTAAGTACAGTTGGTTCAGTTCTCCTGCATTAATCTCACTTGCTTTAATTTGTTGCACTAAAATGCCCTCTTTCATGATACCAATGGTCGTAGCCAATTCTACGGCATTAAAAATATCGTGCGTAGCCATAAAAATTACCTTGCCCATTTTAGCCAGTTCTTTACATATTTTAGTAAATTCTGCTGTAGCCTTTGGGTCTAGGCCAGAGGTTGGTTCATCCATAAAAATGACTTCCGCATTTTTGGCCAATGCTACGGCAATGCCCACTTTTTGACGCATTCCCTTTGAGTAGGAGGAGAGCCTTTTGTGCTGTGCATCCAATTGCAGTCCCGTTTTTGTAAGAAAAGCTTCCAGCTCTTCTGTGGTGTACGTGAACCCTGCCAAACGGCTAAAGAAATCCAAGTTTTCTACACCGCTAAGGTTCCCGTAGAGTTGTACTGTTTCGGGAATATATGCGGTAAGTTTATTGGTATCGTCCTTTCCAACTTCTTTATCGGCTATAAAGGCCTGGCCGCCATCTTTTGATATAAAGCCTAAAAAAATATTGATTGTAGTGGTTTTTCCTGCGCCGTTCTGACCCAAAAGACAAAATATTTCGCCTTTGGAAACTTCAAACGAAACGTCTTTTAAAGCCGTCTTTCCTTGATAAGACTTGCTTATGTTCGTTGCTTTCAACATAATGGTATAACTAAATTAAGAGTATAGATAAATCGTGTAACATCCATATAAACCGCAATTTGCGGTAATAGGATATAAATGATAAAGAAGATGTCCTTACGAAAAAGACAGGTCCATATGTATATTCAACATGTAGCTTTCAACATACCGTATTTGGGTACGCTACACATCAAAAGAAGTGTGCCAAAGAAAGAATATGACGAGTGAAAAGGGCATACCAGTCCTATTAAAATTGATGGTACTACATACAAAATGGACTATTACACTTGTGGAGGAGGCCGGGTAAACCGGTTATTGGCTAAAAATCGGTTCTCAAAGACAAGCTGTGGTGTGTTGTTAGAGAACTTTTGTTCAAAAAGATAAAATTCCGTTTGTGGTAGAACCGGAGATTCCGTTTTTAAAAGCGGAGTAAAATTAACCGCTGTGGTAATATGACAAACCTCGCAATGTTGCGCATCGGAATCGTCAATATGATGGGTAAGCGCATGTAGCCCTGCCACTTTGAATAACAAAAACAAAGCGACAAAAAACATAGAAACTAAATTCTTGCTGCTTTTCATCATAAGCGACAAATGTAAATAATACTTTAAATTATTAATGAGGTTTGAACAAAAATTACTTCAATATAAATTTAACCGAAGTTTAAAAACACAGTTGTCAACCTTTATAGAAACCTTACTAACACCTTCTACTAAAACAAGTTAAAGACTATTACATTCATCTTATAATTAAATACTATTTTTAAATATGACTTTGACTTGTGAATAGATAGATGTTATCTTGGTATCTACTGTGCGTAAAGAATTTTGGCCGGATGCTCTCCTATAGGTGTTTTTACTTCTGATGCGAATGTAATTACGGATGAATCCCCATTAATCTATGGTCCAGAAACACAGCTCCTAAAGTGATTCTTTTGCCATTTTGATCTACTTCTATTTCTTTAAAATTTGTCCTTTTTTTTCTAAAGTATTTTTAAGTATGCTATAGTCCACATCTTGTACAGCCACATTATTATCTATTGCCAATATAGCTGCCGCTGCTGCAGATTGGCCCAAGATCATGAAAACGGGTTCCATGCGAATGGATCCAAAAGCAATATGGCTAGATGATACACAAACAGGAACCAGTAGGTTAGTGCATTCTTCTTTTTTTGGTAGCAATGAACCATAAGAAATTGCGTAAGAACCTTTTGTATCAACACCGATATCCCCCTCATTTTGAACAAAACCATCAGCTTTAATATAACGTTGCGCGTTGTGCGAATCCATTTTATAAGATCCCATTCCAACTGAATTTGGTGTCGGACGTTTTTTTAATAATTCATTTTCGGTCATCACATGTTGTCCGATCATTCTTCGTGCTTCTCTAACATATATTTGATGCGGCCAATTTCCGTTATCGGTAAACTCGTCCTTTGCCAAACCCCATTTTTGCATTTCAGTTTGAATATCTTTTGGGATTCTTGGGTCATTTGCTACAAACCAGTAAAATCCTTTTTGATAGTCTTCATGTTCTTTAATGATTTCTTTTCTTCGCTCATATGAGGCTTCTGGATAGTCATAATTCATTCCAATATTATCGCTACTTAAAGGACCGTGGTTATTGGTGTCTGTTTTGTAGTTGGGAATGCCATCAAATTTTTCGAAAAAATCTTTCCGTCCTGTCGCTAATGATCGTGCTAATAACTCATATTGCAAAGGATCATAATTATCAGGTTTTGGAAAGGGCAGTCTATTTTCTTCATGGTTGGTCATGCACGTTCTAAAGCAATAGGCCTGAATCTTATTATCGCCACTGTGTTTTTCTCCCGGAGACTCGGTAGAAATCCTTGGCAATACTCCACTAGATGGGTCACCCGGAATTACATAGGGTGAAATATCCGATTGAAACCAATGTTTGTGATGTAAAACCCCTGTTTGTACACCGTTCCACTCCTCATCATAAACACTGCTAGCTTCTCTACCCACGTGGTAACTAATGCCTGCTGCAGCCATTAAATCGCCTTCGTATGTGGCATCTAAGAACATTTTTCCTGTATAGGTTTTTCCGCTTAAGGTTGTAATTGAAACAATCTTCCCGTCTTTAAGTATTACCCCATTTTCACGATTAAGCCATTCATCCCTATCAACTTGAATTTTATATTCTTCAACAAAATCTTCAAAAATACGCTCTGCAACGCTAGGTTCAAATATCCACATCGTACGACTTTCGCCGTCCATTGCTCTTGTACCTTGTCCCTTGTTGCCATAAGCCTCTTTTGGCTGCCACTTCCAGGCCTCTATGGAGTTGTAGTGCATAAAAACTCTATGGTAAAATTCTCTAGATAAACCGCCAATTACACTTTTGTCACCGGTATCAGTCCATCCTAAACCTCCTGAAGTTAGACCTCCTAGATGTATATCTGGGGAAACTACAAGTACAGATTTCCCAGATTTTTTAGCTTCTACGGCAGCAATAATAGCTGCTGAAGTCCCTCCATAAATTATAATATCAGCGGAGGACGTAGCCGCCTTTTTTTGACTATTTAAGATGTGAGGAAAGGTTAGTAAGAGAGTTAATACTATGATGTATATGGACGTTATATTTTTCATAGTCTAAACTTACTAAATTTGTAGAACATGTGTTTGCATAGCATAAAATAGAGAAATTCTTTATTTTTTTGAGTGAACTATTGAGTGGAGTAACTTCTTCTTTTTCTGAATTTTCATTTTCCTAAAACGTGTTTTACCCAATGCTATTTCTATAGGTTGAGGGGGTAAACAGAAAACGTTTTAATGAATACCTTTTGATGGATGAAGTTGTTGCTTAACAAGCCTAACGAACTCGCAAAGGTTTAAAATTTATGAATACTATGGTGTAGATGAAGAGCAGCAGTAAATACCACGTATTGGAAACCAAATCTATATAGTCGATTTTTCCGTTTGAAAAGCTTAAAATCATTAAAACCTGAGCTCCATAGGGCAGTAGACCTTGAAAAATACAAGCGAAAATATCTAAAATTGAAGCGGTCTTTTTATTGTCCAATCCATACTCATCATTAATGGTTTTAGCAATGGGGCCGGCAATGATGATAGAAACCGTGTTATTGGCGATGGCCATATTAATAGTACTCACTAAAGAGGCAATGCCTAGTTGTGCCGTTTTTTTGTTTTTGATAAGCTTTTTTATTTTGACCAATATAAACTCAATACCTCCGTTTCGTTCTACCAAAGCTGCCAATCCACCTGTTAATAGTGATAGCAAGAAAATCTCTGTCATGTTTGTAAAGCCCGTATAGGCAATTGTAGTCGATTCTATAAGGGTGAAATCACCATAAATAATCCCTAAAAGCCCCGCAAATAGCGAACCTAAAAGCAAGGTCACAAAAACGTTCACTCCTACAATAGATAGGATAATTACCAATAGGTAGGGTATTATTTTGATGACCGAATAGCTATAAACTACAGCCTCTGTTTGACCGGACCGTAATCCTAAACCTTGAAAAACTAAAATTGCGATAGTAAATAGGGCAGCAGGTACAGCAATTTTAATGTTCTGTTTAAACTTATCGCTCATTTTACAACCTAAGGATTGTGTAGCGGCAATGGTAGTATCCGAAATCACCGATAAGTTATCCCCAAACATACTACCCCCTAATAATGCGCCACATAAAATGGCTAAATCCGCACCGCTCTTATCGGCAAATCCCACAACAATTGGTGCTAAAGCAACAATGGCACCCACCGAAGTTCCCGTAGAAACCGATAAAAACCCCGCAATGATAAAAATGCCCACATAGATATATTGAATGGCAATAAAATCTAATCCCATGTTCACGATGGCATCAACACTACCGGTTTCGTTAGTAATTGCAGCGAATGCACCCGCTAACAAATAGATCAAACACATGGTTAGTATTTTATCATCTCCGCAGCCTTTTAAAAGGGTTTTTATTTTGGAATTTATGGATTGTCTAAACAGCAAGAAGGCGGCAATTATCCCAACGATTACTGCAATGGGAGCAGGTAACGCATAGAAATCGTTTTGGTATATGCCCACACCTAAAAACGTAAATACGAATACAAATAAGGGGATAAGCGCTAAAAATTTGGGAGATCTTTCTTTTGTGTTTGCCATTTCTTACTTCATTCTAAAAGGAAATAGCGGCAAATAAGTAGAAATATGAGTTAACATTTGTTCCAACTAATTGGCTTATCTCTTTAGCACCTTGCTCGTTATTGCAGGTTGCTATCTCCTTTTTTTAGAGATTCTTGATAATTATTTAAGGCGGCAAAAATAAGATATAAGAACTATCTACTACTCTTAAAAAGAGTTAATTTACTTAGATGGGTCCAATGTCTAAAATAACTCTATTCTATCCATTGAAATCAGCAAAAGCCCAATCGACTGAATGTTCATGTTATGTGTATAAGAAAAATTGATTTGGACGCCACAGTAGGGTAGAGGGCTATCAAATTTTTACTGTTACTTTTCGTCAGATAAACTCAGTTTAAAGTTTCATCCCTATAATATTATTACAGTGTCCTACAATAATGCCATTAATGCATTAAATTTCAATTCTAGCTTAGATTATGATTTAATTTATTGAAGGAATCTACCTGTAACTCGAAAGACAATATAAATTATGCGGTCATTCTCCCCCCATATATTCTATTATAAACAAAATCTATAGAATTATGGAGTTCACCTTTTGTAAAGGGCTTGCTTATAAAATCTACACAGCCAAGTTCCCTGGCTACCACTTCAAATTCCTGTTTGGTAGAACTTGATATAAATGGCATGCGATTACCGAACATTTCAAGAAATGAAAATCCGTTCATACCTGGCATTTCTATATCGGCCATGACTACCTGTGGTTTCGCTAATTGTATATGTACCCAAGCATCATAAGAATCTTCAAAGGTAAGTACACTACGGACTAATGGATGTGATTTGGCAAGCTTTTCTGCTAATGACAGCCATAAAGGGGAGTCATCAACAATAATTAATTCAAGTTTCATAACTAATAAATTAGAGTTTTCAGATTTGAGGTTTGAGAGACGAAAATTACCGCTAAGCTTAATTCCGAGAAATATATTCGGATAAAAGACTAAAAATTTGCTTGAAATGTTAAAAGATACCTTTCAACGCCTTAAAAACATGAAGAACTTAAATTTTACGTTTCAGGCTAACTGCTGATTTAATCGATTATAATACCCTAATCAATCTATCACCTAACAGTATTCCAAATGTGCTAACTCCATTTACCAAAATCTATAAAACTATTTAACTAAATGTGGCGCATGAATAGCTATTGATTTATATAAAAAAAGATTCTTTGTACCCAACAATATTTAGATACTAAGAATCTTTAGAAGATAGGTAATACCACATACGATATACTACCTCAATAAACTAACCATTAGTCAAAATACGACTGTAGTTCCTTTTTCAAGTTCCCCCATTGTTTTTTATCGCCACTAATTACCTGTCCGACTTCTTTTAATTTGGAAGTTCCGAAACCAATAGCTTCTTTTATTCCAATATGAGGAGGCAAGGATAAAGCGCCACTACTAACTACGGCATCTATTATAAAAGGTTTTTTACTATTCTTAGCCTGTAGTATGGCGGCATCAATATCTTTGGCATGTTCTACCCGTACACCTTCGCCACCACATAATCTAGCGTACTCGGCAAAGTTAACATTGGTTTCATGCAATGCATCTAGACTAGCTGCTAAACCAACTTGTTCCATTTCTAGTTTTACAAAGCTTAATTCAGAATTATTAAAGATGAGCACTTTTATAGGCAACTCATATTTAACAGCGGTTATAAAATCTTGCATCGCCATATTAAAAGCCCCGTCACCGCTTAAACACCAAATTTCTTTTTTAGGATTAGCCATTTGCGCCCCAATTGCAGAAGGTAAGCCCACTGCCATAGAACCATGATTAAAAGATCCTATTAAACGTCTTTGACTGTGAAAAGAGATATGATGAGCCGCCCAAATTGCCGAAGTTCCTGTTTCTACCGTAAAAATGGCATCATTAGAAGCATGTTCGTTTACCAAATCTGCAAATATCTGCGGGTGTAAGGGTTCATTCTCGCGAGTAGGGGAAGCCTGTTCCTTCATGTTGTCTCGCCAATCCTCAAAATTCTTTCTTAGTTTATCAATAAAAGTGGTATCCTCTTTTTGTTCAACTTTAGGATTAAGGATTCTCAAAAAGGAAGAAATATCGCTCCAAACTCCTAAAGAGACAGCGGTTCTGTTGCCTATATTTTCTTGGCGAATATCTACTTGAATCGTTTTTGTTTCATGCGGAAGAAAATCGATATATGGAAAATCCGTTCCCAGCATCAATAGCAAATCGCACTTCATTACCGCATTATATCCTGATGGATTTCCTATCAACCCGGTTAACCCAACTACATTATCCGTGTCATGGTCAAAAATATCACTAGCTCGAAGGCTGTGGGTGATGGGTGCATTCAGTTTTTTTGATAATTCAATTACTGCAGCTCTGCTTTCGCGACAACCATCACCAGCTAAAATACCTACTGTTTTCGCACTGTTCAGAAGCATAGCAGCTTCCATAACTGTAGATTCATCTGGAACCAAACGGGATACATATTTTTTGATTGGATGAACAAATTGCTCATTCTCGGCTTTCATTTCCGCTACATTTGCCGGTAATTCAATTCTGCACACCGCATTATTTGCCATTGCAATTTTAATGGCACGTTGTATGACCATTGGGGCTTGCTCTGGAGTTTCAATAATTGCCTGATAATCGCAAACATCATCAAATACCTTTTTCAAATCAACCTCTTGAAAAAAACTTGTTCCTTGTTGTTTCTGATTGATTTGTCCCGTAATGGCAATCACCGGAGTTCGTTCTTTTTTCGCATTATAAAGTCCGTTTATTAAATGCAGTGCTCCAGGACCAACCGTACCCGCGCAGACGGCTAAATTTTCTGTGGTTTGGCTATGTCCAAAGGCGGCAAAAGAGGCATTTCCTTCATGTTTCATACCTATCCAATCCACACCATCACGTTCTTCAATGGCCTTTACAAAAAAGTTAAGGGCATCACCCGTAACTCCATATACTTTTTCTACGCCAACACCTTGTAAAATATCCAGTAATTGTTCTGATACATTTTTACTCATAATAGTTCTCTTTTTATTTTAAAATTGGATGATCAGTACATCCGTTATTTATCTGTATTCAGGATTTTCAAAATTCCAACGTGTACCGTCATCCCATTCTTTTCTGGAGTTTCCGTATGATGGATAGCCATCGTTATCTTTCAACATTTTGGCTAGGTGCATTAAGTTGTAGCTCATAAAAGTGGTGTTCCGGTTAGTGAATTCTGAATCAAAACCTACTGGCGGGTCAATACTTTCTCCTTTCCATTCCGTGTCACCATAACTAGGTCCTGGACCAACTTTTCCGATCCAACCGGCATCTGCTTGCGGCGGAATACTATATCCTAAATGTTGTAGCGCATATAACATGCCCATAGAGCAATGCTTTACTCCATCTTCGTTCCCGGTAACAATACATCCACCAGCTTTACCGTAGTACACATATTGTCCTTTATCACTCTGGTAACCGCTCATGGCATATAAGCGCTCAATGAGTTTTGATGCTATTGAGGAACGCTCGCCCAGCCAAATTGGAGTTCCTATAACAAGAATATCTGCAGCTTTTATCTTATGATATATTCCGGGCCACTCATCTTTGTCATAACCCTCTTTGGTCATATCTGGTTGTACACCAACCGGAATATCATAATCCGCCAAGCGTAAAACCTCAACAACTACACCTTCAGATTCCAGAATTTTAATGGATACGTCCATTAGGTTTTGGGTGTGACTTTTTACAGGCGATTTTTTTAAGGTACAGTTTACAAACACTGCTTTTAACGAACTGAAGTCTATTTTTTTCATATGTATTTTTGCTATTATTTTCCTATTGTTTTAACCGTGACCACACCAAATACAATGTGACCTATAAGCATGGCTACTAACCGCATTGGTAAAGAACCATCCATTGGTGGCATTTCTAACATCATGCCCATAACTTTCATTCCTAATTGTGCTACGATAACTGCCGCGACACCAAAAACGATGCCCTTAAACCAAAGGTTTTCAATACTTACATTTGGTACAAAAATATATCCGTAGCCCAATGCAAAGAGAATGCCCATCATAAAGTGCATTATCCACCCTACAATCAGCGGTACGCCCATGGTGCCAGCTAATAATTTCCAAGGAGCCATTTCGGGCATGCCCATGTGCGGGGCAATCATCATAATAATGGTCATTACCACTGTTCCTAAAATTCCTGCTAGTACATACTTTGTTAATTGATTGTCCATTTTAGTTTGGTTTAAAAATTAAATTTCACTTTCAAATAGTTCTGTCGTGCAATTATTGACGCCAATCGAATTAAGGAAACTTCACATGAAACGCGTATCTAACTATGTAAAGCGTGTTTCAATTGGCATGATATCTATTAGTCATGATAGTGCAGAGAAACAGATGTGTACAATGCAATAGGTAGGTATTTGATAGAAGGCTTCCAAAATCTATCAACAAGGCAATTGAAAAATGTTCTTATTTGTTGGGCAAGGTATAAGATATGCCCTCCGCCTCTTGACCCAATCAGTCTTATGATTGACGCAGATTTTTTGATTCAGTATTTTAAGAAAACAATTCTCTGGCCATAAGCCCCCTTTATAATGTCTCTTCTGTCATGTGAATAAGGAAGGATATAACCATATACAATAAAGTGGGTTGTGTTATTTTTAAATAAATATGTAGTATAAATCTTATGATTATAGTCCGTCAAGTAACGTAATACATATTTTTTTGCTTAGTTTGTAACTGCTAACCAAGGGGTAAAGGAGTTTCTTTTATCTTATATTTTGAAAAGTCGAATGAAAAAAAAGGACTTACACGCTGAAAATCAACTTTCAACAACCAATGAAGGTGATACGAATACAAATTTCAGTCAGCTGGAAAAAGATAAAATCATTGAAAGGCAACTACGTTTTCAGGACTTGCTAATTAGTATTTCTACAAAACATATTAATTCGGATTTATCGGATATTGATAAACTGATTAGAGCATCCCTAAAGCAAATTGGCGAATTCGTAGAATCGGACAGAAGCTATATTTTTTCTTATGATTTTGTAAATAACACCACGTCAAACACCTATGAATGGTGTTCTGAAGGTATAGAACCGGAAATAGAGAACTTACAGAATGTGCCTATAGACTTTATTCCGCAGTGGATAGAAGCACACAAAAAGGGAGAACCGTTCTTTGTGGAAGATGTAAGTGCATTACCAGAGGACGGGGAACATGGTTTACGTGCCGTTTTAGAACCACAAGGGATACAGAGTTTAATTACCATCCCAAAAATTAAGAACAACGAGTTGATCGGTTTTATTGGTTTTGATTCGGTTAAAAAAATCAATAAGTATGATGATAATGAAAAGGATATCCTTTTTGTTTATGCCAACATGTTGGTCAATGTTATACAGCGAAAAGAGAGCGAAGAACGTATAAAAGCGCAAGAGAAGAAGAAGGAAGAACTATTAAAGAATCTATCGCTTCAAAATGAAGAATTAAGTGAATATGCCCATGTGGTATCTCACGATTTAAAAGCCCCTCTCATCAACATTCACACTTTAGTGAGTTGGTTTATTGATGACAATAAGGAGGCTTTGGGCGAAGACACTATACAACCTTTACATCAGGCCTTGTTCAATGTTGAAAAAATGAACTTTTTAATAAAGGGAATTCTGGATTACTCAACAATTGATAAAATTGAATCTGAAGACAAACAAGTAGATTTTAATGTACTCGTTGAGGAGGTTTTAGAAACTATTTTAGTCCCTAGTCACATAAAAATATCGGTTCAAGAGAACTTACCAAGTCTATATGGGAACACCTGGAGATTCAAGCAGGTTTTTCAAAATCTAATTCAAAATGCCATAAACTATGGCAAGGAGGAGCAGGGAACCGTAGAAGTAGGCTATACGGATAAAGGTGACCATTATGAGTTTTTTGTAAAGGATAATGGTATTGGTATTAAAGCCGCTTATTTTGAACGGATATTTAAAATCTTTACCAAATTGGAAAGCACCGGTTCTTCTTCCGGTATAGGGTTATCTATCGTTAAAAGAATCATTAAATATTATAACGGTTCCATTTGGTTAGAAAGTGAAGAGGGCGTAGGCACCACGTTTTATTTTACGCTTATGAAGACAGCGTAAGTTGTAATTAAATGAATAGCTTTTTACCTTCTTCATTATAAAAAAGGAAACAAATGAACTTTACCGCACCTACATTTTATTTTGATTATGAGTCCGATGAAATCAAAGATTTTGTAAAAGAGTTTAGAAGCGATACTATTTCAAAAAAGGAAAAAGCGAAGCGCTTGTATCTCAAAGTAAGAGACACATATAGGTATGACCCATATTCCCTAAGTTTTTCAAAAGAGCACTATAGAGCAAGTTATTTGGTAACCCAGAAAAAAGGGCATTGTATAGATAAGTCCATTATTCTAATAGCAGGTTTACGGTCATTAGGCATACCTGCACGACTACACTTGGCCAAGGTTAAAAACCATATAGGTGTGGAAAGACTTGTTGAAAAATTCGGGACCAATGAATTAACACCTCACGGGATGGTTGACCTTCTTATAAATGATAAATGGCTAAAGGTTTCACCAGCCTTTAATGAATCTTTATGTGCCATGTGCAACGTAGAACCTTTGGATTTTGATGGCGAAAACGATTCTATATTTCAAGAATTTAATAATGAGGGAATGGAATTCATGGAATATCTAGAAGATTACGGCTATTTTGAAGATGTGCCCATAGATTTCATGGAAACCAATGTCCGGGAACATTATCCACATATCTTTGGAGAGGACAGAAATATCAAAGAGTTTAGATTATAACGTGTACTCTCCATACTATTCTTCGTTTTTACATGCATCATTTGCTTTTATTAAAATTTAGGCGGAAAGATACTGTAACACAAGAGTGGTTAAATTCAAATAAAAAGTAGCATCTGTAAAATTTAATACAGAAAATTTCATGTTTATAAATATGGAAATATGTGCCTAAAAGTAGGAGGGAGGCAATTCTTAATTACACATATTTATGGATATAATCCAGTAAAATGGATTTAATCCATCTTTTAAACTGATATTCATTACTTTTACTAGTATTATCTTAAATCTGGTACTATGAAAATTTTAGAGTTCGAAAAACGAACATTGTGTTTGTCGGAAGGTTTTAGAGAGTATCTTATCATCATTAGTCCTCATACGAATATTAAAAATGATGTGCTCAACTTCAAAAAAGAGTTTGTGTCCCACTTTGGTAGGGCTAAATACGTTTATTCCATAGCACACATTAGCTTAAGCAATTTCCTGATTGAAAGTACTCCAGAGCTAACGATTTGGAATGAATTGCGTCACGCCTTTAGGGATAAAAAACGATTTGAAGTTCAGACCTTAGGTTTTCAAAAATTTCCTAGCTCAAACACTTTGTTTATTGAAATAGTGAGCGATGAAATAATTAAGCTTCAACATCAAATGGTAGCTGTACTCCGGAAAAGGGCGAAAATTGGTAACCAAGGGACTCAAAAAATAGAAACTCCTCATATAACAATCGCGAGCAAAATACCAACATATCAATTTGACCGGAGTTGGAATTATTTTGGACAAAAACCGTATTCCAAAACATTTATGGTCGATAAAATTACCGTATTAAGAAAGAATCATTCAATGGGAGAGAGTGCATATAAGCTCGCATTTGAAATTGACCTCGTCAATGGGTCAAGCACTTTTGCATAGATTTTATAGCGGGTTCATTTCAATAAGCGCCAAGTAGGATGCCCATTTTTTTGTCGATTATAGTAAAAATTCAACCAACCATACATCTTCAGTAAAACCGCGGATAAAATTTTAATACTTTAATTCATCCAGAAATATTAGAGTTGTGGCCCTACTAATGGTTTTAGTAGAGTGGGCACCAAAAAGGCTATTCATATAGTCAATACTTGTGGGGAAAGCAGAACAAAATCAATCCAGCCGTTAAGATGAAAAGAATAGTTATAAGAAGCTTCGTTGCAATTCTAGCATTAGTTGTACTTGTTTCATGTCGTTGCCAGCAGATTGTTGGTGGTGTAGATAAATTTTACCACACCCTGCCTATAGATGGAGTAGATCGTGAGTTTATCGTTGATTTACCCAAGGACTATGATTGCGCTATTGATTATCCTGTGGTAGTCGCATTCCATGGCTTGAATCAATTTAATGAACGAGCTTGGAACCTTTGGGGCTGGAAAGAAAAAGGAGAAGATGAGCAATTCATAACGGTATTCCCTCAAGGATTGTCATATACTTTTGGCCCAAACCAAACTTCCAGAACCAAATGGGACGACGGAGAGCTAAGCGACCCTACTAATCCGTCTGGTCTTAACCCGGCAACGCAAATCATAGCAGATGATGTTGCCTTTGTGCGGGCAATGACTGCAATTGTTAAGCTTCGCTACTCCACAGATCCAAACAAGTTTTACGCCACCGGTTTTTCAAACGGAGGGGGTTTTGTGTGGCATTTGGCCATGGAAGCAGACGATATTTTTCAAGCTTTTGCCCCATGCTCAGGTATCTTACAATACACCGCCACAACCCCAAATGTGTATAGACCCGTGTATTTCTCTGGAGGTGATTCAGAATCTTTTGTAGTAGATGAAAATCATGGTATTCCTCTGAATTTGGATGCTGATGAAATTACCGCCTTTATGCAGGATATACATGATGTAGAACTGAATGCATTGCAAATTCACGATCAGTATACGGTACTTAGTGAAGATGATGACCAAGACCGTATGATTATAGAATGGAATCAACCCATAGACCCAACACAAACCCATTTTTATAAACTGATCATGTGGTCAGATACGGAACATGTGTATCCAAGTGCGCTTAATTCTTTCAGAAACCCCAATCTCCATCATCTGGTAGATGAATACTGGGAATTCTTTAGTTCGCTTTAAACCGATAATAGGAGGTAAGGCAATGGGTGTAGAATGAAATTTTATATGAAAACGCTGAAGAGAAAAGAAGACTTACATTAATTTTGTGCTTCATCTAATTTCAGAATCTTGCTAGAGAAACGACACCAATTACCCCAAGAACAATCTATTGATACAGATTATTTCATTTATTGTTTGGAAGGCGTTCAAGACATAGAAACGGACAAGGTTACCGAGGCACAACAAAACTTGGAACAATTGGCCATGAAATATGGAATAGCGAGTATTTATAAAACATGCGACACTATTGAAGGACTAGAAGAAAGCTTAAACGCACTGGTCTTGGATGACCATAATTTTAAAGATTATGAAATTATCTATTTGGTTATGACAGGTGAAGCCAATAGTATCTGTCTAAATGATTACTACTACAGTTTACAGGAAGTTGCGGAACTATTTGAAGGTCGGTTAAAAGGAAAGATTTTACATTTCTCCAATGCAAAAATCCTAGATCTGGACGAAGAAGAGGCACAGTATTTTTTGGATATCACTGGCGCAAGAGCTGTTTCCGGCTACGGGAATGAGTTTAATGGCATAAGCAGCGCAAATCTTGATAAAGCCTTCTTTAACTTATTTAAAGAAGATGATGATATGTTTGAGGTTGTTGAAGAGCTGCACCAAAGACATTATAACGTTTGTAAATTACTGGATTTTAGGCTGTATTATTAAGTCCATTATAGCGACAAGTCGATAAACATTAATTTTTCAATAACCTTCAATTCACTTTAGTTCTCATCTATTAAGGTTATTATTTTTCTTTGGTTATAAATTAAAGAAAAGTATTTTTACTTTATGGAGGATAAGTTGCTGTTGCTAAGACAACATTTTGAGGAAATCGTTTCTTTAACTGATGATGAGTGGAACTTTATACAATCGCACTTTGAATTTAAAAGCCTTAAAAAACACCAATTTTTAATACAAGTGGGGCAACCTGTAGACTTTGAATATTGGATTATTAAAGGCTTGGTAAAAGCGTATTCCATAGACGAAAAAGGCAAAGAACACATTCTTCAGTTTGCCATGGAAGACTATTGGGTGAGCGACCATTGTGCTTTTCAACATCAAGAACCAGGGACTATTTTTGTAGATTGTCTTGAAGATTCTGAGTTCTTCTGTTTGTCTTTAGAGAACAGGGAAAAGATTTGCTTTGAAGTACCTGCCGTTGCCAATTTCTTCAGAATTAAATCCAACCACGGTTATATAAATTTACAACAAAGAATCCTTTCATTGCTTACGATGACCGCAGAAAGTAGGTATGAGTACCTATTGAACAAACTTCCAAAATTAATACAACGCGTTCCTAAAAAATTAATCGCTTCCTATTTAGGCGTATCCAGAGAGACTTTAAGTCGTTTTAACAGCTAAAAGTGACCTAAATCACTTTTCAAGATTGATATACATCACAAAAAATCCGTGATGTATGTCCTCGCACACCCCTTGGTTTTCATAGAATTTTGTATCGAACAATTAAATACAATGTACTATGAAAACTACAAGAACACTTTTTCTATTATTTACAATTATTGCCATAGGTTTTAGTTCCTATGCGCAAGAAGGCGAAAGACCGTTAATGGGTAACGCCTACGGTATTATCAATATTGATGAATACGTAACGCTACTCCCAAAAAATCATAACGGAATCATTAAAGATATCAGATTAATAGACCGCGAACACGCAGGTGTAAGAATCTTTAGGTTGTATGACGAAGTGCCTATGCACTACCACGCAAAATCTGATGCTTACCTCTACATTTTAAATGGCAAAGCAGAATTTTATGTTGCCGATAAAGGTCCTGTTGTTGCAGGAAAAGGCGACTTACTTTTTTGGGGGAAAGGGACAGCACATGGCAATGGAAAAATTATAGAAGGTCCGTTAGACGTGCTCGTTTTTGATGCCATTGCTAGAGATCCAAGCGATGTTATCTGGGTAGACCCATCAACCCAAAAGAAGTTTTTGGGCAACTAATTAAATCAATTCAATTTTAAAAACAATAACGATGAAAACAGTAACAATTATAAAAACAGTCTTGTTCGCACTTGTAATGAATTTTACACTATTAGTACAAGCACAATTAGAAACGATAGCAACATTTCCAGAATCTAGACCTGGGAATATAACCGTGTCTAACGACGGAAGAATATTTGTAACAATGAGTGCCTTAAGTGCTTCAAAATATATGGTAAAAGAAATTTTACCTAATGGAGAGAGTATTCCATTTGGAGATAAAGAATGGATTGTAAAACCACAAAACGGAAGTCTAAAAGGTATCAATTCAACTATCGGAATACAAGCCGATGCTAACGGAATTCTTTGGGTGTTGGATATGGGTAACGTAAAACAAAATCAGGCTCCCAAATTGGTGGGTTTTGATTTGGTAACCGGAAACGTCACAAAGGTTTTTCCAATTCCAAATACGGTATTATCAACAAAACCTTTTTTGCAGGATTTTGTAATCGATGTTAAAAACAACACTGCTGTAATTGCAGATATGACCGATGCTTTAAATCCGCCAATTGCACCAGCTTTTGTTGTGATTAACTTAGAAACGGGTTATATAAGACGTGTTTTGGAAGGGGATGCATCATTTTTACCTGCTGATGAACCAGTGAAAATTCACGGTAGATTAGTTTCCCACAAAAGAAAAGACGGTACTACCATTCAGCCAAGATACCCATTAAATCCAATTTCTATAGATGATGAAAATAATTACATCTACTATGGTGCAATGGGAAACACCAAGATTTACCGCATTCCATCTGCTGTATTAGCGGATGAAAGTAAGCAAGATAGCGACCTGAATAAGTACATTGAGTTTTATGCCAACAAACCAAAATCAGACGGATTTAAAGTAGGTGCAAACGGAAAAGTATATGTAACCGATGTTGAAAATTCAGCCATTGTAGAAAGTACGCCTGCTGGAATGAAAACCATTGCGCAATCTAAAAAAGACTTGTCTTGGCCCGATGGTGTTGCCATACACGGAAACTACTTGTACATCGTAGCCAATCAGCTTCATAATCTGCCTTTATTAAATGAAGGAAAAGATGCTAGTAAACCGCCTTACTTGGTGTTAAAAATGAAGCTTCAAGATTAAATAAAATTAAAAATAATATGATGTATGCGCAGTATTAAATGTGACATACATCACTTTAAAATGGTGATGTACATCCTCGCACACCCCTTGCATTAATCGGAAATTTGTATCAGAAATTAAAAAACATATAAAAATGAAAACAATAGTAAATACATTAAAAACAGTGGCATTAGCAGCTACTCTTTTTACTGCTTTAAGTACAAACGCACAACAAGTACCAACGTCACCTTATGGAGCAGACGATGAAATTGGCGCACTAAACCTTTTAAATGAAGAAACAGTTTTAGATGCCGTAAAATTGGTTAAAAAAGGAAAAGTATACCGCTTAGGAATGGTGGTAAATGCAGAAACCGCAGCTTTCCGTCACAGATACTTTCATATTGAAACGTTACAACCAGAAACTATTGCTGCAGGTTCTAATAAATTCACCTACGTAGATGACCAATTAATTGGTTGGACAGGTGTTGGATCTCAAATAAACGGATTGGCACATTACGGTAGAGACAATGTGCATTATAACGGACATAAAGTAGAAGATTTTTTAACCGTATCTGGAGTGAAAAAATTAGGTCTAGAAAAATTACCTCCAATTGTAACTAGAGGTATTGTTTTGGATATGCGCTCCTATTATAATCAAGATATTGTAAAAGAAGGTACTGTTTTTACAGTAGAAGACATTGAAAAAGTAGCCAAAAAACAAGGCATTGAAATCCGTAAAGGAGATGTAGTGCTGTTTTACACTGGATGGACAAAATTAATGGGTAAAGATGACAAACGTTACCTAGCTGGCGGACCTGGAATTGGTACTGAAGCTGCACATTACTTAGGTAAAAAAGGAATTGTAGCAGCAGGTGCAGATAACTGGTCTTTTGAAGCTGTACCACACGAAAACAGCGCACTTTCTTTCCCTGTAAATCAAATGATGGCAACCGAATATGGTGTACAAGTTTTGGAAAATATTCTTGTAGATGAGTTGGTAGAAGATAAAGCTTGGGAATTTCTTTTTGTATTAGGTCACCCTTTATATGAAGGCTCTACGCAAGTACAAATAAACCCTGTTGCCATTAAATAACAGTAACAAAAAACAATTAGAAATTATGGAAACATCAACAATACATAGAGATACTACGGTAGCCAAAAAGAAGAGTCTACCAGCAGCATTATGGGCATTGACCATAAGTGCATTTGCCATAGGAACAACGGAATTTGTAATTGTAGGTTTATTATCAACCGTTGCAAACGACCTAGGCACATCATTAACATCAGCAGGATTATTAGTAAGTCTGTACGCCATTGGTGTTGCCATTGGTGCACCCATATTAACTGCCTTAACAGGTAAAATTCCTAGAAAACAATTACTAATGGGTATTATGTTGCTTTTCATCATTGGTAACGGATTGGCAGCTATCTCACCAAGTTTTGAGTTGTTGCTATTATCAAGAGTGGTAACAGGTTTTGCGCACGGTGTATTTTTCTCTATCGGGTCTACCATTGCAGCTAGTTTAGTGCCAAAAGATAAAAGGGCAACTGCCATTTCTATAATGTTTGCTGGTCTTACTGTAGCTATTGTAACTGGTGTGCCTTTAGGAACATATATCGGTCAGAATTTTGGATGGAGAGCTACTTTTATTGGTGTTGCCCTTTTAGGATTAGTAGGTGCAATAGCTAGTTTGGCTTTGGTACCTAAAAACATTAAACAATCGGCTCCATTACGTCTTATAGACCAATTAAAAGTGATTAAGAATCCATCTATTTTATTGGTGTTAGCCATTACAGCATTTGGTTATGGAGGTACGTTTGTCACTTTTACCTACTTAACTCCTTTGTTGGAAGAAGTAACTGGTTTCTCTTCAAATATGACCAGTATATTCCTTTTAATTTATGGTATTGCCATCGCAATTGGAAATATCATAGGTGGTAAAGTCTCTAACAACAAACCAGGAAAAGCATTATTGGTAATGTTTGCTTTACAAGCCATAGTGTTGTTTGTATTGTACTTCACCGCTTCTAGTCAGATTTTCGCCATCGTAACCCTATTTTTTATGGGAATATTAGCCTTTTCAAACGTACCGGCATTACAATTATATGTCGTAAAAATGGCTGAAAAATACTTACCAGGAACCGAAGACGTAGCATCTGCCTTAAACATCGCAGCGTTTAATGTTGGAATTGCCATTGGTGCTTATGTAGGCGGAATGGTTGTAGAATCCAGCTTAGGAATTGAAGCGACGCCTTGGGTAGGTGGTATTCTAGTAATTGTAGGATTCTTGTTGACCCTAGTTTTATTCAAAAAAGAAAAAATATAAATAGTATAACTAATGACTACATTAAAATTTAGAAATAACGACGAAATGCCAATTTTAGGCTTAGGAACTTTTAGATCTGAACCTAATGAAGTGTACAATGCAGTACTTTCCGCAATAAAAATGGGATACAGACATATAGATTGTGCTGCGGCTTACGGTAACGAGAAAGAAGTTGGTAATGCCATTGCTGAAGCATTTAAACAAGGTTTGGTTACTAGAGAAGATTTATGGGTAACGTCCAAATTATGGAATGCTTCTCACGGGGAGGAAAATGTGATTCCAGCGTTGCACCAGACTTTAGAAGATTTACAACTAGAGTATCTAGACCTGTATCTTATCCACTGGCCTGTCGCTCTTAAAAAAGGAACCGAAATGCCAGAAAAAGCATCCGATTTTGTTCCACTTTCAGAAGTGCCATTAACCAGTACTTGGAAAGGGATGGAAGCTGCTCTGGAACAAGGGCTTACAAAACATATTGGCGTGAGTAATTTCAATGAAAATCAGTTGAAAGAAATAATGGCGACTGCAGTGCATCAACCGGAGATGAATCAGGTAGAAATGCATCCGTTTTTACAGCAGGAAGCATTACAATCATTCTGCGTACAAAACGATATGCTGCTCACCGCTTACGCACCATTAGGTTCGCTTGTAGATGAAAATAGCACATTACGTTTGTTGGAAAATGATTCGATAAAAAACATTGCCAAAGCAAGACATATGTCTCCTGCACAAGTTGCACTGGCGTATACAATACAACGAGGCATTGCGGTTATTCCTAAATCTACAAATAAAGCACGATTACTTCAGAATTTAGAGACGTTAAACCATTCGCTTACAGAAGAAGATATGGCTTTGCTTAAGGATTTAGATAAAGAACACCGCTTTATTGACGGTAAATTTTGGGAAGTTGACAACGGACCCTATACAGCAGATAGTATCTGGAATGCTTAATCAAAAAATTCATCAGGTGTCTTAACGGATACCTGATGAATTTAATAAAAAACACATTATGAATCCATTTGATAAACTATACAAACCAGGTAAAATGACACTTGGTATAGAGTTTCCTTTAGACAATGATTGGTCAACCGAAGGTAACCGAAAACGCTTGGAAGACAACAGACCTTTTGGCGTTCCCGATATCTCCAACCATTTAGCATTGGCACAACAAATTGATGAAGCAGGATATGCCGCTTTATGGATGCGAGATGTTCCTGTATATGACCCTAACTTTGGCGATGGTGCACAGTTATTCGATACGCTTCCATATTTGGGCTATTTAGCTGCAGCTACCAAAAACGTTTTGTTGGGTACGGCAGCTATAGTATTACCATTACAACAGCCTATAAAATTAGCCAAAGCTGCTGCAACCATTGAAAATTTAAGTGATGGTAGACTCTTGTTGGGTTTGGGATTGGGCGACAGACCTGTGGAGTTCCCGATGTACAATATCGATTATAAAAAAAGACCTGAAATCTTTAGACAAAATCTTGATATCATCAAAGAAGCTTGGAAAACAAATAGCGATTTAAAATCTAAATACAATTTTTTAACCAGCGGTATTGAAGTCTATCCTAAACCGAAAAAAGACATTCCGCTTGCAGTCGCTGGTCATTCCGGACAAAGCATAAATTGGATAGCCAAAAACGCTCAAGCTTGGTTTAATTACCCAAGACCGGTGGCAGAAACTTTAGAAATGAGAAAATATTGGTGTAATGCTTTATATGATGAAAATCAGGCAGCAAAACCTTATATCTCGGCTATACATTTAAACTTGTCTAAAGATGACAATGCGACTTTTAAACCACAGCATTTTGGTGGTACAGTAGGTGTTAATCATCTTACAGAGTATTTAAAAGCATATGAAAACGTTGGTGTTAACCATATGGCGATAAACCTAAGAAAATCTGAAACTCCCGTAAGTGAAGCTATTGATAAAATTAAAGATGTTGTTTTGCCAGAGTTTTAATAGCAAATTTTAAACGGCCTAAGAGAGTTTTAGTTCATGGCATGTGTATTGGTTTTTTAACTCTGTGTAGGTAATCGCTTTTTTCGGCAAGAGGCGCACAGGCTAGGAAACGCGAGAAAATAAAAGTTCAATATATACAACCGAAGACCAACCCAAGAGTATAAACGATATAGGCTTTGACTATGCATGCAGTAGGAGAGGAGGGCTTTCGGATTTTCTATTTAGTTTTTATTTGGTAAATTATTTGCTTAATCACGCAACTAATCAATTTTTAACCTGTAGCCATATTTCAGTACGAAACGGTTTCTCTCAAAAGAGCTTCTTTTTACAATTTTGACATTGCCCTGTAATAACTCCTAATTTAAGCCACTAACCCATAAAAACGACACTATTGAGTAGCGATTTTTATAAAACATCCATTTTACCATTTGCAGGGATAATCATTAAATTATGTCGAGCCTATACCAATTCGCAAGAAGATTTTGAAGATTATTATCAAGAAGTGTGTTTACAAATTTGGAGGAGTAAAGACAACTTTCGTGAGGAATCTCAATGGAGCACTTGGGTATATCGTATTTCATTAAACGTTTGTTTAACCTTACTTAAGAAAAAGAAAAACAATGTTCAACATTTTGTGTCCGATGCTATAACTGCTGAGGAAACTGAAGATAATTTTGCGTTTTCGGAGGAATCCCTAAATGTATTATACGATGCTATCAGAAAACTCTCAGAAATAGATAGAGCGGTCATTATGCTTTATTTAGAAGAAAAATCACAAAAGGAAATCGCTGAAATTATAGGAACAAATCCTAATAATATCGGGGTCCGTGTTAAAAGAATTAAAATTCGCTTAAAAAAAATATTAGATGGAGAAATCAATTGAAAATATTTGGAAAGAAGGTTTTCTTAAGAGTGACGCATTGGTAGCTCCAAAAATCAACAATCTTTACAGCCAAAAATCAATTCATATCATTGATAAATTTAAAAGAATGTTTAAAATAAATTTGATTGCCATTGTTGCATTCTCATTTGCTTTTTTAATCGTCTCTTTCCTTGTAGGCATTCCTATAACAGGTATCCTATTTTTTATAACCCTTTCAGTTCTCGTTTTCATCAATAAGAAATTGTTGAACGATTTAGAAAAAATAGATTTTGGCATAAGCAGTTACCAATACTTAAAAGCGTTTAATGAATGGATGAACAAACAGGTATCCATCAATAAGAAAATTTCAAAATTTTTGTACCCAATTATATTTATAGCAATGATTTTAGGCTTTTGGTTTAAAGATGCCGAAGGTATGCCTTTGGGAGAACGACTTGTAAATGAAATTCTTGTTGGTTTTCCAGACACTTATCTCATATTTGGTATTCCATTAATAGGAATTTTTATAGTTCTATTAATAATAGCCTTACTCGTCCATTTTGGAGGTCGAATTTATAAATGGGATGTAAACATGGTTTACGGAAGAGTTTTCAAAAAACTAGAAGAATTGATGACTGATATCGAAAGTTTAAGAAGCTAAACACCTAGTACAGCGTTTGGTGTTGTAGTTTTTTCTAGAATTTTACGAATAAAATGGGTTTTAGGTGTAATAATTTTTGATTTGGAACACCAACCAAGAAAACATTAAAAATTATGACACTAAAAAATGCATTGAACTTATTTGAAAGTTTAAAATCTGAAACAACTGATAAATCCGAGACTAAGGTTTACGAGAAATTTATATATGATCTAACCGCATTGCAGCATAGAGAATTTTCAAATGATGAAATCCAAGCTTTAGAAATGGAATTAGATCATTTAAATTCACATCCAGATAACAGAAAGAAATTCTTTAAAAAAGAACTGAGCAAATTTGAGACCTATTTAAAGGATACGTTTTCCTTGACTTCCAAAGGATACTATACGAACCTGAGTGTAAGTTTAGGAATGTTATTTGGAGTTGTTTTTGGCGTTCTTATTGATGAACGTTTTGAAAAGTCGTTAGGCATTTCCTTTGGCATTTGTATGGGACTCTTTATTGGTGCATATATAGGTCGTCGCAGGGATGCTCAAGCTAAAGCTGCTGGAAACATCCTGTAGTTCATAGCATATGTATTGGTTTTTTAACCCTGTGTAGGTAATCGCTTTTTTCGGCGAGACGATGCCTTGGTAAAAGAACTTTACCGTATAATGCAAGCATGCACCGTTTTACGCATTCCCAGCCGCACAGGTCTCGCCGCCAATCTAGAAAGTCTAGTGGACTTTCTAGATTGGCCACGCATTTATTTCGGGATAACTTTGCTTGGGTCAAGCAAAGTATTTGTTACTTCACTTTCTTTATATTTTTCTTCCCTAAAGTCTTTATTGAACAGGTAATGGAACACTTTTTATGCGACGACATAGGAGGGGAGTGTAATGTGTGTGGTTTGTATCACTCGTATAATAACACCCCCGAAAATTAGCTTTTGCATATAACAATATCCAGTTGATATTACAATTGGTGGCGAGATGGTGCGCAGTCTTATAGTCTTAACGACCAATAGGCTACGTCCGAACGAAAAAGATGAGGTAGTAAAAAGGCCAATCAAAAACAGTGGACTTGCAATGACTAAATCGAGCAATTTTACTGGATTCATGGACTCCTTTTTCAAAATAATAAAACTTCGCCAATGAACTCTTTTTTAACTGCCCGCAAGTAGGCGTATAGGAGATTGCTATTTATTCAAAAAAAGATAAAAAGCTAAGTATACATGTTTTCAGGGAACTAACCGATTATAACAACATTATAATATTTTTTTTTATAATATAAGTATACCCGATACGTTTTTCTTATCAAGTAAATTTTGATAAAAAACAAACCAAATCAATCCAATCTATTTTATGAAAAAACATTTTAAAATTATTGCTAGTTGTGTATTGTTGTCGTCTATAACACTGACCTCATGTAGTAAAGAAGATGGCGCCGATGGAGCTATGGGTCTCCAAGGTATACAAGGAGAGCAGGGCATTCAAGGAGAGCAGGGACCAATGGGAGACAAAGGGGAAACTGGGGATCCCGGAGCCGACGGCGTTGATGGAATCGATGGTGCTGATGGTGTGGATGGTGTGGATGCCACAGTCGTTGCCAGTACTTGGATCACCCTAACGGAAGACGACTTTACATCTTCTCCAAAGACAGCTGGTTTTGGGACTATGTACGACGCAAGTTACAACACAGCCCTTTTAACGCAAGAGGCTTTGGATCAGGATGTAGTTTTGGTGTATCTTAAATTGAATACGGGCCAAATTGTTCAAATGCCGTATGTATATCATTCAGACGGTCATGGGGCAGTTGCATATACCGCTATTCTTACGTTGAATAGTTTAGGAATCAATGTAACACCTGCCGAGGAGCTTGGTTTTACAGGAATAACAGATCCATTGGAAATTAGCGTTAGGTTTGTAATCATTCCGGCTACTACCTTATCGCCTACGGGTAAAGGCGTTCAGAAGGATTTTAAGAAAATGGGTTATGAAGAAGTGATTTCTTATTTCGATTTATAATTAGAAAAGTATATCGACAAAAATAGACGTTCTTTCCTACCATGGGAAGAACGTTTTTTTATATGTTTAATGTCCTCTTGGGGCTGATAACCTAAGCTTTGATGGGGTACGTAAAATCAGGTAAATGAGCGTATATGTAGTGTACTGAACTTTCTAGATAGGGAAGGCTTCGCAAATTGCAACCATCCCGGTAAAAGTGATGACAATTTAAATTTTACTGATATTTTAATCAAAGAAATAGATATCACATATTTTGATGTTGATGATTATGATATGGATGGAGATTTGGATATTATTTTAAACCCAAAACAAAACGTGTCTATTCTTCAAAATCAAGACAATCAGTTGTTTGAATTTATGGTTATTTCGCAAAATGAAAGTGAGTTTTTAAATTTGAGTTCTTGGAAAGATATCCTAGTAATGTCTGAAGATTTAGATCATGATGGAGATAAAGATATTTTATTCAATACCAATTATATTTTAAATGAAAGCACATTCACTGAGAGCGATTAGGCACACTCTTAACTAGTTTAACTGTTGAAGTAGTTAACGGCAACCTTATGTTAAATATGGACGGATGGGCATCTGGTGTTTACTCCGTTCGTATAGAAACTACAGAAGAATCATTTAATCAAAGAATTATAAAGAAGTAGAGGACATTCTGTGAAAATTTGCAATAACTTATCGCTAATTGATTTATTGACGGATTATAGAACGTTTTTTTTCATAATGTACCGCGTTATGTAACTTGAGCTTTGGTTACGACATACTAATGAAGATTAAAAATCCTTATTATTTCAGCGAGATGGTGCGTGGGCAAAGTTGTTACAATCTTCTTTTATTTTTTTTCTAAAGAGTTTTCTAAAAAGGTAATGAAACCGAGGTACGAGGTTCATGAATTCCGTTAAAAGCAATAAATATTTTGTGAATAAACACTTATTATGCGACCCGACGCTAGGAGGGGAGTGTAATGTGTGTGAAATGGGATTTCAGTATCTTTACTGACTAATCAACCATACCTTTTTGCAATGAATTTTGAAAATATTATTGAGTTCATAACCCAAAACTATGGGTTATTTATTTTTTTAGCTGCAATTACGACAATATCGATTACCATTTACTTTAATCGAAAGGGTAAACCTGAAATTAGCATTACTGCTGAATACAAAAATTCGTCTGTTGGTCCAACTGAATATTTAGGTAATGTGGATTCAAATGACAATGTGTTAAAAGCTTCTACTAA
Organism: Zobellia amurskyensis; assembly: GCF_009725985.1. GTDB lineage: Bacteria > Bacteroidota > Bacteroidia > Flavobacteriales > Flavobacteriaceae > Zobellia > Zobellia amurskyensis. The sequence goes on from NZ_RCNR01000015.1 coordinate 79,093, forward strand.
AGCTATTAGGGACCTTTTTTGTAATATTACTATTGACATCAGAAATCATTCTAAAAGGACAGCTTTTAATGTTCAAGTTATCGAAATCAATAGAGCTTTGACTTTTTACACCCAGCTTAAAGAGAAATTAAATATTGCTTCAGAAGATGGAAGTACATTTGTGCTTCAATTTAAGAAAACCATAGTAGGTGAGAAAAAAGATATCGAAAATCCAGATTATTTATTTAAGCAAAATTTAGAAAATGATTTAATGAAGCTAGGCGCACTATGCACCTTGAAATATGAAGATGCAAAGGGCAATAAAACTACAGCCAAATTTAAATACCCTAATCAATTACAGATAATAAAATCATAGAACTTATTTGTTAGCTTTCAACTTTTCCGTTCTCGTAACAAACCCTTTTTCTTTAGCATAGAAGACAATAGTACCTAAAGATATTGCAGACGGCTTTTCTGAATTTCTATTATTATAGCAATACCGAAGCATATTTTTACTTTCAAGTTCACTATGTTTTTCTTTGTCAAGCTCACAAAGAGACAGATAATATTTTTCGCCCAAGTCGTAACTAAAAGTTGATGCAAGGGCCATTGCGACGCGAAACCATTTATCAAAGGAACTGGTAATTGATAAATCCTTACGTTTTAAAAATTTAATTATTACACTAATAATCTTTCTATGTTCTGGTTTATTTAAACCTTCGGTAGCATAAGCACTTTTAGCCAGAGATGCATTAAGTTTTTTTGACTTCTGTGGATTTTCAGGCGTAATATTTTTAGATATAAGCTTTTCCGTATAAATGCTTGCGTTTTCATTCATAAACAAACTAGAGTCCCATGATACGAAACATAATCTAGTAACATCGCTTCCGCTATTATCAAGTTCAATTTTATACTTAGAAAAAAAATAATCCTTTAAAGAATCAAAACTGGCTTTATGTTCGATAGGGCTGCTTTCTATTCTAACTAATGCTTTTAAACCTTCTCCTGATGGTGATAGCCATACTGCATAGATATATTCATCATGTTGAAGTTCACTTTTAATATTAGAGACATTATCAATATCAACATGGTCAATATCAAGTATCATCAAGTTGTTATAAACGTCTAGATTTTCAAGTTTTCTACCACCTTTAAAAGTTCCACAAAATGTAACAATTGGTAATTTTATTTTCAAGGACTTGTAAGAATCATAATCTTTATTAGAAGTATAATTCCTGCATAATTTAATTAGATTTTTGTATTTTCCATTTTTAATATCATGAAGTTCTTCAAGCAATTCGGCCTGAATTATGTTTTTGGAAAAAATGTTGTTGAACTTTGATACCTTCATGAGGAATAATAATTTAAATATTAAATATAGTATTTTTGATTTAAGGCGTAGGGAAGGGTGGAGTTTACTTCATCATATTGAACAGGTATAAGACTTTAGTCTTTAGGTACGAGTAACTTGATAGAAAGTACTGAACTAATTTAAGAGCCTAATAATCCTGAAGTTTATGGCTTCTCCTGTATTTTGTTACCAGAAGCAGGAATGTATCTCAATCAAATTGATTACTACGCCTACGCCTTATTTTTAAATGAAAGAGTTAGAAGACTATTATTCAAATCCATCAATAATTAAGATGCTCTGCAAACACAGAGCCAAGATTTCACATATTCGTCATAAGAAGCATATGACGCGGGATATTAGCTATTTAAATTCTACTAATAAAATTGTCATACCCGCGACCAATACCGAATTTACATTAATCCAGTCCCTCTTTCCAACTAGAAGAAGTTGGAAAAAACTGAATCAGCATGAGCGTTTATCAAAAGATAGGCTAAATAATAGCTTAGAAAGGAATGAAATGCGACTTTGGAAGTCTTATAAATATGAAAAATATTTGGTGGACAGAGGTCACAAAAAACCTGAGGGCTGGTATATAAATTTGATATCATTTTGTGATGAGATAAGAATTAAAGTTAGTACTGTTTTAACAAATGGATACAAGATAACGCCACCAGAAATTTTCCCTCTGCCCAAGTCACATAAAAATGGGAAGCATATTTATCGGCCTATAGCTAAGTTTAGCCTACAAGATAAAATAGTTACATCTCTTTTGTCAAGGTATTTGACCATAAATTTCGATAGCGTTTTCATGGATTGCTCATACGCATTTAGGGCAAGAAAAAATGGTAAGGTTCCAAATCATCATGATTCTATCATAGAAATCTTAAAATATCGAAAAAAGAAAAAAAAACTTTGGGTTTCAGAATGTGATATCCAAAAATTTTTCGATACAGTTCAACATGGTCATTTGTTCAAAGTCTTTTATGAAACAGTTCATGAGTTGGACGAAAAAGGTATTCATATTTCTCCGTTAGCGATAAAACTGTTTGCTCTCTTCTTAGATTCATACAGCTTTAATAAGGATGTTTTACCAAAAAACAAACAATCTAATTATTTCAAATTTAGAGGAGTTCCTGTTGGACAGTTTGGGTGGGTCGAGAATGAGTTAATTGACATATATTCAAAAGACTACATTGTTAATAACAGAATAGGAGTACCACAGGGTAATGCGGTTTCTTGTTTCATCGCAAATTTAATTTTAAACAATGTTGATAGAACGGTTAAAGCGGTAGATAAAGACATTTTGTATGTAAGATATTGCGATGATATGGTTTTAGCACACCCGAATAGAGATATTTGCAAACATGCCTTAGAGATATACAAACAAGGAATTAGCGACAATTATTTGTTATATCACGAACCGAAGCAATTCAAAAATTATAATACAAAGGCAAAAACGTTTTGGAAGTTTAAGTCAAAAGAGCCGTACTACTGGGGAAATAAATTTTTGGCTGAAGAAAATGTACCATGGCTATCTTTCGTTGGTTACCAAATTAATTACAAAGGTGAAATTAGGGTCCGAAAAAGTTCAATAAGAAAAGAAATAAAAAAGCAAGTAAGAGAAACTCAAAGAATTTTAATATCTCTAGGATTGGATAGGAATAGAAATCTTATTGATATAAATAAGTTCTCTAGAAAAAGTAAGAATCAACTCTTATTTAGCTTACAACAACGATTTATATCGATGTCAGTTGGCCGGATAACAATTTACAACTTTGATGATTCAGATTTAAATCATGGACTATGTTGGACTAATGGTTTTTGCTTGCTTAACGAAAATCCAATTGCCAAAAAACAACTTAGGGAACTTGACAAGAGAAGAGAACAGCAACTATCCTATTTGAAAAGGTATTTAGATGATTTAGAAAAAGAAGTAACTCAATCTGACGAAATCCCTAAACATGTTCGAGATATTTATTTTGGCCTTCCTTTTAGTTATTATAATCATATTGGTTAATATTGTTTAATCTTCCTGGCCTAAGAGAACTTTAGCAAAACAATAGGGGAGAGGAGCGTTAAGAATTTTAGGGGGCTGGTTAGACTTTAAGTTGGTCTGCAAAATGTTTCAAAGAGTTCAAAGCGGTCTTAAGGGTCAGACTGGATCCTAAAATTTAGCGACTGACCCGTACATTGTTTCTAAAGTTATCTGTAAGCCTTGATTTTTTTGTTTCTTTTTTTATCAAGAAAAAAAGAAAATATACTTTTATTGAATGGAAGAGTTTCGAAATCAGGCAGAAGTTATCTTAAGGTTAGAAATGACCAATGCTGGCCTTGAAATCAACGCAAAAGAAAACGACAGAGAAGGAGTTGATTTTATCGTAAAAGGTGAAACCAAGCAAACAGAAATCTTTTTGCAACCAATGGATTTGATTGGCCAACAAAGCTCAAAAGTTCCAAAAGAAAAGTTGGGCGAACCAAGAGAAAATCTTTGGGTAGCGTTAGTAGGTTTTATCCCCAGTAAAGAACCGTTGATATTCTTAATTCCTTCTAAAACCCTTGTAGAACCTGATAATTTTGTGTTTTTTGAGAATAATGTTGGTAGGCACACATACTTATCAAATTGGGAAATAAAGGTCTTTACAAAAGGTATGGAGAAGTTAGGTGAGTATATAATCTACAATCAAATAAAGAATTTCAAATAACTCGCACATCTCTACATTATGTCAAATAGAATCTAAAGAAAGGTTTCTAGGAGTAGGAGTAGTACAAGGGCTTAGAAATTTGCTCGCAGAGAAATTTTAAGCTGTTGCGGCAACGTGACGAAATGGTCGTGAAAAATTTATTGAAGACAGTTTCTTATAAATCTCATATTCAAAAAACATCTAAAAGTTTTGCTTTTTTTGGCGCTGGCCAAGCGATGGCAAATTGTGTTTAGAAATGAACGCCATAAAGCGTTTATTTTTAAAAAACAATCGAGCGATTGGCTGTGCGGCAATTTTACATAACGACTAATTATAGATACAGCCGAAAGGTTTGTCGCTGGGGTTTCTAAGAATTTGAAATTTTCTAAAAAGATTTTCTGAGTGAAATATTAAAGTTACGTAAATTAAACAGGCTGATGACCCTGTTGGTAATTCTCTTAAAAGCTATAAACATAAGGGATATTTTACATAATAGAATTATAGCCTACAGCTAAGGTGTTGAATCAAAACTACTTATATATCAATATGTACTATAATTTACATTATGTAAAATAGGATATTTTGGAACGCACTACTACGTTCATTTTATTAGAAATAAGATTACTTAGGTGCTACACGGTTTTAACGTAGCCATCTACTTCGTTCACGAAAGTATCAAAGCCTTGTATGTAGTTTAGGAAAAGACGGTAACAACGTGCAGATGCATTGGGTTCTTGGCGTAGCTTTTGACTAATGCTTTTATTGCTGTTCCGTAATATTAGAGCGTCTTCTTTTAATTCGTCCAAACGCATAAACTGATCGTACGTCCGGGGTTCGCACATGTAGGAACATAATTTGGCATACAGCTGGGCTATATCCCTAAGGTTGCGTTCCAATCTATGCAATTGTAATTCATTGGTTTGAATGTGTTCTTGTTTTGTAAATGTGGCAGTCAATGCTTGTTCCATATCAAACCTTTTATAATGTATCCTTGATTTTTCACGTCAAAGATACACTACAAATAGGCTGATAAATACTACAAAATTTTATTTAACCTAACATTTACATTTGCATGAAAATCCACTACTAGTGACTTGTGCAAATGTCTAGGTATTCGGACACTCCGTCGTTCAATCTTCTAAATTCAGTAAGCTGTCTTTTTGCTCGTTCTAAATGCGTGGTTACAGATTTACGGGTGTCTTTTAAGGAGGTAATAATTTCGCTATTGGAATGGCTTAAAGAATCCATTTTACTGCGTAAGGATTCAATTCTTTCGTAAAGCGAATAGGTTTTTGGCTCACAACGGTACGAATTGAGTTTCGTTCGTAATTGAACCAGGTCTTTTTGATTGCGTTCGAGTCTTACAACAATGGCGTTTTTGTCATTTTCCTCTACTCTTCTTGATGCGGGATGTTGAGTTGTTGTCATAGGTGCAGGATTTTGGGTTGTTGAGTAAACTGTGTCCCTCTAAGTTATAAAAAAAATCCTACAAATAATCACTTAACTTTCACATAATCAGACTTTAACACTAAATTAATGTTCTTTGCTATACTATGTACCTTGTGTATAGCCGTATTTTTATACACAAGTTATTAACAGCTAAATCACTGAATTTGAAGCCTTAAGAAAAGGTTTTTTGTTCCATTTTGGGTAATAGCATAGCAGAAAAATTTAAACTGTATTTTTTCATTATTTTTTTTTGCTTCTACAATAATTAAATTTCCTTGAGTGTAGGAAACCGGTTGTAAAGCGTGCGGTATGTGTCAATAAATAGCAACAAACCTCAGAGCATTAGCGTTCATTTCAAAAAAAAATACCCGCAAAGGCGTTAAGCGCTTTACAGGTATTTAAGTTTAGGTGGTTTTATTATTGTTATTCGTCCTCGAATTTAATTTCGGCCATCGTTCTATTTAGTCGGTTCGAGAATGGTTCTGTTATTAAATCTTCAAGCAATCGTTGTCTTTTTCGTTCAGAAATGTCCAAAGTGTCTAATATTTCACGGCGGCGTTCTGTCTTTGCAATACGGTCTTGCTTTAATTTTGTCCGCTCTTCTACCGTTAGTATCGCTTTGGGTTCAAAACGCTCCATGACCGTGTACTTAGTTACCTCAGATTTTTTTTCTTTGATTTCTTGAGCAGACAATCCGCAGGTACCTACAAGAACGCAGGCAGCGATCATAAAAAGGGGGTTTTTCATAATTACTTCATATTAGTTCTATTATAAAGATACTAATTTATCAAAAACAGCATGGTTTTGCACTTCAGATTGCATTTATAGCGATTAATTTGTTCAAGTTATCGGTATTTTATACTAACTTATTTTTCTAAATCCAGAATGACCCTTACGCATGAAATCTATTTTTACTTTATTTATAGCAGTCGTATTTTACAGTGTTTCGCTACAAGCACAAGACCAAGTTTCGATTGCTTCGGCAAAAATCACATTCAATTTTCAATCAAAAGGTGTAGAGGGTAGCCTATCCGGATTTGAATCCTCATCAAACATCAACCTTGACCATATCACCGAATCCAAGTTTAAAGGAGCTGTAAATGTCGAAACTATTAAAACCGGGAATTTCCTCAGGGATTGGTCCTTAAAGGGCAGCAAGTACTTTGATGCGGACAACCATCCAAAAATCACTTTTGAAAGTACCGAGGTAAAAGAAACTACGGATGGATTTGCCGTTACCGGAACACTTATTTTAAAAGGAACGAGCAAGACCATCCATATAGACTTTAAAAGCAAGCAGTCCCAAATGGTGGGGACCACTACCCTATTTTCTTCAGATTACGGTATTGAGATTAAAAAAGATAGAGCGGATAATAAGGTGGAAGTCACTTTAATTCTTGACCTGGACAACTAAAATTGCTAGGTAGAATCCGTAATGCAGCATCGCTTTCTTCATAAAACACGACTTCATTTTAAATGAATCAAAGCCTTTTTCAAATGCGCCTGAAACAACAGTGGAAATGAAGTATCTTCGCTGGCGTAAAATTGCATATTATGTGGGTTTGGATACTTTTTATTGCTCTGATTATTGTTTTTCTTGCACTTGATCTAGGTGTGTTCAACAAGAACGAACACGTTATCAAAACTAAGGAAGCCGCCATCTGGACAGCCGTTTGGGTATCTGTGGCCATGGCGTTTAGTGGAGTCATCTATTGGCTCTTTAATGCGGGACTCGTTGAAAACCCCACCAATCTCACCCCTAATAATGCGGTACTAAAATACATTACCGGTTATCTTATAGAGTTGTCCTTAAGTATAGACAACGTATTTGTGATTGCCGTTATATTTTCCGCGTTTAAGATTCCTGCTCTCTACCAACACCGTGTACTCTTTTGGGGTATTCTAGGTGCCATTGTTTTCAGGGGGTTAATGATTCTATTTGGGGTTGCTTTGATTACCAAGTTTGAATGGATTATTTATGTTTTTGGTGTATTCTTGCTTTGGACGGCCTATAAGATGCTTAAAGGAGATGATGAGAATTTTAAACCGAAGGACTCATGGATATTTAAGCAAATTGGTAAGGTTTACCCCATAACATCTGATTTTCATGGGCATGACTTTTTTGTAACCCTGAAAGGTTTGCGTGCCGCTACTCCCCTTTTTGTGGCTTTGGTGGTTATAGAGCTTACGGATGTGTTATTCGCTTTGGATAGTATTCCTGCTATTTTAGCCATCACAGCGGACCCATTTATTGTTTTCAGTTCCAATATTTTAGCCATTCTAGGCTTGCGTTCTATGTACTTTCTTATTTCTAGAATGCTGGAGAAATTCCGTTATATCAATTATAGCCTTGTCGTTATTTTGGCCTTTGTGGGACTTAAAATGTTGTTCTCCCATCAGGTGGAACTACCGGAGTGGTTGTCCCTTGCCGTAATATCCGTAGCGTTGATTTCCGGTATTGTAGCATCATTATTGATTCCTGAAAAGAAAACCAGTGAAGCAGTAGAACAAAACGATTAATTTGTTGAAGTTAATTTGATGACACCTTAGTCTTAAATAACAGACTGTATAATTTCCCGACACCCCAATTGCCCAGTGGAAAATACAGTGCAAAGAACAATGCCATTCCTAAGCTAAAATTCCGGATACCGAAGAATTGGTCCATGAGATTATTTGGGTATGCGTACGAAGTTTCAAAGTAGTATCCTCCAAATTCCAAGAAACCCATAGCCATAAGTCCGTAGGCATATTGGGTGTGAAAAGGAAGGTTTCTAAGAAGGAGTGATATAGGCACCATATAGAAAATGTAACAGGTAATGACCTGCCACCAGTAAGTAAATTTGGCAATTTCTACGGTTGCACCAAACCAATTCATTACCATTCCCCAAGTGAAATAAACAATACAATAAAGAGCAATTAAACGATTGTCTACTAGAAGCTTAGGTTTTGCCCAATTCCAAAAATCTGAAATCATTCTATTTGGCTTCTAGTTTAGCATCAATTATGGTAAGCGCGTCTTGTACAGTTTGCATTTTATCCATGTCATCATTCTCTAACATGATATCAAACTCATCTTCTACATCCAAAACAATGTCTACCAAATTGGCGGAATTTATATTGAGTTCACTAATGAAGTTGCTATGCAAGGTAATGGCGTCTACCGAAACATCGTCGGGTAAATACACCTTTATTATAGCTTTGAGTTTATTGTATTTTATCTCTTCGTTCATAGTTTTTTAAGTCGATTTAGGCGCAACATATTATCACCCTAGCTTTCATTTCAGTCATTAAACCGTTTAAAAATAACACAAGCATTTACATCTCCAAAACCAAAACTGGCTTTTGCCAAAATAGTAGGTTGGTGTAAAATGGTTTTCTGCGGAATACGGTCGGGAGAAATGATTTCAGTGATTTCTGGATGAATATCGGTACAGTTCACGTTTCCAAAGAGTTGTGATTTTTTAAATTGAAGTAAGGCAGCTACACATTCGATACTTCCAGCAGCGGATAAACAATGTCCGAACAACCCTTTAAACGAATTGATATACGGAAAATCAGATCCAGAGCGATTTAATGCGGCACTCCAATTGGCTATTTCAAGTCCATCTTTAGATGTGGCGGTCAAATGTCCGTTTATTGTATCAATATCATTATTCTGAATTCCGGCATGAGCAACGGCCTGTGAAATACATCGTTGTACCGCCTCGCTATTGGGAGCGGTCATGGTGCCATCGCCACGCTGACCGCCACTGTTTACGGAGCCTCCCAAAATTTCGGCATAGATTTTTGCCCCACGGGCTTGGGCACTTTCCAGCGATTCAAGAACCAAGGCTCCTGCCCCACTTCCGGGTACAAATCCCGCTGCGCTGGCACTCATTGGCCTACTAGCTTCTTCCGGATTTTCATTATAGTTTCTCGGGAGAATACGCATGGCATCAAAACCTGCCCACACATAAGGCCCGCTATCGCTACAACTTCCCACAAGCATTCGTTCTGCCTGTCCGCTTGCAATGCGTTCGTAGCCCATTAGGACACCTTCCGTTCCCGTTGTACATGCCGATGAATTGGTCGTAACCTGATTTCCGCAGCCCAGAATACCGCCCAGATAAGCACTAACACCGCTTGCCATAGTTTGAATGACGCTGGTACTTCCCAAACGGCGTACGTTCTTATCGTCAATCTGATAAATAGCTTCTCGGAATTTGTCCACGCCCAGCGTTCCAGAGCCAAAGATGATACCACTGTCCCAATTCGGTTGTTCTTTTTCGGCGATAGTCAATCCCGCATCTTTCCAGGCATCCGTTCCTGCTATAACTCCGTACATGATGCCGGTTGCGGAGAGTCCACGTAACTGTAAAGGCGTAAAGTATTGAGTAAGCAATTCATCATTAAGTTCCGGTTTAGCAGCAATTTGGCATCCAAATCCCAATTCTTTTAATTCAGGTTGAAACCGAATGCCACTTTTACCTAAAGCCATTGCTTCCGCAAAATCAGTTAACCCGATTCCGTTAGGAGCACAAACACCCATTCCTGTTATTACTACTCTTCTACGCATGTACATCGGCTTTAAACATTCCGGATATTTCACCTTTACAGACCAATTTTCCGTCGGAGTTGTGCATTTTCACGGAGCACTTAAGTTTGTTAAATCGAAAATAAATCTTCTCAGAGGTCACCGTTACTTTTTCATTCGGTTTTACGGGGAGTAGAAATTCCATTTGCGTACTACTCATGCCAATTTGCATCCCATTTGGCGTAAAATCACCTTCCTTTTGCAAAAGGTGAATTCCCAAGCACACAACACCAATCTGCGCGCAACATTCCGTTAGCATCACCCCTGGGGTCACCGGAGCATTTTTAAAATGCCCTTTATAAAAATAAGAATCTTCAGAAAAGCTATATGTGCCGACCACACCGTTTTCGTAAACCTCAATCAGTTCATCAACGAACAAAAAGGGTTCTGTATATGGCAATTGGCTTGTAATGTGATAATAATTCATAATCTGTCAAATTCTATCGCAGGCTCTCCCCACCATCTACTCTTATAACCGTACCGGTTATCCATTTCGCTTCGTCGGTACTAAGCAAATAGACCGCATTCGCGACATCTTCGGGCGTGGTCAAACGCTTGTTGGGATTGCGCTCTAAAGCACTTTTCTTTAATTTTTCACTATTGGGAATTAGTGCAAAGGCCTTTGTTTCCGTTGTGCCTGCTTGAATACAATTGGCTTTAATGCCCTTTGGAGCATATTCTAGCGCAATACTTCGGGTTAGCGCCTCAAGGGTCGCCTTTGCAGCGGAAACAGCGGCATACCCTTCCCAAGCTCTTGTGCTGCCTTCACTGGTGAACGCAACGATACGGGCATCATCATCAAACAAATCGGTTTCAAAAACAGCTTTTGTCCAATCGTAAAGACTTATGGACATGGCATTTAAAGTAATTTCTATATCCTGATGATTCAAGGTGGTTTCTTCATTGGAAACCATAGGTTTAAGGCTTCCCTTGGCTATACTATGAACCATCATTTTTATTTTTCCGGTAGTTGATAAAACGTTTCTAATTTCATCAATGGTTTCTATCCTTTTTTCGGCATTTGTAGCATCGATATTAAAATGCAAAAGTTCAGACCCGGTTGAAGTTATTTCTTCAAAATGTATGTTAATGTATTCTAAATCAGACCTTCTATCTCTATGAATAATTATGATATGAAACCCGTGACGCGCCATTTTTTTAGCTGTAGCCAAACCTAGACCACTACTTCCGCCAAGAATAAGAACCCATTCTTTTGTCATGTAATTTTATTTAAAAGCTAGTTACCATTCCAATAATACACGCTGCGCAGAGAAGCCTGGGCCAAAACTTAGGATAAGCCCTTGTTCACCTTGCTTTATATCCTTTTCCATGAAACGTTCCAATACATAGAGTACCGTGGCGCTGCTCATATTTCCGTATTGCCGTAGTACTTCACGCGTATCGTCTATATTCTTTCCCATGGCACCAAAAAGTTCCTCAACCGTCTGGACTATTTTTTTTCCGCCAGGATGAAAGATAAGGTGGTCTACCGCTTCTATTGACGTGCCGTGCTTTTCCAAAAAAGGATGTACAATGTTAGGAAAATGAGCTGAAATCGTTTCCGGTACGGTAATATCCAAAATCATCTTAAGCCCGTGGTTGGTCAAATCAAAACCCATCATGTGGGTCGCATCCGTAAAGTGATACATTTCCCCACCTTTTATTTTTGGACCTTGGGCATTATCTTCCGAGGATAAGAGTACGCAAGAGGCGCCATCGCCAAAAATAGCGGCACTGACCATGTTTGCCATGGAAAAATCATTGAGCTGAAAGGTTGCCGTGGGACTCTCAACGGCAATAACGGCAGCGCGTTTACCAGGGTTGGATTTCAGGAAATTATGTGCATATATCAATCCAGATACTCCTGCCGCACAACCCATCTCGGTAACCGGAAGTCGCACTATATCTTGCCGCAACCCTAAATCATTGATTAAATACGCATCTAAAGACGGAATCATAATGCCGGTACAACTTACCGTAATGATGTAGTCTAAGGAGTCCGCCTGCCAACTACTCTCGTTTAAAGCCTTCTCTAAGACCTTCTTTCCTAGTTTTTTAACTTCCCGAACGTAGATTGTATTTTTTTCTTCAAAAGATGTAGCTACAAAAACCTCTTCGGGCTTCATGATGCTGTAACGTTTGTCTACGGCTGCTCCTTCAAATATTTTAATGACTTTGCGGCGGAACCGGTCCTCTTGTCCAGAGAGCCACATATTTACTAAAGGCAGTATTTCTTCGGTTGGCTTGCAATAATCGGGCAATTGTTTGACCGTTTTTACTATTCGCACTTCGTTCATATATCTTAGTCGGTCGTTAATGTTCAGCTACCCATACATATCTAAAGGCCCATTTTTGGGCAATGGCATGCTTCATTTTGGGTAGTTTTGTGGCAAACGCCTGTAATTCATTTTTAAGAAACCCACTTTTTATAGAGGTGAGTCCATCTTGTTTGGCAATATTGGTTCGTATAAAAATAGTGCTAAAGAGTTTAAAAAGTTGGTATGCCATTGCACTTCGCTGCAAATCGTTAATAATAAAACCGATTCGGCTCAATTTTGAAAATTGTGTTAGGAATTGCGGGATTTGCTCATTGGTGAAATGATGCATAGTTAGTGTACATAGTAAAACATCACACTGCAATTCATCTGGCTGCAACTTCAAAATATCTTGTTTTAAATATTCAATTTCAGGAAAATTAAGGGATTGCTGACGTGCAATGTCCAGACTCTTTTCGTTTAGGTCAACCCCAATGCATTTCAACTTAAAATTGTGTTTTCGAGACCAAAGAACGATAGTTCTGAGCATACTTCCATTGCCACAACCCATATCTAAAATCGTATATGATTCTTTATTTTTACTATATATTAAGCTATGTAAAGATTGTACGGTTAAATTGTTTCCGTTCAAAAATGTATTGGCACGGTCAATATCCAACAAAACCTTTTTAAGTTGTGTTTGATCCAATGATAAATCATCCATCAACTCGGTTTCGGTACTTCTTTCTGAAAATTTACCCATTATTGAATTGGTTTACCGTGTGTGTTCTTGATCAGTTGCTTTAAAAGCCAAGGTTGTTTTGCGACAAATGCTATGGCGCAGTCAGATACAGTTGGGTTCAATAATATAGTTTGAAGTTGCCTGCCCAACCATAATCTCCTTTTAAAAGTACGGTTCCATTCTTTAGTGTATGCCTGTTCCATGTTTTTTCGGTCAGTTTCTTTTCCAGTCAAAAAAGCATGAATCAACTCCGAGGCTATTTTAGCGCTATGTATAGCCATGGCCATGCCGTTGCCACAAAGAGGGTGAATTAAACCTGCCGTGTCTCCACACATGAGTACGTGGTTTTCTATGGGGTTCTTAGCGTGAAAAGAAATTTGTGCAATGGTTAGCGGCGATTCAAAAAGAGGCTCGGCTCTATCTAAGAAATCCCTTAGAACAGGGTTCTCGCCAACTACCTGTTTGTTGAAACGCTCAATATCCTTTTCTGATTGAAAACTTTTATAAGACACCAAATAGCAGAAATTCACTGCTCCTGTTTCGGTTTTAGAGAGTCCGCCATAGCCGCCTTTAAAATTATGTAGCCCGACTTTGTTTTTAGGAAAGCTGTCTAGACGATAGTGACTTTTAATAGCCAACCAGGAGGATTTTTGTTGAATGAAATGTCGATTCAGCTGCTTGTCCAGAGCACTTCTTTTTCCGTATGACCCAATTGTTATTCTTGAAGTGTAGGTTTCTTTAGTGTCTGTAATAACTTTAAATACAGTATTTTGAAATTCAATTGAAGTTACGCTTTTAAAAATAAATGTAACTCCTAATGCCATTGCCTTTTCGTACAGTAGATTATCAAAAGCATAGCGACTGATTCCTGTTCCTCCCAAGGGTAATTTTGCTTTTAAAACTGTACCATGCACTGTTGAAAATTCCAAGGTATCAACTGAGACCGCTCCAAAATCTTTTAAGTCAATACCCAAACTCTTTAGATATGGAAGCACTTCATTGGAGACGTATTCACCACAAACTTTGTGATGCGGATAGGGTTCCTTTTCAAAGACCAGTATTTTATGTCCTGCTTTGGCCAAATGAATGGCGGTAGTTAGTCCTGCTAAACCTCCACCAACGATAATTGCATCATACTGCTCCACTACGGTAAGATAGTTAATTTAGACAAAAAAAATACCGACATAGACTGCCGGTATCTTTAGAAAAATCATGTATTTAGGTAAGCGTACTATCCTTTTACCTTTTGCTTAGCTTCTTGTTTCAATGCTTCACTAGCAACGATAGCCAGTTCCACTCTACGGTTTTTAGCTTTACCCTCATTAGTAGTATTATCTCCTACAGGCTGAGTCTCACCGTACCATTTAGTTTCCAAACGGCTTTTATCGATACCCTGAGAAATTAGGTAATTCGTTACCGAAGAAGCTCTCTGCTTAGATAAGGTCATATTGTAATCATCTGGACCAGCGCTATCTGTATGACCTTCTACCAAAACATTGGATTTTGGGTAATCATTCAAGATTTTAGCCATACTGTTTAATGTAGTTTGAGAAGTACCTTTCACATCGGACTTATTGGTATCAAAATAAACACCCGCATCTTCATTAAAGGTCACGTTGATACCTTCACCAACACGACTGACTTCTGCTCCTGGAATTTCTTCTTCAATACGTTCCGCTTGGCGATCCATTCGGTCACCGATATAACCACCGGCCACACCACCAATAGCAGCTCCAAGAATAGCTCCAAGTACAGTATTGTTACCACTTCCTACGTTATTACCAATAACGCCACCAATAGCGGCACCACTACCAGCACCAATTACGGCGCCTTTTTGTTTACTGTTTGAATTTTGTATGGTCTTACAACCTACTACCATGGTCAAAGCCATGACGATATATGCTGATTTTAAAATTACTTTCTTCATATGATTATGTCTTATTGTTTTGTGAAATTATAAACCACCGAAACAGGACTTCCATCCACATTTACATCGGATTTTAATGTCATTTGAGATGCGGATAAAGAAAGGATTTCTAATCTATATCCCGTTCTACCATATAGGTCTTTTTTCTTTTCATCAATATATTTAAACTGTAGTTTGTCATTACCGCTTTCGCTTTCTAGAACAGACCATCTAATGTTACGGACTCCTCCGGCACATACACTGTTAGAAGTTGGTATTGTGTAACTTCCGGTACTATTATTTTCTAAAAAGTACCAAGTACTTCCTTCAAAACAGAATCCGTTGGCATCATTAAAAAGCATGGATTTAAAGGAGCCTTCACTACCTTCATATCCTACATTTTCTAACACCCAATTGCCGTTTATGGTTTTGCGTTGCTCACGTACGTCCTTAGAAATGGAACACGAGGTCAAAACTAGAGCACAAACGAACAGTACAATACTATTCTTCATCATAATTTTAATTTAAGTTTTGTCTATATACGAGTGGAAGCAGCTAAATGTTTCCATAAAATCGTTAAACAAATATTAATATCGGTAAAGTTGCTGTTTTGCAGTTGCTTGCGTTGATGGGAAAAATTAAGATGTTTGCTCAATGACTAATATGCAAGGAGTTCTTTTAAAGCTAATACAAATCGATTTTTAGGTAAGTAGTTGTTTTCTAGTTTTTTAGCGAAAGGAATAGGGGTTTCCATACTGGCTACACGCTTTACAGGACCATCTAAATAGTGAAATCTGTTTTCCATGACCATAGCGGAAATGTCACTGGCTATACCGCCGAACATACTGTCTTCTTGTAGAATGATCAGTTTTCCAGTTTTTTCAACCGAAGAATAAATAGAATCCATGTCCAAAGGTGCCAAGGTTCGTAAATCGATAAGGTCCGCGGAAATATCAGGGTTCTTTTCAAGGGTGTCCAATGCCCAGTGAACTCCAGCTCCGTAGGAAACAATAGTGATATCGTTACCTTTTTGAAGCAAGGCTGCTTTGCCAAAGGGAAGCGTGTAATAATCTGCAGGCACATTTTGATAAATACTACGATACAGTGCTTTGTGTTCAAAAAAGAGAACCGGATTGGGGTCGTTAATAGCCGTAGCCAATAATCCCTTTGCATCATATGGAAAAGCGGGATAGACTACTTTAAGTCCAGGTGTTTTGGTAAACCACGCCTCATTGGTCTGGGAGTGAAAAGGTCCAGCACCAACATCACCTCCACAAGGCATACGAATAACCACATCTGCCTTTTCGTTCCACCGGTAGTGCGATTTTGCCAAATAATTGACAACCGGATTGAAACCGCTACTCACAAAATCGGCAAATTGCATTTCTACAACGGCTTTCATTCCATTAATGGAGAGACCCATGGCAGTCGAAACAATTCCAGATTCGCAAATAGGCGTATTGCGAACGCGTTCTTTGCCAAAAGCATCCATAAAACCTTCGGTGATTTTAAACACGCCACCATAGTCGGCCACATCTTGACCCATGATGACCAAGTTGGAATGCTTTTCCATAGATTGTTTTAACCCTTTTGATATGGCGTCCACTAATCTAATATGTTCAACGACACTTCCAGGTTTGGTTTCTTCGTATTCAAACGGAGCATAGACATCTAAAAGTTCCTGTTCAGGTTCGGATTGAATTTCCTCTTCATCAAAGGCTAGTTTTAGGTGGTCGTTAATTTCCGTTTCGATTTCAACTCGTAGCGCTTCAATTTTATTATCCGTTAAAATACCCTCCTTTAAAAGAAAGCTTTCATAATTGGAGATAGGGTCTTTCTTGCCCCATTCCGTCATTAATTCTCCGGGTACGTACTTAGTGCCACTAGCCTCTTCATGTCCGCGCATGCGAAAGGTCAAAAACTCAATTAAAACCGGTCGTGGTTTTTTACGAAGTTCCTCTGCAAGCTCACTTATTTTGCTATAAACTTCAAAAATATTGTTACCATCAATCGTATACGATTCTATGCCGTACCCAAGTCCCCTATCGGCTAAGGACTTACAGTTGTACTGTTCTCTGGTAGGTGTAGAAAGTCCGTACCCATTATTCTCAATACAGAAAATAACCGGTAAATCCCATACGGAAGCAATGTTCAGTGCCTCGTGAAAATCACCTTCACTAGTTCCACCCTCACCGGTAAAAACAGCGGTGACCGCTTGCTTATTTTGAAGCTTTTCAGCCAAGGCAATCCCATCGGCCACACCCAACTGTGGACCAAGGTGACTGATCATACCTATAATTTTATAGTCCTGGGTACCAAAATGGAAACTACGGTCCCGTCCTTTCGTAAATCCGTTCAGTTTTCCCTGCCATTGCGAAAAAAGGCGATGTAAAGGAATGCCACGTGTTGTAAAAACCGCTAGATTTCTGTGCATGGGTAGAATGTACTCATCATGAGTAAGGGCGTTGGTAACGCCAACGGAGATGGCCTCCTGTCCAATACCGCTAAACCATTTAGAAATTTTCCCTTGTCGCAAGAGAATGAGCATTTTCTCTTCTGTCATACGTGGCCGCAGAAGGTCCTTGTAAAGTTTCAACAAGGTTTCTTCGCTTAAATCCGTTTTATCGTATTGCATAAAATTCTTTGGGGTGTAATTTGCATTTCGGTAGATAAAAGTAGCAAAAATACCACATCTAACGCTCGGTTTGTTATATATAATAGTTGAGCATATTTTACTAACTTTGATAAAATTTATAAAGCAACATCATGAGTGCAATACCCAGTGTAGATTTACAAGATTTTGTTTCAGATAGTCCTGAAAGAAAAGAGAAGTTCATAAAAGAAATTGGTTCTGCTTTTGAGAATATTGGTTTCGTAGCCTTGAGTGGTCATTTTTTATCAGATGATTTGGTAAAGAACCTTTATGATGAAATAAAAAAGTTTTTTGACCTTCCACAGGATGTTAAAGACAATTATGAAATTGAAGGTATAGGCGGTCAGCGTGGATATACCTCATTCGGAAAAGAACACGCCAAAGGAAAGAAAGAGGGCGATTTAAAAGAGTTTTGGCATTTTGGACAGTACGTACAAGATGATCCAAAGCTAGAAGCGGAATATCCGGACAATGTTCAGGTTAAAGAATTGCCTACATTTAATACTGTTGGTAAGGAAACGTATCAAATGCTGGAGAAAACGGCCAAGTACGTACTTAGGGCATTGGCTATTCACCTTAACTTAGAAGAAACTTATTTTGATGACTATATAAAGAACGGAAATTCTATTTTACGCCCTATTCATTATCCACCCATAACTTCGGAGCCTAAAAACGCAGTACGCGCAGCCGCTCATGGAGATATTAACCTTATTACTTTGTTAATGGGAGCTCATGGACGTGGACTTCAGGTGAAGAACCATAAAGGTGAATGGGTAGATGCTATTGCACGGCCAGATCAGTTAATGATCAATGTGGGAGATATGTTGTCTAGGCTAACCAATAATAAATTGAAGTCCACCATACACCAAGTGGTGAATCCGCCAAAAGAGCTTTGGGGTACTTCCCGTTATTCCATTCCTTTTTTTATGCATCCTATTAGTGAGATGCCGTTAGACTGTCTTGATAATTGTGTTGACGATGAAAATCCTAAACAATTTGATGATATTACTGCGGGCGAGTTCTTGCATGAGCGTTTAATAGAATTAGGGTTGATAAAAGGATAAATATGGATTTGCAGGATCAGCTGAAAAATTTGTTTCCAGAACACAAGCCGGAAAAAACGGAAACACCCTCTGAAAAGAAAAGTGATATCTGGTTACAAGACGACCCTATTATCTGTAAATATGAGAAAAGGAAAGGGAAACCTATTACAATCTTAGAAGGCTACAATGGCGCTGAAAGTGATTTTAAAAAGTTGGCCAAGGAGCTGAAAACCAAATTAAGTGTAGGAGGGTCATTTAAAAACGGCCAAATCATAATTCAGGGCGATTATAGAGATAAAATTATGGTGCTATTAAAAGAAAAAGGATTTTCAGTAAAGCGTGTTGGTGGGTAACACCTTTAAATACAGGGCTTAAGAGCGCTAATTAAAGAAACCTTTAATTGTGTTAATTATTTTTGGTTTATTTTTAATAAATAGTACTTTTAATCTCTAGAACCAAATTCACACCCTACATGAGTTCCCTTTTGCACATCACTAACGGAGATAGCTTTACTGATAGATTAAAATCATTAAATCTTAAGGGAGACATTATCACATGGCGTGAGATGCTCTGCGAAGGAAAGACGCTTACCAATGTTGGTAGCGAGTCCTTTTGGAAAGCCCGTTTTGAATTTTTGAATAAAAATTATAAGGTATCAAAATCTTGGTTTATTGAAAAAACCTTAAAAGAATACCGATCCCTATGTAATCATAAACAACAAGATGAGATCGTGCTCTGGTTTGAGTACGATCTTTTTTGTCAAGTAAATATGATCGCTGTGCTTAGTTGGTTAAAAACCAACAGAAAATACGCGCAAATATCATTGGTCTGTAGCGGCAAACAAGATGATACGGATAAAATGTATGCGCTGAACGATTTAAGCAATGACCAGTTACAGGAGTTATACAACAATAAGATAGATCTGACTCAGGATGATATTGAGTATGCCGATTATGTTTGGCAGTTGTATTGTAGTGATAACCCTATTCGCTTAGAAAATTTATCTGATTTTGGCGATTTTCAGTTTGATTACCTGGGTAATGCGGTCCGCACACATCTTCACCGTTTTCCAAGTATTAAAAACGGACTTAATGAAATGGAAAATACCATTTTAAGGCTGGCGATAGAAAAAAAACCTACCTCAAAAGGCGCGTTTGTTTCGGAAATACTACAAAACCAAGGTTTATTAGGCTTTGCCGATACTCAGTATGATAGGGCTTTGGGCAGGTTAAAACCATTATTTTCTTCTTTTAACCCAGTACGACTTACTAAAAAGGGCAAAGAAATACTTGAAAACAAAACAAGCTACTATTCTTGTATTCAAGATAATGATGTATATCTCGGAGGCGCGTTAAAGTATAATTTTCTTTACAACACCGAGGCTAACAGAATTTTAAAGTTGTAACAGCATGCAATTAAGCCCCTCTGAGCTTATCTTAAATGCCGATAAGAGCATTTACCATCTCAACTTATTACCAGAAGACATTGCGGAAACTATTATTACGGTCGGTGACCCTGACAGAGTAAGTGATGTTTCCAGTTTTTTTGATACGATTGAACTTAAAAAAGGAAAACGTGAGTTTCATACGCATACCGGTACATTAAACGGAAAGCGAATCTCAGTAATCTCTACAGGAATTGGTACGGACAATATTGATATTGTTTTCAATGAATTGGACGCCCTTGTTAATATCGATTTTGAGACCAGAACCTTAAAACCGAAAAGAACAGTTTTGGATATTGTAAGAATTGGTACTTCAGGAGCTATTCGCTCGGACATTCCTATTAATTCTTTTTTAATGAGTGAATATGCTATGGGCTTTGATGGCTTGTTGCATTTTTATGATAGCGAATCCGTACAGGAACCTGAGGTGTCAAAAGCTTTTGTAGCCCATACGAACTGGTCTCCTAATAAATCACTGCCCTACGTGGTCAAATATGACGAAAGTCTTGGTAAAAAGCTGTTTTCAAATCGTATACGATTAGGTGTTACCGTTACTAATATAGGGTTTTATGGTCCGCAAAGTAGAGTTTTAAGATTAAAACTCGGCGATAATGACCTTCAAGACAAATTGGCTTCTTTTGAATATAAAGGAATTAAAATAACCAACTTGGAAATGGAGACTTCGGGCATATATGGTCTGGCAAAATTATTGGGCCATCGTGCAGTTTCCATGAATTGTATCTTGGCCAACCGTGCCAATGGCGAGTTTAGTTCTAATCCGGCAGAATCTGTGAAAGAACTTATTAAGTATACCTTAGAAAAGCTGACTACCTCGTAGCTAGTTAACACTAATTTTAGACGGATAAGCGGACGATTGGTTATTTTTGTTTTCTATGGAAAATGAAAATTACAAACACCGTGATATAAATTGGCTCTATTTTAATGAGAGGGTACTGTTAGAAGCAGCTAACCCCACTACTCCCTTACTAGAGCGTTTAAGATTCCTAGCTATTTTCTCATCCAACCTGGACGAATTTTTTAAGGTACGTGTATCCCAATTGCGTCAATTAAAATCGGTTGACAAGTCATTACGACGAAAATTGGTTTTAAAATC
>NZ_RCNR01000016.1 GCF_009725985.1 Zobellia amurskyensis
CAGTATGTTGTCGGATCTTATCTTTACCTTTTTTGGATATTCCCAAATAGACCAGCTATTTTTATACTTTGAATCTTTTAAAGAAACCGTAACCTTTACTTTTTTTGCCGCTTTTGTATTGATAGGATATTCAATAGTTCCTAAATTTAAATTATTACCAATTTGTAGATCTACATTGATAAATTCTCCACTCTTTAAAACGGCTCCTTGGTCGTCTGTAATGGTCCATTCTAAAGTTTTATTTTTGAGTTCCTTATAAAAATTGGCCACTTCAACACTGGCGGCAAATGTTTCTCCGTTTTCATATACAGCTTTATTAAAACGGATTAAGGGTACCAGCTCACTATTAAACTGGCTAAATTCTTCTGGGGAAATAATTCCTTTCGATTCCCAAAATGCATTTAACAGCCCCACTAATGCTGTACCCTGACCAGGAAAATCTTGCAATTGTAATAGCTGAAAACCATCAAAACTTGGAGTTTTCAATGCTCGTTCTATTTCTTCTTTATATAATATTGCTGCTAATTTCCCCGAAGCCTGTGTAAAATCTTGAGCAAGGTTTAAGAGTTTTTTATGTTCTAAATCATTCTTTATTGCAATGAAATTAAGCGGTTGCAATACACCAGTATATTTTTGAATCTCACTTAAATCTGGATATACAGAATATTGACCAATTTCATGCGAAATTAATGGTATCTGTATGTGCTCGCTATTTTCAGAATAGTCCGCATTAAAATGGGGGGGCTTGTCATTAAAAATGCCCTGCCCTCTTATCCACCCTCTATCTGTCCATTGGGCAATAAAGAATTCATCTTCCTTCTCTGGCCTTGTTCCTGTAGGTTTTTGAAATGAAAACGAAGTTGTTGCGTACAAATGACGATTGTCTATTTTCTTTAACTTCTCTGTCATTTTATTTAAAACATCAATATCACCTTGCAATTCGTTACCCATTGCCATTAATATAAATGATGGGTGGTTACCATAATCATTAAGAATTTTATTGGCCTCTTTCTGTAAGAACTCTGTAGTATTTTTGTCTTCCCCTACCCTTAAACTCCAATGGGGCAATTCTACCTGAAAATAAAAACCAGCTTCATCGGCAGCCTCAAAAGCTGCTTTGGGTGGGCACCAAGAATGGAAACGCAAATGATTAAGACCATAGTCTTTAGCCTGCTTTATCAACGTTGCCCATTCTTTCTTTTGCATTGGTGGGTAACCGGTCAACGGAAATATTACACATTCTAAGTTGCCTCTAAGAAATATTCGCTTATCGTTCAGTGTTAAATTACCCTTCTTCTCACCTACATATTTGTATCCGAATTTTTCAGTTAATCTTTGCTCGCCAATAATTACGCTAAGATTGTAAAGGACAGGGTTAAACTCATCCCAGTTCTGCAATTGCGCTGGCTTCTTAATTTGGAAGCTTATAGATTTATTTTTAACATCCAAATCTACCGCAACTCCTTTTGCTAGTTCCTTTCCGTTAACATCTGAGATTTGATACTGAATTTTTTGACTTTTTTCAAGAACATCTTTTTCGAAATCAACGCGTATTTCATTCTCTGCGCTATTTGGATAAATCTGAAGATTTGAGGCTTCGCCTATTTCCGTAGCCGACAATACAATATCCCCTAAAATCCCGTTCCATTTTATCTGGGTATGGTTAGTATAGGCATGGGCCATATCCTGATTTCTCTTTTCAGGATACATTGTTCCAGGTACATTTATTAGAGGGAATTTATTTGAGTTGTCTATACTTATAGTTAATAAATGTTCTCCTGGAAGCAGAAAATTCGACAAATCATATGTATGACTTCCAATTAAACTATTGGAGCTACCTATCTTTTTCCCATCTACATAAACATTAGACTCCCAAATAACACGTTCCAGTTCTAATTCAATTTTTTTGCCTTTCCAAGAATTTGGTATTACAACTTTCTTTTGATACCACGCTTTACCTGTATAGTGGTGTCTTCGAGTCAAATTTGACATCACATAATTATTGATTGCAGGTTCTATGCTATTAGGTTTTCCAATATTTGCATCATCTAAGGTTCCCGGCAAATTTATCTCTTGCCCAGCAATTTCAGTATTAGCCCAATTTTCACTATCTCCAATATTCAATGAATCTAAGCTAACCCTCCACTTTCCCGCTAATGAAATACTGTTCCCGTTTTGGGAATCGCACTGAACAAAGAGAAACGCTATTGCTATAAAGAAGGTTCTAAGAAAAATGTTTTTCATTATTATATTTTTAAGGATTGATTTATGATATCTGCAACCATTTCACGATGAATAAATGCCTGCATATTATAATGATCAGAACTCATAACACAATCAAACATTTTTGAACTGACTTCGTATTGCTGCAACCCAAGGTTGCCCAAGGCCATTAAATAAGAACAATTAATTTTGTTCCGTACGATTAAATCTTCTTCCCAAATCAGCAAATCTGGTAATGAAATGGCAAAATAATCGAGCTTTACGTCATCTTCCATATGATCTTCACCATAAGCTATAAGTTTTGTAAATCTATAATTTGCTTCTTCCTTCCTTTTTAATTTTAGCAATGCCAAACCTTGATAAAATATCTTGTCTGGCTGCTGGTCGTTATAAAACATAGCAGGACTAGGTTCTGAGATGCCTGTAGCTGCAAATTCCCAGCATTCCTTTGCTTTATCGACCTCATTTATCCCTTCATAGGCACAACCCAACCAATAAAGTATATCATTCTCTTGAGTCCCATACAGTTTTCCTTCTCCCAGGTTTTCCGGGTATGCTTGCGCAGCTAGCAAATACTCTATAGCCTTATTGTAATTTTCCTGTTTTATATTTTTTTTGGCCAATTCCACATTTACCGTTACATACTGAAAAGGCACTTTACCCTCTCCTCCTTCCCAAGGATGAAATTGCCTTTGACTTATAAGCTCCAGAGCCTTTTCATACTCGCCTTTGAATGTATGCAAGCTTAAATATTCTAGGTACAGGTCATCGCGGGATTGAACCAAGTCAATATTTTTTTCTAAGAGAATTAAGCGTTCATTTACAGAAACATTACATTTTTTATAGAATTGATCTAGCTCCATAAGTAAACGTGCATCCGTGTTGTCCAACTCAAATGCTTTCTCCAAATAAATTCTTGCTTCTTGATGGTCGTTCTTCTTATTAAAGTATAATAGTGCGAGGTTTCTATAACAGATTGCGTTGGAGTTATCATACTTAATAGCTTTCTCCCAACACAAGCGAGCCGCTTCGTACTGTTTAGATGCGTACCAAAAATTACCCAAATAATAGTTTGTTTTAGCGTCTTGAGAATTACTTCTGATAGCCGCCTGTAATACCACTACTTCTTCCAATCGGTTTGGAAAACAATAGTCCATTGGCATTTTACTTCCTAGTTTGAAATTTTCATTGGCCTTGTCGTATTCGCTGTTCTCCAAATGATATGCCCCTAGAAAATAATATACCATAGGATAATTGGCCAAATTTTTATCCACTAGAATATTTAATAAGGCTATAGCCTCATTGTATTGCCCCGCCTGTGCATAATCAATTGAGAACTCAATAAAGTTCTGTTGATTGGCCCTAGTGATATCCATTAGATTTTCTAAATCTTCCGAAGCACCAGTAATTTGATATCTTTCATAGATTACCCCAAAGTTAAAGGCATCTATGGCCAATGAATCCTGTATTAACTGTTTTGCTTCATCTACATGGCCCAGTTTCCTTAAAATAATGACCTTAAGATGTCGTGCCTTATGGTTATGCCAATTTTTAATAAGTGATTTATCTACTAGTTCCAGTGCTTTTTCCAAGTTTCCATTGGCACAATCTATTTGTGCACAGTTAAAATAGCCTGCATCCTGCCAAGCAGCATTCCAACAGGATTTATAAAACGCGGCATATGCTTCCTCCTTATTTCCTAAATATGATAGGGTCAATCCTTTATTAAAATATGGTTCGCCATCGTAAGGATTAGGGTTACGTTCTATCAATGTATCTATAGCTGCTTCAAAATACTTTAAGGCTTCTTCAAATTTCGCTCGTTTTAAATACCAAAGTCCCATAGCGTTATTGCAACGAACATCTTTAGGGTCGCGTGACAAGCCTTCCAAATAATAGGCAGTTGGATCGTAAGTAGCATGCCTATACTGTTCTAAATGAAGCCCTCTTAAAAACAACTGCTCAACACTCTTAATTTCGTTTGGTTGCTTTGCAGCTTTTGCTGCTTCTGGTATTTCACTATCAGAGAGACTGGCCGGAGACCAAGACACCAAAATTTTACCATTGGCATCCTTTACCTTAGCCGTAAGGCTCTTATAGCTAATACCATTAACAGCAATCAGTTCCTCAAACCCATTTGCCGGGTCTAAATTTCGAACAGATTCAAATAAAATATTATTCTCTGAACATAAGCTTATTACAGATTTTGGGTAATGAGAGGTTACATAGATTTTTAACCGCACCTGCTCTTCTTCCATTTCCAAATTCAACAATGCTTCTTTGGTAGCATTCTTTACGACCCCAACGTTATAATAGGGCATAAAATACTGTTTAAAACTTTTTTCCTCATAAGGATGCATCCAAGAGAAATCTGGTTGATTATCAGTATATACTCCACACATTAACTCTATGTAAGGCCCGTCATTATCCGTAAGATTACGGTCCCATGCCTTTCCAAAATCGCCATTACCCCAAGTCCATTGTTTTTTACCAGGTGAAATATGATGATCTGCAACATGCAATAGTCCACCTTTAGAATCATTCTCATATCCACCTACAAAATCATAATCAGAAGTTATAGCCATATACGATGTGGGAACGGGTATATTCTTATATCTAGAAATATCCGTACCCGGTGAATAATCTACTTTATAATATTCGCCCTTAGCTATAGGAAATTCAGAAACATCCCTTTTACCATGATCAAAAACCGCATTTACATCTGGTGGAAAAACAGATTGGTAATGGTCATTTACTGCCACCGCAGGATTTGCCCACCATAAAAAAGTTTGGGCTACAGATGTTCTATTATATAGTTGGCCTTTTATTTCTAGATATGCTTTATCCGGATATAGCGTAAAACCAGCCATACCTTTAGTTCTGAACATACGTTCTACTTCACTGACCCAAACCGTTATGCTACCATCTTTATTCTCTTCAATATGAAAATCTGTTGGATCATATGTACTAGGCCTATGGTGTTGTGGCCAGTTAAACTCTATACCTCCTGAAATCCATGGCCCTGTTAAACCAACTAAAGCAGGCTTAATTACATTATTGTAGTAAACAAAATGACGTTCCCTGATTTTATCATAGGCCATCTGGATCCTACCGCCAAGGGAAGGAATTATCATTATTTTAATAAAATCATTCTCCAAGTAAATTACATCCCATTCTTTATCAACTTTTTCATCGCTAATTTTTTCAATTACCGGATGGGGATAAACAACACCACTACTGGCCTGATATACTCTTTTATCTAAAAAAACAGGATATTTCTCTGGTTTTCCAACTTCGTAGGTAGGTATAACTACTGTATCTTTCCAAGCCTTTACTATACTCATCTCGAATTCTATTATGTTCGACTTTGAACATCGAACCATTTAAACATAATTTCTTAATACTTTAATAAACTTTTGATTTCCCTAGGTTTCAATTGGATTTTTGGATTAAATTGGCTACTGACTATGTACCTTTTTAAACTATATAACAATTGACGTGCTTCGGGTCTGTCTTCCATACTACTATGTAAATCCACACCGGAGAACAACAATTTACCTTTACCTACTTTTGCCTCAAAAAGTAAGGCCGTTCTACGATTTTCAAACCAATCATCAATTACGCGAACAATTGGATGCAAATCAGAAGAAAAATCATCTAGAACAATAGCATTTGAATGGCTCATAGCATCCCACCATTGCCAATTGCTATGATACTCTGTTGGAAATTCAGCCAAAGCAGGATGGGAGGGATTGGTAAGAATACCAAGTGTGTGGGGTTTTTGCCCTTTAGTCCATGAGGTGTTCCAGAAAATACTCGAAAAGCCCACGCCAATATCACCACCTTTATCAGCCTTAATATCTCCTTTGGTTATAGTAAGTAATACGTTGCCCCCGTTATTTAAATAATCAAGAGTTCTGGGATCTAGCTTCTGAACAACGCGAAAATTATCGCTACTTTTTATTGGTTCATTTTCAGAAGGGTACACCCAAACATCCCAACTGTTTTTATATTCACCAACATAGACGGTAAGTACTAATTTTTGAGGTGTTAAGAGTGAATCTAATTTTACTGAAATCTCACCTAGACTAAACCCATTTCCAACCGGAATAGTAGTTTTTGAGAATTCACCTTTCGCAAAAGAATTTTCTGTTTTGTCCGTGAGCTCCCAGGTAGGGGTTACATTATGTATTGGCTTCTCACCATAGTGAGCGACTTCTACTGAGGCTTTTAAAGTTTCATTGTTTAAGAAAATACGTTTGGCCAATCTTGCCAACGGTACAGTTTCTGAATTAAACTCACGAAACTCACTAGGAGTTACATAACCTTTCTCTTCCCAAAAGGCATCCAAAACCCCAATAAGTGCCGTACCTTGACCAGGAAAATCATGTAAGTCTAACAACTGAAAACCTGCCATGTCCTTGGTACGCAAGCCCGCTTCTATATCTGCCTTGTAACATAGTACCTGCAATTTACCTGATGCCAATAAAAGACTATCAGCTAAGTGACCTAGATGATTCTCGTTCAAGGTTTCTTTAAAAATCTCAAAATTTTTAGGCTTTAAAACACCGGTATATTTTGACATTTCCTTAAAGTTAGGATACACGCACCACTGTCCCATTTCATGACTTACATAAGGCATAGGGGTTTCTTCAATCAACTTTCTATAATCAAATTCCGTTTGCGGTGGCTCGGCATTTATAACACTGTTAAGTTCTTGGGCCCAACCTTGAATACGCGGTCCTTTATGATTGTAATAATCTAGATTATCCAACAAAGGCCAACCGGCAGCACTGGTGTATAATCTGCGGCTATCCAAATCTTTAAAATGTGATACAAACTTTTCCAGATATTTGGCGTGATTTTTACCTGACGGTTCGTTACCATAGGCCATCATCACAAAAGAGGGGTGGTTCCCATATGTATCTATTATATCTTCCGCCTCTTTATATAACCAATCGTCTATTGGTTTCCCATCCCCTATAGTTGCCCACGCAGATGCTTCTACTTGAATATACACACCTAATTCGTCCGCAGCTTGAAATGCCGCTTCCGGCGGACAATATGAATGAAAACGCATATGGTTTAAACCATGATTCTGTATCGTTCTCAGAATACGTTTCCATTCCTCAACATCGGTAGGTGGGTATCCTGTTAAAGGGAAAATAGAACACTCTAACGTGCCACGTAGATAAACTGGTCTTCCGTTAATCGCAAAGCGCTTACCATCAACTTTAAAATCACGCATACCAAAGGTTATTTCCTTCTCACTTATACCTAAATCGGATTTCAATCTTAATTGCATCTTGTACAAATTAGGATTGAACTCATCCCACAATAAAGGTGAGTCTCCCATAGGATAATCTATTTCAAATTTCCCATATTGGTCAATTTCAATTTGATGAACAACTTCTTGCAAGCCATTAGCACCACTAGCAACCTGCTTTGCCTGAAGCACTATTTCACCCTTTTGTGTATTTCCACTAAAATTGACAATTGTTCCCTTAACGCCAACAAGGTTGTTATTTACATCTGGATAAAGTTTTACATCTTTAAACGTAAAGAGTGGCGATGTTATCAACTTGATATCGCCTACTATACCGTTCCAATTAGTCTGGGTGTTATCTGAAATACTATGAGCGTCCACACCAGGATCTATATCCTTTACCCTATTGTCTATACGTAACGTAATTGTGTGTTCTCCTGGTTTAAGGTATTTATCTAAACGGTAATTGTGGGGTGTCCCTAAGCTATGTTGTGTGCCTACTTCCTTATCATCTACCCATAAGGTTGTTTCCCAATGAGGCCGTTCTAATTCTAGACTGATATACTGATTTTCCCATATAGTTGGAATGGTTACTTTTTTTTGATACCAAGCCGGGCCTGTATATACTTTGTCAGGGCTTAACCAAAATGATACTTTTACATTTCCAGGTTCACGGTACTTAGCATATTTAGGGTCTTTATACCAAAGACTGTCGTTCCACATACTACCTGTCCAATGCGTATTGACCGTTATTTCGTCACCTTTCCCATTTTCAGCCATTGAACCGGGTAATTCAATAACATCATTTAAATTATTTACGAACCATTGTTCAGATATACCTTGATCTAAGGAATCTATTTGAAACTGCCACTCACCGGATAAATCCAATTCTTTAATCTGTGCATCCTCACAAGAACAAAGTGCAAACAAGAGTCCGGAAAGCATAATAACTTTAAATTCCATGCGCGTATATATTTATTTGCTTTGAAAATCTTCTATAAAAAAATCACGTATTGCTTTTGCAACAATTTCATGCCCTTTTTCATTGATGTGGTTACCTTGAGCCATATAATCTTTAAGGTTTTTTGTGTTAGCCAATTCCCGAAACAGGCCATAACTATCAACAAGACCTACTTCATGCTTTTGTCCCAATTCCCTAATCTGTTGCGTGTGTTTATAAAGTTTGGTGTCTATGGATTTAATATCTTCATTTAAATCTGGTGTAGGGGTCATTAGAATAACTTTTGTCCCATATTCCTTTGCCTGAACTATCATTTTTTCCCAAGCTATTTTGGCTCTTTCCAAGCCTATATTCCGATCGTTTAATGCATAATCTATAAACAATACATCCGGTCTGTGAGCCAATACATCTTCTTTAAATCTTTTCTCTCCTTGTTCAGAATGCTCCCCACCAATTGATGTAGTAATACTATTGACCACAGCATGAGTATAAATTTGCTTAACTTCCTTAAGTATCTTATAAGGGTATGACTCTAGCGTATGTACTTTTGGTGTCTTGAAATAGCCAGATGGCACAGAATGCCCATGAAAAACAAGGTTAACAGTCTTATTGTCAGGCCAAGTTTTCTTTAATTCGGATTTTACGGAATCAAGGTAATTGCAAGCATCATCTTTTGCCTGGGCAAAAGCACCATGGACCAACAAAAGCACAATAATCAGAACATTGTATTTATATTTCATTTTTCTTCCGTTAATTCAAATTCAATTTCTTCTAAACTTTTCCCTTTTGTTTCAGGTAATTTTTTCTTTACAAAAATGAAACCTGCCAAGCATACTAAGCTATACGTCCAAAAGGTACCGTAAGACCCTAATGTATTATTCATAATAGGAAAAGTAAACACTAGGATAAAAGAAGCTATCCATAATGAAAATGTTGCGATGGACATTGCAATTCCCCTTAACCTGTTCGGAAAAATTTCTGAAAGTATCACCCATGTAATTGGAGCCAACGACATGGCATAAATAGCTATAGCTGTTATTACCAGTACCAGAACCGGCCAACCACTAAATTCAAGATAATAAGCACCTCCCAATAAAGCATATATAATAGCCAACCCTGCAGCACCCAAGAGCATTAATTTTCTTCGACCCCAGCTATCTACCGTACGCATGGCCATAAAAGTGAAAATCAGATTTACGCTACCCGTTATAACTATATTAAAGAGCATATCTCCTACACTGTAGCCCGCCGCAGAAAATATTTCTTCGGCATAATTAAAAATGATATTAATACCACACCATTGCTGAAAAACCGCCAATACAATACCTATAATCATTATTGGCAATACTCTTTTGCTCTTTAATTCCGAAATATTAATTTTCTTTCCATCATCACTTTTAAGCGTAGACTTCATGTTTTTAACTTCATGATGCGCATAAATGTCCCCTCCTATCTTGGACAAAACCTTTTTAGCCGTTTCAAGTCTTCCTGTCTTAGCTAGAAATCTTGGGCTTTTCGGAACTAGGAACATTAGAAAGAAGAATAATAACGCAGGTATAAGTTCGACCCAGAACATATAGCGCCATCCCGTTTGCCCGTTCCATGATGTATGAATATCGGCATCGCTAAAATTAGCAGGTATTGCTTCAGCAATTCCCCAATTAGCAATTTGAGCAACCAAAATTCCTAATACCAGGGTTAATTGATTTATAGCAACGAACCTACCCCTGTATTTGGCTGGAGCCACTTCGGCAATGTACATTGGCGAAAGTGTTGAGGCCAAACCAATACCCAAGCCACCAATAATCCGATAGCTAATGAAAATGGCGAAATTATCTGCATAACCTGTGCCAAAGGCGGATAAAGAAAATAGTGCCGCAGCCAATATAAGACTGTTTTTTCGCCCCCATTTATCTCCTAAAAATCCTGAAACTACTGCACCAAATATACAACCAACCAAAGCGCTACTCATAGCCCAACCTTGTAGAGTTGGAATAGCAGAAATGTCAAAATAAAGCTCGTAAAACGGTTTTGCGCCTCCTATAACCACCCAGTCATAGCCAAATAAAAATCCGCCCATAGCCGAGACCATTGCCAAAAAAAGTAAATAGGTAAAATTGAATTTGGATTCACTCATAACATTATAGTGTAATTTTGTGGGCGTTCCTAAGCCTTAATCTTTTGTAGACTTACTATCGAACCAATTATTTTGAGGATTAAAATCCTTAGATAGTATTTTCTTTCTCTGCTTTTCTAAATTGGGAAGCATCTGGTTTTTACGTGTTTCATATAGTTCAATTGCCTTGGAGTTATTATACTTAGAATTAGACACTGGCACGGCCGCACCAGTTTCTTCTAAATTATTTTCCAATTCTTTCTTTAGTTGCCGGGCCACTTCCATATTCTGGGCTACTACATTTTCCTTTTCCCCAACATCATGCTTTAGGTTGTAAAGTTCATCATGACCATCTTCATAGTAATGGATAAGTTTCCAATCGCCCTTTCTAATCATACTAACAGGTTCACCTCCTTGATTGCCATAATGTGGATAATGCCAAAACAACGCTCTTTCATCTAAAGATTTTCCTTCAAACAATGGAACAAGACTCAACCCGTCCAAGTATTGATTTTTAGGCTTATCAACGCCGGCAAAATCTAATAGGGTGGGATAAAAATCTATACCTGATACAGGGTATTCTATAACACTAGGGGCATCTTTATACATTGGTGCTTTAATCAAATAAGGTTCTCTTATACCACCTTCCCATTGATAACCTTTGCCGCCTCTTAAGGGGAAATTACTGGTAGAAAAAGCATCACCGCTGGCAACACCTCCGTTATCCGATGTAAATACAATTATAGTATTATCATCCAAACCAAGTTCCTTTAACCTATTTAAAACAACGCCTACAGCATCATCCATAGATTCTACTAACCCAGCATATATTGGATTGTCCTGTACGTTTCGGATAGGTAGAATGCGTTCCATATCGTAACCCGAATCTTTAATGCCTTTCTGTTCTGCCTTATTTCTATATTTCTCCCATTTTGCTTCAGTTGTTTCTATAGGACCATGCACGGCGTAAAAAGACAAAAAAGCAAAAAACGGCTGATCTTTGTTCTCCGTAATAAAGTCTGCTGTTTCTAGAGCTAAACGTTTGGTTAAATTTTCACCATTATATTTATAATCCAGTTTGGGATTGTTCCAAGGGGCATAATAGCCTCCTTTAGGGCTACCTACTTCCCATCCCCCTTTATTGATTTCAAAACCGTTATTTTCTGGAGAATATGGTTCATCACCCAAATGCCATTTTCCAGCAAAGAAAGTTCTATACCCACCAGCCTTGAACGCTTCGGCTATTGTAATGTCTTCTTCTTTTAGTGCATGTTCATAATCTGGCGGAAGGACCTTGGTATTATAATATTCACCCCATTTTTCACCTGTAGCCGCTCCTATCCAATCTGTTACGCCATGGCGAGCGGTGTATTGCCCGGTCATTAAACTAGCCCTAGAAGGGCTACATACTTGTGCAGCAGCATAGCCTTGAGTAAAATGTACCCCTTCCCTAGCTATAGTATCTATATATGGGGTTTCATAGTAGTCACTACCTGCATAACTTAAGTCATGCGCCCCCAAATCATCCGCTAGTATAAAAACAATATTAGGCTTATTAGAATTTGTAGCCTTTGGCTTATCTTCATTTTGTTTACAACCGTAAACTAAGGATGCTATTACAAAAAGATAATTTAATATATATAATTCTCTCAAAATAAAAAGTTTTTAAAACGATGTTCACCTTATAAATCAAGACAGTAAGGTATCTTGATTGTTACTTTTCACTCAAAATATTTGATAATGCTTTCTGCATTTTCTTTAATACGTCCGGATACTCATCTGCTATGTTCTCTTCTTCAAAGGGATCTACATCCAAATTATACAATTGGGGTACTGTACTAAAGCCGGGATCTACAAACTTATTAGCAATCCACTGGGGTGTTTGTGCATTTTTCTGGGGTTTGATATACTTATAACTCCCCATTCGTAAACCAAAAGTATACGCCTCTTCCAAAAGAAAATCTCTACCTTTTTTATCAAGACCCAACCAAGCTTCTATATGATTTTCACTATCCTTGGCGTCACCATTTTTAAGTTTCTGACCAACCAAAGAAGCCAAGGAAGCGTATAAATCTACCTGAGACAATAAAGCATTACTTGTACCTGGACGTATTTTTGATGGCCATGAGACAATGGTCGGCATGCGTGTACCTGCCTCATAAACTGAATACTTTGCTCCTTTATATTTACCTCCCGGTTTATGCTCCCCAACTAATTCCCTGGCATAATCCAAATAACCATCGTCTAAAATTGGACCATTGTCACTTGTAAATATGACCATGGTATTGTTGTCCAGGTTCACTTCTTTCAGCTTTTGCATTATAGCTCCTACACACCAATCCATTTGCGCTATAACATCTCCTCTAGGCCCCATTGTACTGGCTTCAACAAATTTTATATTGGCAATTCTAGGCTGATGAATATCATGAAGAGAGAAGAAAAGGAAAAATGGATTTTTACTGTTTTTATCTATAAATTCATTTGCCTTTTTCGTTAAATCAAATGGAATATCTTCATCTACCCATAAAGCACTTTCCCCTCCATTCATATAACCAATACGACTTATTCCATTCGTAATTGAGCCTAAATGTTGTACATCTGTGTGCTGTTTTAAAAGCTCGGGATGTTCGGTTCCAATGGGGTACCCATCCAGTTTTGAAGTATAACTAACAGTTATTGGATCTTGAGCATCAAGTCCTACCACCTTTTGATTTTCCATGTATACCGTAGGTATACGATCTCCTGTTGCGGGTATAAGAAAACTATAATCAAAACCTACTTCTCTAGGGCCCGGTTTTACTTCCTCGTTCCAATTTGCTTTTCCGTCCCCCAGTCCTAAATGCCATTTTCCGACCACCCCGGTAGTGTAGCCGGCATCTTTTAACATGTCCGGCAACGTACGTTTATCAACATCTATAATCAGAGGGGCATCTCCATTTACTATTGCTGCATTATTCCTAAAAGCAAATTCACCCGTTAACAATGAATATCTGGAAGGCGTGCAGGTAGCCGCAGTAGAATGTGCGTCGGTAAAATTTAGGCCGCTTGCCGCCAACCTATCTACATTGGGGGTTTCTACGCCAATGGCCCCATTAACCCCAATATCTCCAAAGCCCAAGTCATCCACATAAATAAGTACAATATTTGGCTTGGCTTCCTGCGAATAAACACCTAAAGTTGATGTAAAAAAAACGAAGAAGCATATAAGTTTTTTTATAGAAAATTCTTTTAAAGTCATGCTATTTTTTGTTACGGACAATCTAATTGCCTGTCCCTATTTATATCTATATGGAAAAATAATGTGTCATGGAGATAACATTTAAGAACTGGTAGTAATTTAAAATTACTACCAGTATGCAACAAGTCTACTAACTAAACATCACTACAAAACAATCAATATCAACTTAATAACCAGGGTTTTGAACCAAATTTGGATTTTCCGCCAATCTTTCCTGACTAAATGGAAGATAATACCTTTCCTCTCCAAATTGTCTTATATCACCTTCCGCATTTTTAAGCGTTATATTGTACATGTCCGTATCAAGATTATATCTGAATACCAAGCCTTTTGTACGAACATTTCCTAGAACTTCCGTAGCAACACGCCAGCGGATTAAATCCCAAAAACGATGCTCTTCAAAAGCCAACTCCACTTGACGCTCCTGCCTAATAAAATCTTCCGTAATTTCTGACCTAAGTGGCATTCCTGCCCGTTCCCTGACCATATTGACCATGGTCAAAGCTTCACCAGAGTTTCCCAAATAATAGGCCGCTTCGGCTAAATTCAATAAAGTTTCCGCATACCTAAATACATAGAAATCTTGACCCGAATTTTCTGATTGCGTAGCTATATTTGTTGGATCTAACCTTTTTCTAAGTAAGAGCGCAGTATTTCTAACGTTTCTTGCCGCCGCTGTAGCCGGTATTTCCTCTCCATTTTGTTTGGTAAGTATTGTACCCGTACCGTTTACAACCTCTCCATTTACTAAACTACTACTGTGAAAATATATTTTTTGGCCTTTCCATGTAGTCTCAGGGTAAAATACACTCGCTACAAATCGAGGATCTCTATTCCCGAAAAAGTCGGTAACATCCCATTCATTTTCCAATGTTAAATCTTCTCTGGAAATACTACTACCGGTTCGACCATCTATAAAATCAAAATTTTCTACGAAATCATACAAAACCGGAAAGTTAGAGTTCCACTCCAAACCAAGTCCATCAGGATTTGCCAACCAGTCCAAAGAATGCCCTTTTATAAATGGCTCAAAACGTTCAGCAAAAATTATCTCATTATTACCTGTACCTTCATTCAGAAAAATAGAAGCAAAATTTGCTGCTTTGTCATCCCCCTCATCAATTAGTTGAAATAATTGAGAATCTATAACCTCCTTAGAAGCATCGTAACTTTTCTTATAGTAATCTTGGGCACTAGCCGATGGGACACCCACAATACCGTTAATTTGCTCTTCCCCAAAATTTGCTATACTAGCAGCATAAAGCATAGCCCTACTTTGCAACATAAGTGCAGTAAAGCGATCCACCCTACCGTTGGCTCCCGTTTTAACTTCGGATAAATCCGGAAGTATTTCTGCCAATTCATTGTATATGAAATCATATATTTCCTTTTCTGTTGCCCTACTCGGAAAAAGAACCTCATCAGAATCATCTTGATCCTGTACGGTAGTAATAAGCGGCACACCTCCATAACGTTTTACCATTTCAAAATATTCATACGCCCGAAGAAACCTGACCTCTGCCATAGTAGTCCTAATAAAATCTTCTTCTAACGAAACGCTATTTGGCAGGTCACGCAAAAGAATATTCATGTTTCTTATATTAAAATAAGGCCAGCGGTCAAGATTTCCCGGACCGGTAACCTCTGTATATTGTCTTGAATATGATAAATTAGGATATTGCCAATTAGCAAAATTAATATGTTCGGCTCCTGCAGCCGCAAACAAACCTATACCAACATTTCCAAACCCACCAATTTCTTGAAAGTTCATGTTTAGATATAAATCTGCAACATACGAATTTGTAAGTCCTTCATCCTCGAAGACCGTATTTTCCGAAATGAAATCCGGCTCTTTATCCAATTGATCGTCACACCCTAAACAAAAGAGTACAAGTACAAAATATAAACTTTTTGGTAACATAATTTTTAGTTTTAAGGTTGATAAATTATAAGCCAATACGGACTCCAAAAGTGAATGTTCTTAAGATTGGCAGAGTTAACCCGGTTGCACTAGATGCTTCTTCCGGGTCTATTATGTCCTTATAGATACCTAACTTGGAAAACGTTAACAAGTTATCGCCCGCAACATAGAATTCTAAGTTTTCAAACTTTATTAAATCCAACACTTCAGCCGGTAATTTGTAGCTTATATTAGCATTTTTAAGCCTTAGATAGGTTCCATCTTTATACCAAAAGTCTGATGATGCACCATTCCAAATGCGAGCCCCACTTCTCTCAAAAGCCGGTAGCTGCGCATTGGGGTTGGCCCCTACTCCTGGGTTAGAAGGGTCTTGCCTCCAACTATATTTTTCATGAAGGGTATATGGTACAGTTTCATTATTAAATGGATTTCTTGCTCCCGCGGTTATCAATACATTAAATTTAGAAGCACCTTGCCACAACATGCCTAAAGAAAAATTCTTATAGGAAAAATTAGTGTTCAAGGAAAAAAGCATTTCAGGTATATTTCCAAAACCTATTTCGTATTGATCATCCCTATTCAAAATATTATCTCCATTTCTGTCAATATATCTTATGTCCCCAGGCTTGGGAGATCCATTTAAATCCTCAATAGTAAACTGATTCAAGTATTCATCTACTTCTTGCTGAGTGTTAAATAAACCGTCCGTTTGATATCCAAATGTTGTGTTAACATACCGTCCAGATCGTTTATCCAACCTTACCTGCGTAGGGTCCGTAAAGTCTATATTTTCTTGATAGTCTCCATAACGTTCTCGCGCCAACGTAAAAGTACCGGCAATATTTACCCCAAAATCTTCCCAATTATTTCTGTACCCCACTAAGGCTTCAAAACCGCGATTATTTCTTGTATCCAAGTTCGTTGCCGGTAAGTTTGCGCCAAAAGTTGTTGGCAAACCTTCTATTGGCAACCTCAGCAAGCCTTCACGAAGACGGTAAAAAGCATCTATATTTGCATAAAGTTTACCTCCGAACAAACTTAGATCCAAACCAATATTATACATTGTTGTTTCTTCCCATGTAACTAATTGATTGGCTATACCCTCTGTTCTAATAGTGGGCGTAGGAGTATTTTCATCCAAGTAATACACTTGACCTGTTTCTGAAAACCCTGTTAAAAACTCAAAAGCCGTATTTCCGATATTACTATCTATACCGGTCTCGCTATAAGACAACCTTAATTTTAGTTCCTTTATAGTTTCGCTATTCTGCAAGAAATTTTCCTTGGCAATATTCCACCCAAGTGATAGGGACGGAAAGTATCCCCATCGCACATCCGGACCAAATTTTGAACTTCCGTCCGCTCTAAACGTACCTTCCAACAAATATTTGCCGTCATAAGAATAATTAAGTCTACCTGCCACACTTTGCCTAGTATAACTTAACGGCACACCCAATCCACCTGTAGTGGTAAGGTTATCGTCTCCTGCACTTACCTGTGGAACATCAGAAGACAGAAGATCTCTTCTCAAGACAGTCAACCGTTCATAAAGATTATCTTCTTTTTCTGCGAATGCGAGTGCCCCAATCGTATGCTTAGAAATATCTTTACTATAGTTTAGATAAGCACGGGACAGTATTCTTCTTTTGGGATCATCATTAAAATTGGCTCCACCAATATATTTATAAAAGTCATTTACAGAAATTGTAGCCTCTTTTGTATACCCATCATTATCAGCAGAAACTGCACTAGGATCAAAAGACCACACATCATAAGGCTGTCGTAATCTATCCTGCGTTATTAAACGAAACCTAATATTGTTTTTGACCCCAATACTTAACCCTGGAACAAAAGGTAAATTATATTTAATATCCAAAGCCGCAGCTAAAGTTTCTAGATCTGTCCTTTCATAACCTGCAAATTTCTGCTGTGTTCTAGCTACTGGAGACCTTTGTGAAAATCCTGAATATGGTGCTCTATCCGGATCAGGCAAAAACGGATTATACAGAGGTTGTGCTGTTCTAAGGTCATTCCAAACATCGTTTAAACCTATTGCTGCATAATCCCTTGATTCATCTATA
This sequence comes from Zobellia amurskyensis, assembly GCF_009725985.1. Classification (GTDB taxonomy): domain Bacteria; phylum Bacteroidota; class Bacteroidia; order Flavobacteriales; family Flavobacteriaceae; genus Zobellia; species Zobellia amurskyensis. The sequence goes on from NZ_RCNR01000016.1 coordinate 17,807, forward strand.
TAGGAACTATTGAAACTTAAACTTAAATCAGGAGTAAGATTGGCATTTATATTATTGGTTATACTAATTTTCTTGTAATCATAGTCTCCATTAAATATACTTGTTTGATTTTGCAACCCTAATGACGTGTAATATTGTACATTTTCCGAACCACCCGAAGCACTTAAGTTATGTTGAGCTATTTGAGCCCCACCATTTCTTAGCAAAGCATCTACCCAACTATAACTTTTTTGTTCACCTGACCTTATCTCGGCCAATTTCTCTTCAGTAAACAAGCTACCATAATCTATGACCGCGTCAGGTGTTTCGGGATTATATTGAGCATTAAAAATGGCATCCCTGCCCAAACTAACAAACCCCTCTGCGCCAGATATTTCAGGAAAAGTTAATCGGTTCTGTGTTCCGTACCAACCATGATAGTTGATTTTGGTTTTTCCAGATTTACCGCTTTTTGTCGTTACCAAAATCACCCCATTACCGGCTCTTGCGCCATAAATTGCCGCAGAGGCATCTTTCAAAATTGATATCGTCTCTATATCATTAGGGTCCAACCTATCCAGATAAGACTCTACACCATCAACTATAACCAAAGGGTCACCAAACCCCCTAATACTGAAAGCAGCATTATCTTGACCGGGCAACCCCGGATTTTGATTAGTAATCAACCCTGCCGCTTGACCAATCAACAAATTTTTCACATTTGTTGCTGGAACTTGGGTGATATTATCCACCTTTACACTGGAAATAGAACCTGTAACACTCTCTTTTTTCTGTACGCCATAGGCCACAACTACCACTTCATCCAAGAATGCCGCATCGCTCAGTAATGTAACTGTAACATTCTTGGCACTATCCAAAGTTACGGTAGCTGTTTTCATTCCAATATAAGAAACTTCAAGAATGTCACCTACGGTCGCTTCTATTAAAAAATTACCATCAAAATCTGCTACCACGCCACGTGTGGTACCTTTTACCAACACATTTGCACCCGATAATGGAACACCATCTTCATCTAAAACCGTACCTTTTACAGTGGACTGCTCTATACTTCCCAACATCTTTGTAGTATAAATTGTTGTATTTCCACTAAAGGCTCCGCACACAGACGCATTCAATAAAAACACTCCAAGCAGAGGATAACACTTACCAAGTGCTTTCCAAAATTTAATTAGATGTATGAGTTTTAAGTTTTTCATAGGTTCTGGTTTTATGGTTACATTATATACTTCGGTATTAAAACCCATCTTCAACTATCTTATTCAATCAAAAAAAAACCAAAATATGGACTATTACACTCGAAAAGATGTAAATTAAAATAAAGTGACATAAGTACACTTATTTTAAAATAAGCTCGAATACATTGATTATTTAATAATTTTTGAAAAAATTGAAGTTATTATTTTGCTAAATTATCTAAATTTGAATTATCAAAAATGGAGTATTTACACAAAAACATGGACTTTTAAATATTATTAAGGATAAGATTTAAAAAAACATCAAAGTAATAGAAAAAAGAATTATTGCACCTATAAAACAAGTTTCATCTCCATTTATGAAGATTTAGATTCATCTTTCTTAATTGAATCAATTTTAAAAACCAGACCAATCCATGTACCTTATTCTAAAAAACAATGCTAAATTCTAATGGAAAATTCTAAGATTAAAGAGGGTTTTTTAGGGCAAAAAATGATTGTTCTTCCCGATTCAATAAGAAAAGAACTTCATACCATTTGTGAATCTTTTTATATAACGGACATAGGTTTCTACCCTAATGCCCAACATCATTACAGGTCTAGAAAAAAAGGAATTAAGGAATATATCTTTATATATTGTATTGAGGGTAAGGGCAATTTAAAAGTAGATGGTCAGCTTATTCATGTACTCCCAAATACATATCATATTATCCATAGAAACACACCACATGAGTACAACTCAGACAAAAATGACCCTTGGAGTATCTATTGGATGCATTTTGGCGGGAACTTAACAGACAATCTTTACAAGCGCTATATGGAACACCGAAGTAACAATGGCAGTATTGCTTTTGAACGTTCCAAAATAAACTTGTTCAATGAAATATTTCATATGTACAAGACTGAATACACAGTTCCAAAACTAGAATATTCCAATATATTAGGATTAAACTTTATTAGCTCCTTTGTATATACGTCTAAAGGAATAGCTACGGATTCTACCTCTCATACGAATATGATAAATTCCGTAATTGATTTTTTAATGTCCAACTTAGACAAGACATTTAAGTCTAGTGAAATTGCCAAACAATTTAATTGTTCACCTTCTTACCTTTTTAACTTATTTAAAAAAAGAACTGGCTATTCCCTGATTCATTTTTTCAATCTGAAAAAAATACAAAAGGCTTGCGAATATTTAAAATACACAGATTTGAGCATTAAAGAAATCAGTTATAAGGTAGGCATACAAGACCCTCTTTATTTTTCTAGAACCTTTAAGAAAAATTTTGGTGTTTCACCCAAAGAGTACAGAAAAACACAACAAGAATTCTAAGCTCAGGATTTCCTCCTTAACCGGTCGTAACATAATATAGATTTTAACTTTTATTTTATCAATTAGACAAAACCAGCATGCTATTTATATGGTTTTATTATTTATAAATTAAAAAATCCATGTTTTAGCAAAAAACGTCCATTTGTATGAGCTAAATATTTTCATAATATTGTGTTAAGGATTTAACACGAATTTTTAGTTTTCAAAAAATCCTTAACTAAAAATCAATTAACAATACTATGAAGCTAACATTCTCAACAAATCAACTCAAACTATTAGCTTTAGGAATTTCCCTATTATGGGGTAGCCTAACACTAACTGCACAAACAACTATTAATGGCACGGTAACCGATGGAGAAACTAATTCTCCTTTACCAGGAGTTAATGTCATTGCGGGAACCCAAGGGGTCATAACTGATTTTGACGGTAATTATGAATTATCTGTACCAAGTGAAATTATCACGTTAGAATTTTCATCATTAGGTTTTGCTACACAAAGCGTTGCTATTGATGGCCGTACCACAATTAATATAACAATGGACCCTGAAAGCCAAGCACTTGACGAAGTAGTCATAGTGGGGTATGGTACAGTTAAAAAGAGCGACTTAACAGGGTCTGTATCCTCCATTGACGGAGACGCCTTTAAAGAATTGCCAGTTACGTCAGTAGACCAAGCCATACAAGCAAGAGCTCCCGGGGTTCAAGTAACCCAAACATCTGCAGCTCCAGGCGGTGGTGTTTCAGTTCGTATTAGAGGTTCAAATTCAATTAATAGTGGTAGCGAACCACTATATGTTGTTGACGGATTTCCAATATATCCAGACAATAGCGCTTATAGTGCTGGTGGAGCTAGACAAGCAACGAATATCCTTGCCTCTATTAACCCGAACGATATAGAGTCTATTGAAGTTCTCAAAGATGCTTCTGCCACCTCCATTTACGGGTCAAGAGGATCCAATGGTGTTGTATTGATTACTACCAAAAGAGGTAAGGCGGGAAAGGCAAAAATCAGTTATGATGGATCATATTCAACCCAGACCATAACCAATCCAATAAACGTATTGACCGGTTCAGAGTTTGCAACCTACTTGAACACTTTGGAAACTAGCCAAGGCGGTGCACCTATTTACTCACAAGATCAGATAAGTGCTTTTGGTAAAGGAACAAACTGGTTAGACGAAGTAACAAGGGTAGGTTCTGTTCAAAATCATCAACTTACATTTTCAGGTGGAAATAAAGAAAATAGATATGCGATAACAGGAAATTATCATGACAATAAAGGCATCATTAAAATGACAGATTTCCAAAGATATGGTATTCGACTAAATGTTGACAATTCTGTTTTCAATAATTTTTTAAACGTTAGTTCTAGCTGGTCTTACAACAGAACGGTCTCAAACAATGCTCCTACCGACCAAGGAGGACCTGGAGGTATTATTATTACTGCTTTGGGTCTGGATCCAACGGTACCTGTATTTAATGAAGACGGGACCTATGCGTTGGCATCCTACGATGGTAGATTTTCAATAAATCCGCTACAAGAGCTTGAATTTGCAACCGATAAGGATATCACCAATAGAGTTTTAGGAAATACCACATTTACCTTTAACCTAACAGAACACTTAAAAGCCAAAACAAGTATTGGAGCAGATATCTTAAATATAAATAGAACAAGTTTTTTCCCATCTGTAAACACTAGAATAGGTAGGGACAATGCTGGCGAATTAACTCTTGCCAACAGAAATTCCGGGAATATCTTAAATGAAAACTTACTTACTTACAACAACCAATTTGGAAAGCATTTTGTAGATGCCGTTGCAGGTTACACTTACCAGAAAGAAGTCAATAATTTCTTCAGCAGTACCACACGCGGCATTACAGCTGCTTCTGTAAACCAAGCCACTTTACAAGGAGGACCAGATATCATAACCCCAACTTCCAACAGAAGAGAGTGGTTATTAGAATCTGTTTTAGGTAGAATCAATTATAATTTTGACAGTAGATATTTGGCAACCGTAACGTTTAGAAGAGATGGTTCTTCAAGATTTGGAACCGAGAACAAGTGGGCAAACTTTCCTTCCTTAGCTTTAGGGTGGAATTTATCAAATGAAAATTTCTTTGCCGATAAGGGAATTTCAGAGATAATGAACAACTTTAAACTTAGAGCAAGTTGGGGATTAACCGGTAACTCGGAAATACCAGTTTACAATTCTTTGGCAAACCTTAGCGAATTTAATTATGTAGTTAACGGTAGTTTGGTTTTAGGTCTTGCTGACGACAGATTAAGCAACGCCGATTTGAAATGGGAGTCAACAACAATGAGAAACATTGGTATTGACGCTTCCTTCTTTAATAGCCGTATGAACTTAACATTAGATTATTTTAGCAATAGAACTGAAGACCTTTTACTTTTTGTTTCTATACCAAGTAGCCTTGGATTTCAATCTATACTTAAAAACTCCGGTTCACTGGAAAACACAGGATTTGAAATTGGATTGGATGGTTATATAGTGAATGGAGAGGATTTTAAATGGAATGTTGCAGGTAACCTTTCAATCCTTAAAAACGAGCTTACAGATTTGGGCGATAGCACTCCTTTCTTCTCTAGCTCCACAAGTGGTCACCTTGGTGTAGAAGGTAGCTGGGTAGAAGCTGGCAACCCAATAGGTGTTTGGAGAGGATATGATTATGTGGGTATTTTCCAATCAGAAGATGAAATAGCCAACAACCCTTCAAGATCAGGAGACAAACCAGGTTACCCACAATATAGGGATGTAAACGGTGATGGCGAAATTACTCCAGATGACTATGTGATTATAGGTGACCCAAATCCTGATTTCACTTGGGGATTAAATTCAACATTTACCTATAAGAATTTTGATATGGGCCTATTTTTCAGAGGTTCTCAAGGATTTGATGTAAGAAACTTGCAAGCTTCTGAATTAGGTGATGGTGTTCAAAAAATAAATCAAATCAGCACAATCCTTACAAACTCTTGGACACCTACTAATACTGGAGCCTCAAGACCCGTAATAGACGGAAACAGAGACTTTGCCAACTCTTACAGAGATTCAGATTACTTTATTGAAGATGGATCGTTCATTAGACTTCAAAATGTATCGTTAGGGTATACACTTCCACAATTTAACGATCTCATATCAAAAGCAAGAATTTATGTAAGTGGTCAAAATTTATTCACAATTACAGATTATACTGGCTTTGACCCAGAAGTGAATAATAGAGGTCAGAATAACTTAAATAGAGGAGATGACTATGACGCTTACCCACGATCAAGAACTTTGACTTTGGGAGTAAATCTAGAATTTTAATATAAAAAACACCAAATATGAAAAAGCATAAAAATGCAATTCCATGGAGTTTTATCCTACTCCTGACCATTGCTATAAACTTAATAGGCTGTACGGATTTAGAGGAGAATCCCGACTTTACAACACAAGAAAATTTCTTTGCAACTGCTGAACAACTAGAATTAGGAGTAAACGCCGTATACGATGGTATTGGGTACGGGCAAGACTGGTTCAATCACTATTACAACAGATTTGTATTTGAGTGTTTAGCGGGTTACCAAGTAGGTTGGGAGAAAGGCCCCTTAAATTATCAAAATGGGAATGTATCTCCGGATGATGAGTATATAGAAGCGTATTGGAGAATTTCCTACGAAAACATAAACCGGGCCAATGCTGTTATTCAAAAAGCAGACGAGTTAAAAGAAGAGGGTGTTCCCAATATTGCCCTAGTGGACAGAGTTAAGGCCGAAGCTCAATTTTTGAGAGCATTTTACTACTTTAATTTGGTACGGTATTTTGATAATATACCAGTAACAACAACAAGAACTGAAAGTGACCAAGACTTACCTTCTAACGAAAATGGAAAAAAAGTGGCTTTGGATTTAATACAATCAGATTTAACCATGGCCGCAAATATTTTACCAGAGTCCCATGATTCAGAAAACCTAGGACGTGCTACAAAATGGGCCGCCCTAGCCTTGTTGGTCAAGGCATACTTACAAGATGAAAAATGGGAACAAGCCCTAACTACGTCCGAAATAGTTATTAATGAGAGTGGCGTTACTTTATTTGATAATTTTGCCGATACATTTTCTGCTGCTATGGAAAATTCCGGCCCAAGAATATTTGAAGCACAAGTTTCAGCCGGAGCCAACGCAGGTGAAAACCAGAATTATCATCAACATTTTATTCCTGGAGATTTGCCTAATGACCTTGGAGGTGTTGGATGGCACTGGCTAAATTCAACTCAAGCGTTCCGTGAGAAATATGACCCGACCGACAAAAGAATTTCGGGTACTTTTATTGAAGAATATCCAACTACCAGAGTCGGACCAAATACAGCAGGCGAAAGACCTGTTGTTAAATGGAGTGCAGATGCATCATACAATTTGAGCCGTTTTGGCGGAATGGTAGCCGCAGATGCAGACCCAAATAACCCGGATGAGCTTATTTTCTCTAACGGATGGTCTGCAAAATATACAGAAATGGGTATCGACAACGCTAATTTAACGGAAAAGAATATTGTTTATTTAAGATTAGCAGACATATTACTAGGACACTCAGAGGCTGCTAACGAAAGTGGTATTGGAGACCCTTACTTTGGCATAAACGAAGTAAGACGAAGAGCAGGATTGGCTCCATTGTCTGGGTTGAACAAAGAAACTTTAAGGGATGCGATAGTAAATGAACGGGTTCTTGAATTTGCAATGGAGTGCGAAGTATATCCTGAATTAAAAAGAAAAAGTACGTTTGGAGGCTCTCCCGACTATCTTGGAGATTATATTCAAGAATTTATTGATACCTATGATGTAGACAGAACATTATCTGCAAAAGACTATGTACTACCCTTGCCACTTAACGAGGTTTTGGGCAACCCTAACGTAACCCAAAACCCGCAGTATCAATAAGAAGTTGTTTTAGTTTATTTATTACGTTTTGAAACCTGTCTTTTACAGACAGGTTTCTATTTTTTCTTAAATTATACAATATTCCTGTATAAAGTTTTTATTTATGAAAACAGCCGTCCCAACCTATATACTTGTTCTTTCCACAATTCTATTGGCATTCTCTTCGTGCTCGGATAAAACATTAGACCAAAAAAACAACAAAACAACATCTCCTTTATTTGAGCAAGCCAATATAGAAAGAACCAATATCAACTTTTCAAATGAAATTAGAGAAAATGATCAATTTAATATAGTCGACTATTTTTATGTCTATAACGGAGGTGGAGTTTCAATAGGCGATTTAAACAATGATGGGCTTCCGGATATATTTTTTTCAGGTAATATGGTTAGCGATGCTTTATACATGAACCTTGATAGTCTTAAATTCAAAGACGTTACCAAAAACTTAGGCAACTATAATAATGGTTGGTCTACAGGAGCAACAATGGTAGACATTAACCATGACGGACTTCTTGATATATATGTATGCCGCTCTGGTAATTTTGAAGAAAACAAACGTAAAAACCTCCTGTTTATAAATCAAGGTGATTCTTCTTTTAAAGAACAAGCAGAAACCTATGGTTTAGCAGATAGTAGTTATAGCACCCAAGCCGTGTTTTTTGATTACGACAAAGATGGCGATCTTGATATGTATCTTTTAAACCATACCAATACCGTAAGAGACCCTAACAGCATTAAACACTTGTTGTCCAATGGCAAAGGCCCTGCTAATGACAGACTTTATAGAAATGACGAAGATAAAGGTAATGGTATAAGATTTACTGAGATAAGTAAACAAGCTGGTATTTTACTAGACGGTTTTGGTTTGGGGGTAAGCATTGCCGATGTAAATGATGATGGTTGGGAAGACATCTTTGTAACCAATGATTTTTTAGCCAACGATTACATCTATATAAATCAACAAGACGGTACTTTTAAAGAAATGGCAAAATCTTATTTAAAACATGTAAGCCATTTTAGCATGGGCAATGATGTAGCAGACTTCAACAATGATGGCCTTTTGGACCTTGTAACGGTAGATATGCGTCCTGAAGATAATTTTCATGAAAAAAAAATGTCAGGCGCCCTTAATTTTGATTTGTTTGAAAAAGCCTCATCGTTTGGCTACTTGCCCCAATATATGCGCAACACTCTTCAAATCAATAGAGGTAAAAATGCCACAACCAAAACGCAATTTTCGGAAATTGGACAACTCGCCGGGATTGATGCAACAGATTGGAGCTGGGGGCCCTTGTTTGCAGATTTTGACAATGATGGACTAAAAGATTTGTTTATAACCAATGGCTACTTAAGGGATATCACTGACCTAGACTTCATTAACTATACCAATACATTGGCCAATAGTAAAATGCACGACAGCCTAGACCACATTTTAAAAGAAAAAGCTAAAGAAAGACCATCAATTAAAATTCCTAATTACGCTTTTAAAAATTCAGGCGGACTTACTTTTGAAAATGTCACTAACAAATGGGGGGTTGACCACCCATCACTTTCAAATGGTGCTGCCTACTCTGACCTGGATAATGACGGCGATCTTGATTTGGTCATTAATAATATAAACGATTTAGCCACAGTATACGAGAACCGATCAAACTCTATTAGTGAAAATTATTACCTAACTATAAATCTCATAGGAGACAGTTTAAATTTGGACGGTCTAGGAACAGAAGTTCGCATATATCAAGCAAGTGGAAGTCAATTAAAAAGACAATCGGTAACGAGAGGGTATCAATCCTCCGTAGATAAAACCGTGCACTTTGGGTTAGGAACCGATCCAAAAATCGATAGTATTTTAGTTGCCTGGCCAAACGGCAAAATCAATAAAATCCTAAATCCGAAAACCAATCAAAAATTAACAATTTCCATGAACTCTGGTAGTGCTATTTTAAAACTGTCCTCCAAAGAAAGTAAGAAGATTTTTAAAGATAATACCAATAATCTAAAACTAGCTCTATCACATGGCGAAACCATTTATTATGACTTTAACAGAACCTACTTACTTCCTCATAAATTATCCGAACAAGGACCCGGCTTGGCTGTTGGCGACATAAACAATGATGGTTTTGAAGACTTTTTCATGGGAGGTGGCTACAATCATAGTGGGCGTTTATTCTTTGGTTCGAAAAGCGGTACTTTCAGTAATAAATTACTTACACCTAATGAAAAAGAAAAGTACGAAGAAGACACCGGCGTCCTATTATTCGATTATGATAACGACAACGACCTTGATTTATATATAACCAGTGGCAGTAATGAGTTTCATGAAAACTCAAAATACTACCAAGATCGTTTATACGAAAACGACGGTCAAGGAAATTTTAAACTTACGGAAACGGTCTTACCAACACTGTTGAGTAGTACTTCTTGTGTTAGAGCTGCAGATTTTGATAAAGATGGAGATTTAGACCTTTTTGTAGGTAGTAGACTTACTCCTTTAAAATATCCCCTACCCTCCAAAAGTTATTTATTAGTTAATGAAGGGGGTAAATTTATTGATGCTACTAACAAATTAGCTCCCGCCTTAAGAAAACCTGGTATGGTTACCGACGCCATTTGGACAGATTATGATTCGGATGGTGATTTTGACTTAATTGTGGTGGGTGAATTCATGGCCATTGAATTTTATGCAAACCATAATGGAACTTTCAGTAACAGTTCTCTAAAGACTGGACTTACGCATACTGCCGGTTGGTGGAACAGTATTAATGGTGGGGATTTTGACAATGACGGCGATATAGATTATATACTGGGTAATCTTGGACTAAATTCAAAATACAAAGCCACTTCAGAAGAACCGTTGTCCATCTACGCTTCAGACTATGATAAAAATGGCACAATAGACCCAATTATAACGACATTTAATAATGGCAAAGAATATCCTGTTCACTCACGAGACGATATTATAAAACAAATTCCTCAACTAAAGAAAAAATTTCCTGACTACGCTAGTTATGCGCAAGCAACAATAAACGAAGTTTTAACACCTCAAGAAAAAAGCAGTTCTTATAGTGCCAAAGTATTTGAATTTGCAACTTCTATCTTAATAAATAATGGCAACGGAAAGTTCGACTTAAAACCTTTACCAGAATGGGCACAAATTGCACCAGTTTATGGAATACTAATTTCAGATTTTGACGGAGATGGCAATCTAGATGTTTTACTTTCCGGTAACAATCACGGTACCGAAGTAGGAATTGGAAGATACGACGCTTCCAAAGGAACATATTTAAAAGGTACAGGAAAAGGGAATTTCATTCCTTGGGCATTTTCAGATTTAGGACTATTAATTGATGGAAACGCGCGTGGGGCCGCGGCCATAACCATCAATAATAAACAAGGGTATTTATTCGGGTCAAACAACGGTAATTTAAAATCTTATATGTTATCCGATCAAGTTAATTCTAACAAAGCACTAACCATACCCGAAAAGAGTGTAATGGCTAAAATTGTTTTAGATGACGGTAAAATAAGAATGCATGAACTCTACAATGGCTCAAGTTACCTTTCTCAATCCACAAAAAGCATTCAACTTTCCGGAAGAGAAAAATCGGTGATTTTTTCAGATAGCAAAGCACGAAAAACCGGTATTTACAATAAACCTTAAAATACGCTAACAACTTATCTTATAAAATATTAAAGTCCATATCCTATCATTAAAAATCCATGTATTTGCGCAATTATTTTATTAATATTAAACTGATTACAGACGAACATGGAATTAAAATTTTTAGAAGAATGAATCCTTTATTATCAATGGAAAAACTTTCTAACTTAATAATGTATTTTATTGTGAAATACTGGTGCAAAAAACTAATGACCTTTCTGGTTTTCTGCTCCCTATGGTCATGCAATCAATCCTCCGAAAAAATTGATTTTAGTTCTCAAGTAAAGCCCATTTTAAATAATAACTGTATCACTTGCCATGGTGGGGTTAAGAAAAGTGGCAATTTTAGCTTACTTTTTAAGGAAGAGGCGTTTGCGGTAACGGAATCCGGCAAACCGGCAATAATTCCTGGAGATGCAAAAAATAGTTCATTTATTCAAAGATTGCATGAAGAAGACCCTGAATTGAGAATGCCTTATGAAAAACCGAAACTAACGGACGAAGAAATAGAACTGTTGACGAAATGGGTTGACCAAGGAGCCGAATGGGGGCAACACTGGGCATATACTTTACCCGAAAAGGTTGAATTACCACCAATTACCGAAGAAGCTGGATTAATATCATCTGAAACCAACAATTTCCTACAAAACAATATTGACCGTTTTATACTGAATAGATTAAAAAATGAAGAACTATCTCCTAATGGACCCGCTTCAAAAAACATACTTATCAGAAGACTTTCTTTTGACTTAACAGGATTGCCTCCAAGTGCCAAACTATATGAAGAATTTACTAATGGTAAACTATCTTATGAAAAAACAGTAGATCAATTAATGGCCCAATCTACATATGGTGAAAAATGGGCCAGTTGGTGGTTAGATTTGGCAAGATATGCAGATACAAAGGGGTATGAGAAAGATCAGGGCCGTAGTATGTGGCGTTACAGGGACTGGGTTATAAAATCTCTGAATGAAGATATGCCCTATAATCAATTTACCACTGAGCAATTGGCAGGAGATTTGCTACCAAACCCATCTGTAGATCAGCTAATTGCCACAGCTTTTCATAGAAATACAATGAATAATGACGAGGGAGGCACAGACGATGAAGAATTTCGCGTAGCCTCTGTTTTGGACCGTGTAAACACCACCTTCTCAGTATGGCAAAGTACCACTATGGAATGTGTACAATGCCATAGTCATACTTATGATCCTTTTAAACAAAAGGAATATTATAAGGCAATGGCATTCTTTAACAATACCAAAGATGAAGACACACCAGATGAAAGTCCCACTCTTCGTTTTTATGATGAGAAACAAATTGAACTAAAAAACAAGATTATATCGTGGATAGAAAAATATGGTTCTGAACAAGACCGAAAAAAATACAGTGATTTCTTGACTTTTTTAGAGCCGAAATATTTAGCTCACAACGCCACAAACTTTGTTAATGGAGAACTTGCGGACACGAAATATTTGGCACTGTGGGACGATGGGTCCTGTGTGCTCAAAAATGTAAGTCCGCGCGGAGCAACATCAATGTACCTTAATCACCAAGCCTTTATGAATGGCACCACTATGACCATTAGAAAAAATAACGCTGATGGGGAAATTCTGGCACAGTTCAAAATGAACAAGACGGACGGCTACAACATTAAAAAAATAACGTTCAAGCCTATAAATGAAACTGTAGACCTTTATTTTGAAGCCAATAATGATGCAATTGGAAAACAGGTTTCTACTAGTTTCATTACTTGGTTAGCTTTTCTAAATGATATACCAGGTTCTTCCGAGAATGGCTATGCACAAATCAACCAGTCGTTTTTAGAATTATTAAATAATAAAACCCAAGACCTACCTATTATGATAGAGAACCCTAAAGAGATGCAAAGGGTTACACAGGTCTTTGATAGAGGAAATTGGTTAGCCTTAACAGATACAGTTAAACCTGGTACTCCAAAAATTTTAAATGAATATAATGAAGAATGGCCGGCAAATAGGCTAGGACTTTCTAAGTGGTTAGTAAGCAAAGAAAACCCCTTAACCTCCCGCACCCTTGTCAATAGGGTTTGGCATCAAATTTTTGGCAGAGGTATTGTTTCTTCGCTTGAAGATATGGGTACCCAGTCTTCCCCACCAAGCCACCCCGCTCTTTTAGACTGGCTCTCACTTAGGTTCATGAATGAACAAAACTGGAGCATAAAAACTCTAATTAAGGAAATTGTAATGTCTGGCACATATAGACAGAGTTCCATTATTTCCCCAGAACTATATCAAAAGGACCCTCATAACGAACTTTACGCTCGTGGTCCAAGAATACGTTTAACTGCTGAGCAAATAAGAGATCAAGCCTTGGCGGTCTCAGGCTTATTAAGCACAAAGATGTATGGCCCCGGTGTCATGCCTCCACAACCCGATGGTGTATGGCAATCTGTTTATAGTAATGCTTCCTGGAAAGTAAGTCATGGAGAAGACAAATATAGAAGAGCTATATATACATACCTAAAACGTACAAGCCCCTACCCTTCTTTTATCACATTTGATGCCGGCAGTAGAGAAGTTTGTACTATTAGACGTACGGTGACCAACACTCCATTACAAGCACTGGTTACCTTAAACGATCCGGTTTACCTAGAGGCGGCATACGCTTTTGCAAAAGTTATGAATACCGACGATTTAGAGAAAGGCATTTCAGCAGGATTTAAAAAAGCGACACTATCAGAAATAGATCAAGGAGAATTAAAGATTCTAATGAATCTATACGAACAGGCAACAATAGAATTCAAGGCTAGTGAACACCAAGAAAAGTTTCTAGGACTGGAAGAAAAACCCAGCACAAAACTTGCTGCATTGACTATTGTTGCAAATGCCATCATGAACTTAGATGAATTTTTAACCAAAGCATAAAACCTAAGGAAATACCCATTACCATGAAAACAGATATTAACAGACTCTTAGCGGAAAAGCAAAAAATAGACCTGGAAGTAAATACTCGTAGACATTTCATAAAAAAATGTGCTACCGGTATGGGTGGTTTAGCCTTAAGTTCCATTTTCATGGGATGCGACCCTTTAGGAAGTAATAAACCAAAGGTAGGACTACAATCAGGATTTACTGAACGTGACTTAAACCCTCTTGCTACTTTACCACCTCCTTTTTCCCCAAAGGTTAAAAATGTTATCTATTTGCACATGGCCGGGGCCCCATCGCAACTGGAAATGTTCGATTATAAACCCGAACTAGCAAAATTGAATAACCAAGAATGCCCACAATCGCTTCTAGAAGGAAAGAAATTTGCCTTTATCCGTGGTACACCAAAATTATTGGGGCCACAAGCCTCGTTTAAACAAGAAGGAGAAGCAGGTAACTGGGTGTCGGACAATCTGCCACATTTCAAACAAGTTGTTGATGAGGTCGCATTTTTGAAGGCTGTTCATACCGATCAATTCAATCATGGCCCGGCCCAATTGTTTATGCATACCGGCAGTGCAAGATTAGGAAGACCAAGTATTGGTTCTTGGGTTACCTATGGCCTTGGTTCGGACAATCAAAACCTTCCTGGTTTTGTAGTACTTACTTCTGGCGGGAAAGCCCCTAGTGCTGGGAAAAGTGTTTGGGGAAGTGGTTTTTTACCATCTGTATACCAAGGTGTACAATGCCGCTCAAAAGGAGACCCTGTACTTTATATAGAAGACCCAGATGGTATTTCTAGAGATTTGAAAAAGAACACCATTAAAGCGATTAACGAGATTAATAAAAAGGAATACACCAAATATGCCGACCCAGAGATTTTGGCCCGTATTAACCAATATGAAATGGCGTATAGAATGCAAATTGCAGTACCAGAGGTAATGAACATTAACAATGAACCGGACCATATTAAGGAAATGTACGGTGTAGAACCTGGTAAAGAATCATTTGCTAATAATTGCCTTTTGGCAAGAAAATTAGTTGAAGACGGCGTGCGCTTTGTACAGCTATTTGACTGGGGGTGGGATTCTCACGGTACCGGAGCGGATACTGCGGTGGATTTGGGATTGAAAAATAAGTGTCGAGAAATAGATAGACCAATGAGTGCCTTGTTGCTAGACTTGAAACAAAGAGGACTCTTAGAAGATACTTTAGTAGTTTGGGGCGGTGAATTTGGCAGAACTCCTATGCAAGAAAACAGAGAAGGCAAAGAAATGGGCTTTAAAGGTCGTGATCACCACGGGGATGCATTTACCATGTGGATGGCGGGCGGAGGCATCAAAAAAGGAGCTTCTCACGGCGAAACCGATGCTATCGGTTTTTCAGGAGTAGATGGTCGGGTATCCGTTCATGATGTACATGCCACCATTTTGCATTTGCTAGGCTTTAACCACGAGCAGTTTACGTACGATTTTCAGGGCAGACCTTTCCGACTCACCGATGTAGAAGGAGATGTCATTCGTGAAATTCTGGCTTAATTCCGTCTCAATAATACCAACCAATACCTTATGACCAAATTACGACACCTTTATATAGTAGCACTATTGCTAACTAGTACCATTGGCACCAGTCAAGAACAGAAGACGATTCAATTTTTTCAAACCGATTGGGGGTGTACGATTTCATGGGATGCTTTTTGCGAAAAAACAGCTGCCGCTGGGTATGACGGTATCGAAATTTGGTTTCCGAACGCAGTAGAAGACCAACAAAATTTAAAGGCCGCATTAAAAAAGCATGATTTAAAAGTGGGCTTTATAAACGGCACCAATAAATCGGTTTCATTTGAAGAAAGTTTAAAAAGCTATGAAGCACATTTAAGATTTTTGACCACCTGGTCGCCTGTCTATATAAACACCCATACCGGTAACGACTTTTTTACATTTGCGCAGAACAAGGCATTTATCGCTATCGCCAACACAATTGCTAAAGAAAGTAAGATACCGATATACCATGAAACGCATAGAGGGCGCTTTAGTTTTAACCTGCCCGATACCAAAACATACTTAGCTGCAATTCCGGATTTAAAATTGAACCTAGATATTAGCCATTGGATGGTGGTACACGAATCTTTATTGGAACAACAAGATAATACGCTAAAAGAAGTAATAGAGCGCACACATCACCTCCACGCACGTGTTGGGCATTCAGAAGGTCCGCAAGTAAACGACCCTGAAGCACCAGAGTGGAAAAAAGCCGTAGAGCGACATCTTACGATTTGGGAAAAAGTAATTCGCAACCATTGGGAAACAAACGACACGTTTACCCTCACTACAGAATTCGGACCTGCAGGTTATATGCCCACCTTGCCTTTTACACAAGTTCCAGTGGCAGACCAGTGGAAAGCAAATCTCTACATGATGAAAGTGATTAAAGAACGAATGAATATTGAATAGCCCCTTGCCCGCATGGATATTTTAAAACAGCTTTTAGGAAGACTTCACCCGCTTATTGTTCACCTGCCTATAGGGTTTATTATTGCAGGGTTGCTCTTACAGTTTTTAGATAGAAAACAAAAGGAATTCACCCGTGTCATTTCCATCATTTATTTATGGGGTGGTTATTTTGCAGTACTAGCGTGTATTACAGGCTACCTACAATATTTGGGCGAAGGCTATGCGTTCGATTCCATTAAAATACATTTATGGTCAGGTATAGCCACTGCCCTATTTTCATTTGTACTATGGGCACGTTTAAAGGCATTTTCGTTTGTTTCTTTGCTAACCAAAGTACCGGTGCTTTTTTTATCAGGATTAATTTTCGTATTGCTATCTTTTACGGGACACCAAGGTGGAAACATTACCCATGGGGAAGAATACCTAGTAGAACCACTACCAAATTCGATTAAAGCTGCATTAGGATATGACGTGTTTGAAGTAAAAGAAATTTCACTGACGGATGATACTTGGGAGTCTGCAGTTTTGTACACCGATATTATTGAACCCATTCTGAATAATAACTGTGTAAGCTGTCACAACCCTAAGAAGGCAAAAGGTGACTTGGTATTACATACGGAAGAAGGCATTTTAAGCAGCGGAGAAAACAGTCCTGTAGTATCGCAAAATCACCCTGATAAAAGTGATTTATTTATTCGGATGGAACTTCCCACATCAGATGATAAACACATGCCACCCGATGATAAAAAACAACCCACCAAAGAAGAAATTAAATTAGTGGGTATTTGGATTGAAAACGGGCATT
The DNA here is from genome assembly GCF_009725985.1 of Zobellia amurskyensis. Taxonomy (GTDB): domain Bacteria; phylum Bacteroidota; class Bacteroidia; order Flavobacteriales; family Flavobacteriaceae; genus Zobellia; species Zobellia amurskyensis. Next base: position 35,100 of record NZ_RCNR01000016.1, read on the forward strand.
CATTCAATAAAACGATTGGCGAATTAGGGTTACCAAAATCATTGTTCGAATCGTTCATCGCAAAAACCCAAGTAAATGATTACCCAGCCGTAGCAATTCCGGCTGCTGCATTAGACAGTATTACCAACATAAAAAACACCGGATTACATGTGGAAGCGATTAGCGAAAACACAAACTTTTTAAGTGTCTCGGCTTTAAACTTACCCAGCTTTACCGATGCGGATGCCCAAAATTTAACGTCTTTAGCACCGCAAATAGCCAGATTGGATTTAGGCGGCACACGAATAACGGATGCTATTTTTAAAGACCTTGCAAGCCTACCAAATCTAACAGTGCTTAAGTTGGATAATACTGCGGTTACGGGAGAATCTATCGAACAACTACAATCATTAGCACACCTTAGAACCATCAATCTTTCGAACACAAATTTTGAGGAAGACCATCTCGCCCACTTACAAGATTTCAACATGTTGGAACGGGTATTTCTGTTCAAACCAACTGTTAACAAAACTGGGGTCGAGGCCATTAACGACGGTAGAACGGTTGTCGAATATGGCAATTATAGCTTGCCAGGAATCAAATCAGATAGTATTTCATACTAATTAGAATTATTAAAAAAATTGTAGATAGTCAATCAACTACCCGAAAAAATTAATTGCTTTTGAAAATGGAAAATAAAAAATATAAAAAACTAAACATTTGGTATCGGAAATTTAAAATTAGTAAATCACCTCAAATGAACTTAGTTTGGGGATTTTTCTTATATACAGTAATTGGTTTTCTACTATTATCTATCCCTTTGTTTCATAAAACAAGTATATCTTTTTTAGATAATTTATTCATTTCTACTTCTGCTATTTCAACCACAGGACTTGTTACTATCAGCATTTTTGATTCCTATAACATTTTTGGTCAATTTATAATAATGGCCCTAATTCAAGTTGGAGGTATTGGATATATGACATTGACAACATATTACTTAATACTTACTACAAAAAAAATTACTCATTGGCATAGTAAAATTATTGGAACTGAATTCACATTACCAAATTCTATTCAAATAAAAGACTTCATAAAAAGCGTTATTATTTTCACCTTGATAATGGAAACTATTGGAGCTATTCTCTTTTACTACGAATTTATAGATTCTGGAATGGGATTTTCAAAAGCTATTTGGTTTTCAATATTTCATAGTATTTCCACATTCTGCACAGCAGGTTTCGGATTATTCAATGATGGATTTGAAGGCTTTAAACACAATACTTTTATCAATACCACCATAGCTGTTTTAGCAATTTCGGGTTCATTAGGTTTTATTGTCATAACAGATTTATGGTATCGTATTAGAGGTATATCAAAGCAAGTTTCATTCACCACAAAAATCATTTTATATGGTTTTATAATATTGCTCTTTTTAGGTACCATACTCATCTATACGACAGAAGCCTCTTCCATTTTTAGTTATGACAGTTCACTAATGACATCTTTCTTTCAAGCAATGTCAGCTATGACCACAGTTGGTTTTAATACAGTATCTATAGGTAAAATGTCGCTGCCGGTATTATTGCTTATCATTTTTCTCATGTATGTTGGAGCTTCTCCGTCTGGAACAGCTGGAGGAATGAAAATCACAACTTTGACTGCGATGCTTGCAATATTGAAAAGTAGATTACTTGGACAGAAAAAAATTACATTTTTAAACCGACTAATTCCTCTTGAAAGAATTTATGTTGCTACTTCTACATTTATGCTTTATACCAGTTTAATTTTTCTATTTTCGTTTTTACTATCCTATAGTGAAAACTTTTCCTTTGAAAGAATATTATTTGAAGTTGCTTCTGCATTAGGAACTGTTGGACTAAGTACCGGAATCACTGGTGATCTATCGAGTATAGGAAAAATACTAATAATTATACTAATGTTTATTGGACGCGTAGGAGTTTTAACTTTTGGGTTCGCTATGCTACAACAAAAAATAGAAGATTCTAATCCAATTGTACGTGATGACTTAGCAGTATAACTACCTCATAAATGTCCCAATTACTACCTTAGAAAACCTACACCTGTATTACCGTCTGTCCTAAAAGTACTTAAAATCCTAAATTCAAAGCCTTAACCTTAAACAAAAAACCGAATTTATGACTGAAATTACAATTCTCTCAATTTAGCATTGTATAATGTCTTGTAAAAAATCTTTTCTCAATTAGTCTGAATAATAGCCTTTCTTTATATACCAATTTATTGGACAGTTGTGAACATATGGCAGTCAAATTCTTTTTACTATCATTAAAAATTTCTACAGAAAATTTTTCTGAACTACCTATTCTTGATTTCTCGAAAATGATTTCTTAACTGTTGCATATCGTCACTAACTTTGCGTTCAATAACCTTGGCGTAAATCTGCGTTGTTGATATTCTGGAATGGCCTAATAATTTTGATACCGTTTCTATAGGCATACCGTTGCTCAAAGTAACCGTTGTTGCAAAAGTATGTCTGGCGATGTGGAAGGTGAGGTTTTGTTCAATGCCACATACATCTGCAATTTCCTTTAGATAAGAGTTCAATTTTTGGTTTGAAATCTTGGGAAATACATGCCCCCTACTTAAAGACTTCATATCACCCTTATATTTTTTTATGATTTGCAAAGCTTTTGGTAATAGAGGTATCCGAATGGGTTTTGTGGTTTTCTCTCTTCGATAATAAATCCAAAGTTCCCCGTCAATTCCTACCCTGATATTATCTGTTGTTAGATTAATGACATCAATATAGCTCAAGCTGGTATAACAGCTAAATACGAACAAATCGCTAACCAACTGCAATCTAGCTATCTTAAACTTCCTTTTCTCAATGGCCTGAAGCTGATCAAGCCTTAGAAATTCACGTTCGTTCTTTATATATTTGAACTTGAAATTAATAAAGGGGTCACGGTCTATCCATTCCAATTTAAAGGCTAGATTTATAAGTTTTCGTAAACGACCTATATGTTTCATGACCGTATTGTTGCCCATCCGCCTTTGATGGTCCTGCGGTATGTATCCCCTCAAAAATTTTTCGAACTTTATAATAAAATTATAGTCAAGTACATTCAAATATATATCAGAAACATTATAAATGTTCAGGAGAAACTTGAAGAGGTAACGTTGGGTAGTAAAATAGTTCTTTTGTGTTCCCCATTTCAATTTACCGTCCATATCTTCCTGATGATAGTTTATGATATCACCAAGTGTATGAAACTTCTCGTCTTCACCCAAATATCTGGACTTTATCGCTTGAGCAGTAATTGGTTTGTGTTCAAGCTTTAAATCCTGATAGCATCGGAATAATTGGTTGTAGGTTTCGTCAAGGTAGCTATTAAGAATTCTTGATTTTTGACTTCTTCCCTTTACTTTATTTGCGTGGGCGTCCCAATCGACTAATGGAACTTTCCGCTTTAAGCTAATCATAGCTCGTTTGCCGTTTACAGTAATTCTTGCATAAATGGGTACTTGCCCGTTCTTAATTCTAGATGAATTTGTCCAGAAAAAGATACCGAAGGTTGAAGTTGCTTTCATGATTTCGTCTTTTTAGGTTAATACTGTTCCTGATATCAGACGAAAGTCAAATCACTTTAAAGATACACTTATTAAATCACTATTGCATAATTTTAAAAAATCGGTCAACACAAATGTTAAAATTAAAAATTGTTAACCGATTTGTTGACAAATAGATTGATAATAGATGATATCAAAAATTATCAATATATATGACTAAAATCGCAAAAGCCTGTTAATCATTTAATTAACAGGCTTATATTGTGCATTGATATGCTATAGTGTCGGGATGACAGGATTTGAACCTGCGACCCCACGCCCCCCAGGCGTGTACGCTACCGGACTGCGCTACATCCCGAAATTGGATTGCAAAAATATAAAAGTTAGACAGATATTCTGCTATCTTTTTTAAAAAATACAACAACTACTCTAGACCCTCCAACCAACCAAACAAAAGCTCGGGCCAAGTTCTTAAATGCGGATCTTGTAAACCCAAAGCAAAACCATGTCCCCCAGTTGGAAATACATGCAAAGCGGCTGGAACATTGTTCTTTACCAATGCCTTGTAAAACGCCAAGCTGTTTTCTACCGGAACGGCTTTATCATCGGTAGCATGCAGTAGAAAGGTAGGTGGTGTATTGGCAGATACCTGCTTTTCATTACTAAAACGGTCAACCGTTGCCAGTTTCGGATTTTTGCCTAACAAGTTATTCTGAGAACCTTTATGGGTAGATGACTGATTAAAAGTTATTACGGGATAACACAAAGTCAAAAAATCAGGTCTAGCACTTAATTTATCAGCTTCATCAATAGCTGTGTATACTTTTTCATCAAAATGGGTTCCTAGAGTAGAAGCTAGATGTCCACCAGCGGAAAAGCCCATAGCGCCAATTTTATTTGGGTCTATATGAAACTCTTCTGCCTTACTTCTTACTAAACGTAATGCACGTTGTGCATCCATTAAAGGCACATCTTGCGGATTAGTCTGAGATACAGTTGATGGTAAACGGTATTTGACCACAATGCCGGCTATACCCTTGCTATTTAAAAACTTTGCAATATCTATTCCCTCCCAATCATAAGCCAAAATGCGATATCCTCCTCCAGGGAATATTACCATTGCCTGACCCGTAGCATTCTTTTTTGATGGTAGATACACTTCAATGGTAGGGTCTTGCACTTTACTTATACGCAAAATATCTTCAATAACATGCTCTTCTTTTTCGTCCGAAGCTACATAGTTTGGTATCTTATCTTTAGGCCATAAGGATATTATGGTGTCTTGGGAAAAAGCGTTTACACTCATTGTTAATACGGTAAGGAATATTAGTTTATTCATCTTTAATATTAAAATTAATTACAGTCCCATTTAAAATTTGCAATTGGATATCTGTGAGCTCCATCTAAGTTATAGTGCCACCATTCTGTTCTAGTTGACCAAAAACCGTGCTTTTCCATCGTCTCCTTCAACAGTTTTCTATTGGCCAATATCTCTTTAGGCAAATCAAAATTATCATGATATGCTCGCTTTCCAAAGAAATCAAAATCGGTTCCCATATCCAGTTCTTCACCATCCAAAGATTCCAAGGTAATATCTACGGCACCTCCCTTATTATGTATGGAGCCTTTTTTAGGATTGGCTACATATTGCGGATTGGGTACTATTTTCCACATCTTATATTGCACCGAATTTGGACGGTAGCAATCAAAGAACTTTATGCGTACGCCACTTTTTTTGAAGTCTTCATTAACTTTTAATAAAGCCTTTGCTGTTTTCACCCGGGTATAACACTCTGCGCAATCATAGACTTTTTCTTTAAGAAAATTATTCTCGGTAGCATATCGTAATTCATAACCAAATCCATCACTAAAATCTGCTAAGCGAACAAATGTGGTGTCCGCCAACTTTTCAAAAGTCTTAAATATTTTCTTAGGAATTTCTTTTTCTTTAACTACCGTATCCATCTGCTTTGTAGCTACATCTTCATTTTGCTCTGCATTCTTGTCTGCTTTTGGTTTATCACCACAAGACACTAAAAAAACAAAAAAGACAAGCATACTGTAAAAATTCCTCATAAAAATAAATTATCTGCCTGACATGAGATATTGGTCAGTTTTTAGGGATATATTGATATAAAATCGATTTTCAATTTACATGCAAGATATTACTTTCTGGCAATAACAATTACCCAATCTTTCTCTTTTTGCCCATTGTAAGCGGATAATTCTACACTGTTAGGCTTGGTTATTTTCCAGCCTTCGTTTTGCTTGTCAAACAACATTCCTCCTGCTTTTGGATCATAAAAAGCAATTGTAAAAGCTCCATCACCTATGGCTAGATCTGTAGTTTCATTTTTTGGTAAATACACTACGTAGATTTCATCCTTTTTAGCAAAACAGTACGCTTTATCGTTACTCAACAACTCGTCATGATTTTGCATTGTTTCATACGGCAAGTGGTCTTCAAAAAACTTCTTGGCATTGTAACTAATGTTCCACCAAGCATCACGAGTCCTAAAATCTTCTGCTGAAATATCATTATTGGGCACATCTTTACCTCCAAAATACCAGGAAGTACCGGCTGCCCCGGACATTAGACTTCCCCAAAGGCTACTGTGCATTACCATATCATGATTATTGTTAGCTGCAGTATCTGTAGTAACTCCAATATCCCAATGGCCAATTTCATCAAGGTAGACTACCCATGGTCTTTTTTTCTTTACGGATAGATCCAACCATTTCTTCACTTCCTTATGTACCTCTGTAGTATCGTACATCTGTAAAGATGGGATTTCAAAATTACGGTACCCTAACATTGGGGTAAACGTTTCCTTTATAGGATCTAAAGATCTACCTTCTCTTCGTTCTCCCGTAACTCTAACATGATTATGAACAGCTATAGGATGATTATAAGGATCAATCTTACGAATGTAATCTGCATAACTTTTTAGTTGTTTCGGACTGCGGTTGGTTTCTTCGCCCAAATTCCAAACAATTCCTAAATGATGGCCAAAGCGGGCTACTAATTCTTTATAAAAAAGTTTCCGTTCCAGTCCTAATTCACCTTTATTTAAAACCGTATCATTCTCTGTTTCTTGTGTAAAAACGTTCATGGCCATTCCCAGTTTATCCATATGAGTGAAAACAGTTTCCCATTGATCTAATTTACTAACGTCGTAGCGTGTTTGTTCTTTGGGAGCAATCCAAGGCCATACATCGTTTCCGTCTCCATTTTCGTTCATAACCAGAAAATAAAGACTGTTCATTCCTTTTTCGGACAAGTAATTAAGAGCTCCTATTATTCCTTTTCCATTATTAAAACCCCATGTAGGGTCTGAATCCTTCCAATCATCAACGTGCGTTGGATACTCATGAAGGCCATCTTCTAATGTTGGCGTATCCGGACCTCCATTGTCAAAAGTTCCATCAAATTCAGAATAGGCCAAAAAGTTTTCGGGACTACCCACTCCGTTTTTTAAAAATGGTTTTTGATCTTCACTTTGTTTAAGATAGTGCGTGCCATCGTAAGCAAGTTTTCCCGTTCTATAAAATCCATTTGCCGTAGAATCTACCGGCTGTATTTCAAAATTTCCTTTTATATCCCAGATGCTTTGGTTTTTCTTAGGTAATGAAAACTGCTTTACGGCAATATTTTTACCTTCCATCAAATATGCCCTAAAATCCCAATTTCCAATAGCGTTAGGAGAAAATTTCACTCTCCATTTGTTTCCAGAATCTGCACTTGTATCGGCAGCTTCTCCATCGGCCGCAAAATAACCGTGCACCGTATATGTAGTATCTTTATTTGAGAAATTAACGAGTAAAGAATAATCTAAAAAAGGGTTTATCGAATCATTTTCCGATACTTCTGGACCATTGAATGTTAAAGTTACCGGTTGCCATTTTAATAATGAGCCCTCTAAAATATATGTATTGGAAGATTCCTTTTCAGTACACGCACAGAATAGTAAAATAAAGGCACAAATACCTACAAAATATTGCTTAAAGCAGTGGGAACGCATAAGTAGCATATTGAATTTAAATTCCCATAATATAGGTATTTTTTCATGGTAAAAATCTATTTTACTTCTAAATTTCTATTTGGTTTTATCACTATATTCATAGTCTATTATGCTTGCTTAAGCCGAAAAAGCATAAGCCAACAACCTAACCCCTTTTAAATAACCCATAGACATGAACCTACTACGAACACTTAAAATACCCCTCTTATTTATTTTGAATTTTATGGTCGTAGGGTGTAAAGGTGATTTAAACAAATCTGATAATAGCACTACTGCTAAAGGCACATCTAAACGACCCAACGTTATTTTGATTGTTGCGGACGACCAAGGCTGGGGAGATTTGAGCGGCAATGGCAATACTAATCTGAGTACTCCAAACATTGATGCTTTGGCCAAATATGGGGTTTCTTTTGAAAACTTTTACGTACAACCGGTTTGCTCCCCTACCCGTGCAGAATTAATGACTGGCAGATATTTTCCGAGAACAGGTGTCTACTCGACTTCTTCAGGAGGTGAGCGTATGAATTTTGACGAAACAACTTTAGCCGAAATTTTAAAAAATTCGGGTTACAAGACGGCTGCTTATGGCAAATGGCACAACGGTATGCAACCTCCATACCACCCCAATTCACAAGGTTTTGATGATTTCTACGGATTTGCCTCTGGTCATTGGGGCAATTATTTTAGCCCAATGTTAGAGCGTAACGGAAATATCGCAAAAGGAAATGGTTTTCTTGTGGATGACCTCACTGACCATGGACTTGATTTTATTGAAAAATATAAGGAAGCCCCTTTCTTTCTCTATCTGCCATTTAACACGCCCCATAGCCCAATGCAAGTGCCGGATGAGTACTGGAATCGGTTTATGGAAAAAGAACTCAGTCTATATTCTGATGACAAAACCAATGAGGACATAGACTTTACAAAGGCCGCATTGGCAATGGTTGAAAATATAGATTATAATGTTGGACGGATTACGGCAAAACTACGGAAACTGTACCTTGATGATGATACCATAGTAATCTACCTTACGGACAATGGTCCAAATAGTTTTAGATGGAACGGCGGCATGCGGGGCAAGAAAGGTTCTACGGATGAAGGCGGGGTTCGGAGTCCGCTATATATACAATGGACGGATTCTATCCATGCTGGAAGCAAAGTAACACAGATTGCCAGCTCTATAGATATCTTACCTACCATAACTAGTATGCTGAGTATAAACACCACTGAAACGAAACCTATTGATGGTAAAGATTTATCACCATTATTATTTGAAGATACCCCCACTTGGAACGATAGGTTAATCTTTAATCATTGGAACGGAAACACTAGTGTACGGACTCAAAATTACCGTTTGGACAATGAAAACCATTTATATGATATTAGAAAAGATCGAGGGCAAGCTACCGATATTTCAAAGCATTCTCCCAAACTAGTTGATTCATTAAAAAAAGCCAAGGAACGTTGGTTATTGGAAGTAAATTCACTTACTGCAGAGACAGATGACAGACCCTTCACGCTCGGCCACCCAGATTTTCAATTTACACAATTACCCGCTCGTGACGCAATTGCCCACGGGAATATAAAACGAAGTAACAGATACCCTAACGATACGTTTTTCACTAATTGGAAAAGCACTAAAGATTCAATTAGTTGGGATATTGAGGTTCTTGCCGATGGACAATTTGAAGTACAATTATTCTACACCTCCCCAGAAAAAAATATCGGATCCATTATAGAACTCGGAATGGGAAACAGTAAAATTGCGACCAAAATATCTGAAGCCCATGACCCTCCATTAACTGGTGAAGAAAATGACCGAACACCAAGAATGGAGTCCTATGTTAAAGATTTTAAACCAATGAAATTGGGTACCATGATCCTGAAGAAAGGAAAGGGAACGCTAACTTTAAAAGCTCTGAAAGTAACCGGAAATGAGGTCGCGGATGTTCGGCTTTTACTGTTTAGAAGAATCAATTAATTTCAAAACAACTCACTTTCCTTTGCAATTGTCTGATTAAATCAAACAGTTATAGTTTCTCTATAAAAATAAAGCCCCACTTTTTAAGGAGGGGCTTTAACTTTATAAAGGAATTGATTTTCTTATTTTTCTAAACTTTTCAAATAGTCCAAACTTTGAGGTACTTGTTCAACCACACTAGATGATTCGTCTTCTATAAACATGTACTCAATACCTAATTCCTTGGCTTCGGCAACAATTCCAGCAATATCAACTTGACCTTGACCTAGAACTACATTAGTTTCATGATCTTCCTGTCCAGTATTATTTCCCTTTACACCTTTTTCCATATCCTTAAGATGAAGTAAAGTAAATTTAGACTTGTATTTCTTCATCAACGCTAATGGGTCTGCACCGCCATGTTGCGCCCAAAACACATCCAATTCAAAAGTATAGTCCGTGGCGTTCTGAATCATATAGTCAAATAACGTTCCATCCTTATACGGACGAAATTCATACCCATGCGGGTGATATGCCAAGGTAATACCATTATCTTTCAATAATTTACCCGCTTTATTGAATACTTCCGAAGCATGTTGGGTTTCTTCCAAATCCCATTTATTATCATCATGAGGTACCCAGGCACACATTACATATTTAGCTCCATAGGCCTTTGCATTTTCAACTACTTGTTGTGCATTCTTTTCTAAATCACCAAATTTAGCGCCTACACTAACTACATCAAGACTATTCGCTTTCAATAACTTTTTGAATTCGTCTAAGGACAGACCATAGGTTTCACCACCTTCAATTTTCGAAATCCCCCAACCTTGAATAGTTTCAAGAGTTCCGGGTACATCAGTTTTAAACTGATTACGCAAACTATAAAGCTGCAAACCTACCTCTTGTGCCGATAGTGATACCGTAAAAAGAGCTGTCGCAATAAACATATTTAGTTTTTTCATTTTCATGATATTAGTTGAAAGCTGAAACTTTCTAAAGTCTCAGCTTTTTATTAAAACTTCAATCTACCAGCCTCATATTAGGTTAATAGATTTCCTTGTTCGTCCCATTCAGCAATATCATTTCTTTTGCTTTGGTCCACACATTTCGCAATCCATTCCGGGTCATATTCCACGCCATGTTTCTTAAGTACCTCATCCGGCACCCCGTCCCATACATTGGGCGAATTTCCTTTATAACCCAAATCTGCAATGCCCACTTTTGAGGTATAATAGCCAGTAACGACCAAGTTCCTCATTAATGCAAAAAATTGGATTTCCAGCGGTTGGTCGTCTAACGGTATTTCCAAATCTTGGTTACAAATAGTATCCAAAATCTGTTTTTGCTGTTCCAAGCTGGCTCCTTTAAATTCTACACCATTATTGGTATTAGATTTATGATCTAACCACATAAGCCCACCCAAGAGGGTATTCTGCATCTGGGGCATATCTTTACCCACAAACTCTATAAACTCGGGAACATCTGCTTCTATCGGGCCTCCATGTGGCTCCTTTGGCGGAAGGATAACAGTGCTTAAAACAGCAATGGTCTCCATCTCATGTTCATTAAATAATTGCTCTGCATTGAGCTTTTCTATGCGCTCTAGTTCTTTGGGTGTCCTTCCAAAATAGTTGGCATCCGTGGTAACGGCCGTTTCTGGTATTGCCGGCTCCCCACCTTCAGTCTTACATCCGTGAAAGGCAAGTGCGGATGCTCCAGCCCCAAGAATCATGGTCTGTATACTCTTTCTTCTATCCATTATTAGAGGTTTTGTTGTTTCAGTTGTTCGATGATATAATCCGATGCTCTCCAAGACAAGGCCAAGATGGTCCAAGTACAATTTTTGTCCGCCTGCGAAACGAATGGTCCCGCATCAACAATAAAGACATTATCAACATCGTGCAACTGGTTAAACTTGTTCGTTACCGAGGTCTTTGGGTCGTTGCCCATACGGGTGGTACCCACCTCATGTATAATCTCTCCCGGAGCATGAAGACCATAGTCCCGATCCTTACCTGGTTTGTTCAGATAGATACCGCCCATGTTATGGGAAATCTCTTCAAAAGTATCTTGCATATGCTTTGCTTGGCGAACTTCAATATCTGACCATTTATAATTGAACTTCAAAACAGGAATACCATAATCATCTACCGTAGTCGGGTCTATCTCACAGTAATTCTCTTTTACGGCCAGACCTTCTCCTCTACCACCAAAACCTACTATTGCCCCGTAATATCGCTTAACGTCATCGCGTAGCTTATCTCCATAGCCACCTGTTGGTTGGCCCACCAATTTATTGAAGCTATCCTGATCAAAACCGAAGCCGTAATTGGGTTGCCCCATTCCACCCCATACTTCAATGTGGTACCCTCTAGGAAAATCAAGTTTCTTTTTATCTCCCCACCAAGGTGAGTAAACGTGCATTCCTCCTACACCATCTTCGTTATAAGAAACATCACGATCCATTAAATCCGGAACGAATGCCATACCACTACTACCCGTAGAATCGTGCAAATATTTACCAACAAGGTCACTACTGTTTCCTAGTCCGTTAGGGTGTTGCTTACTTTTACTGTTCAAAAGAATACGTGCCGAACTACAAGCCGAGGCTGCCAGTACAACTACTTTAGCTTTTAACTTATATTCTTTTCTATCTTCTTTATTGATATAGGATACGCCAGTGGCCTTACCCTCTTCATTAGTGGTCACTTCACGCACCATGGCATTAACGTAAAGTTTTACTTGTCCACCATTTTTCTGAGCAGGAAAAATTAAACAACTACCAGAAGAGAAATCTGCGTACACCGAGCAGGACCTTGAACACTGCCCACAGTAAAAACAGACCCCACGTTCATTATTGATACGTTTGGTAAGCATTGAAAGCCTACCAGGAATTACCGGAATACCGGATTTCTTAGCCCCTTTTATATAAAAAAGTTCGTGCAGTCTTGGTTTTGGAGGAGGAAGAAAAAAACCATCTGGATCGTTCTCACGGCCTTCGTTGGTGCCAAATACGCCGATTAACTTGTCTACTTTATCATAATATGGCTTTACATCATCATAGCCAATTGGCCAATCCTCACCATAACCGTCTCGGGTCTTTCCTTTAAAATCTAATGGTCCAAAGCGTAGTGAAATCCTTCCCCAGTGGTTGGTACGTCCACCAAGCATTCTAGAACGCCACCATTTAAAGGTAGTACCTTCCTCATGTGTATAGGGTTCGCCATCTACATGCCAATCTCCATAAGACATGTCCCACTCGCCAAAAGCACGTGTAGTTCCCGCCCCACGACGTGGTGAGTCATAGGGGTTCTTTAATTGGGTCATGGTCTTTGGATCCGCGGGGTCAAAGAAAGGACCAGCTTCTACCACAGCTACCTTTAGACCGGCGTCCGCCAGTTGTTTTGTGGCCATACCGCCACCTGCCCCGGAGCCTACGATAATTACATCGTACTCCTCCGGGTTTTCCTTAATCTGCATATGTTGTTTATTTTTGTTAGTTTGTTGCCACAATTTATAAATAAAAAGTGTTTATATACCACTTTTTTAACACTAGCTTTTGTACACCATTTTGTAATTAGAAGTTTTTCAATTGAATAAGAGCTTCTTCTATAGTTTTTACGGGAAGTTTGCAGGTAGTATTCTGACAAACGTAAATGAATGTACCATCTTTCACATAGCGATCCTTAAACAATGGAGCATCGCTCTTAACCTTGCTCCCAACTATTAGTGCATTGGACAATGGAATTTCATTAAGAGCTTTCACTAAAATATCTGCGTCTTTACCAACTACCGCAATTTCAAAGTAAGGATACGTATTGTTCAACAAAAGTGCATTCCATTTAGAGTAACTCGGTGCACTTTCAGTAATAGCCGGCACCATTGCAGATAACATTCGCTTTGATTTTTCGGTGAAGTCAATGTTATATTCCAAATGCCCCAACTCGAAAAGATTATGAGCCATTACGGCATTGGGAGAAGGCAACACCCCATCATCCGTTTTAATTATTTTGGCAATCAAATTATTACCTTCATTATAGTGATACATGCCCGAAGCCTCGTCTGCAAAATTCTGTTCCGTTATTTTGTTCAACTCCTTAGCAAAATCAAGATATTCAGTATTTAAAGTTACACCATAAAGTTGCAGCGAGGCATCTATCATAAAAGCATAATCCTCAATAAAGCCCTCTTTACGCTGACTTCCTTTTTTATAGGTATGAACAAGCTTACCGTTTTGATAAGAATTTGATTTTATAAAAGAGAAAACGTTTTTTGCTTTTTCTAAAAATTGCTCTTGCCCAAATGCTTTGTACGCATCTACTAACCCATTGATCAAAAGAGCATTCCATGATGTTATTATCTTATCATCACTCCGTGGGCGTACTCTTTTAGTCCTTGCCTCCAATAATTTTTTATTCCATTCGGATTTTATAAAATTAAGCTTACTCTGCTCTATATCGTGCTCTTTTACGAACGTAGCATCGTCTACCTTTCTATGTAAAACATAGTTTTCATGTTCCCAAATAGCGCCTTTTTCTATAGTGTAATATTCCGAAAAAAGTTCGAAATCATTTCCTAAAACCGACTTTAACTCTTCTTCCTTCCAAACATAGAATTTACCTTCCTCTCCTTCGCTATCCGCATCCAATGCCGCATGATACCCACCATTTTCATCTTTCATTTCGCGATCAAGAAAATCTACTGTTTCCCACACCACATTCTTATAGGCATCGTCTTTAAATATGGTATATGCTTTTGAATATAAACTTAAAAGTTGCGCGTTGTCATAAAGCATTTTCTCAAAATGTGGAACCTTCCAAAAAGCATCTGTGCTATATCTGTAAAAACCACCACCTATCTGGTCATAAATACCGCCTAAAGCCATCTTATCTAGCGTATTCCTAACATGTTTTTTTGCTTTTTCGTCATTTACCAAATTGCCATAACTAAGCAAAAAGTCTAGATTAGTGGGAATCATAAACTTCTGAACGCCCTTTTCTCCACCCTCTTCCAAATCCCAATTCTGGTTCCAATTTGTAACACTGGTTTTTACAGCCTCTTTGGTTATGGATTCAAATCCTTTTGCGGGTTCTATGAGATTAGCTTCAGCAATACCAGCCGCCACCATATCTGAATACTCTTCCGCCTTTTTGGGGTCATTTTTATATAACTCGCTTATTTTGGTCAGTACTTTTGACCACTGATCTTTGGTGTGGTATGTTCCACCATAGAGCGGTTTTCCATTAGGTAATGTAATTACATTTAAAGGCCACCCTCCATTTCCTGAAATCAATTGCAATGCAGTCATATACACTTGATCAACATCTGGGCGTTCTTCACGGTCTACTTTAATATTGATGAAATTTTCGTTCATGATTTTCGCTACCTCCTCATCCTCAAAAGTTTCATTTTCCATAACATGACACCAATGACAAGAAGAATAACCAATACTTACCAAGACCAATTTATTCTCCTTCTTAGCATCATCCAATGCTTCTTGGCTCCAAGCTCTCCAATTGACAGGATTATGCGCGTGCTGTAGCAAATAGGGACTTGTTTCCTCTGCAAGGGCATTTGTATATTTATGGGTTTTCACTTCTTGCTCGGTTTTTTTCTCTTTGCACGAAACAATAAAAAATATAGCCAGCATGATAGAGCCGGTCAAAAATCTGGAAAATCTTAGGGTCATAGTACTCTTCTTATCCCACGAAATTCTGTGAATAGCGTGTGTTGAAATTAAAAATCAGCTACTTATCAATTACTCACTTATAAAAGCAGAAGCAGGTAAACCGGCCGCATTAAAGAGATTAGGCTCGGCAATATTATCCCATGCAAAACGCACATTTAAAGGCTCCTTAACTTCTTTTGAAGACAAAATAACCTTATCATTTTTAATTATCGCTTTCGCTGGATGGTATGTTCCATCAGCGCCAGCAACTTCAAAATGGGTTATTTTTTTTCCTTTAGACATAAGTCCGGCTGAATGGTCAAAAACTACCTCAATCTTTTTTCCTTGTGGATGAACTTCTTTGAAAAGGGGTCCGTAAACTTCACCATCGTAACTATTATAAGTTTCCTTTAATGCTAAATTGGCAAGACGCAAACCTACATCTTGTTTATTGGTAGGGTGAATATCATCTATTGTAGCTATGTCACTTACGACTACCATACCTGAGTTTGGTATGGTTTTCAGTACACGCCTTTGCACATCCCTAATCAAAACTCCTTGCTCTGACTCTTTATAATTAAAAGGTGCAATTTGCACATAATAAAACGGAAAATCAGCACCCCATGCCTCTCGCCAAGAATCTACCATTTCGGAAAAAAGTTTACCGTAAACATCAAATCTACCCCTATTAGACTCGCCTTGGTACCAGATAGTTCCCGCAATCTTAAACGGTGTTATAGCATGCACCATTCCGTTATATAATTGTGATGGAGAAACAGGACTCCAAGGCGTCTCTTCTACTTTTTCTGCAGAAACTCTTAAATCATCATTCTCATCAAAAACAGATTTAGGTGTCCAAACCTCAGCTGGGGATCCGCCCCAAGCGTTATCTATTAGACCAATTGGAACATTGAGTTCACCCTGCAACCTCCTAGCAAAAAAGTAGGCTACAGCACTAAAACTTTTCATTGTTTCGGGCGTACAAACCTCCCAAGCTCCAGGTATATTTTCCTGAGGATACTCAGAGGTTCTTCTATCTATCGTAAAAAAACGAATATTGGGATAGTTGGCATTTTTTATTTCCTCTTCGGCATTATCAATACCCTTATTAGTTGTTGCGCTCCATTCCATATTGGACTGTCCGGAAGCCAACCAAACTTCACCAATCATTACATTTTTCAGTACTATCTCATTTTCATTGCCCTTAAAGCTAATTTCATAAGGTCCACCTGCTTCGGGTGTATCTACTTCAATGCTCCATTTTGCTTCTATGCTTGTTTTAATTTTGTATTCTTTATTGTCCCAACTGGTAAGAACCGTAACTTCTTCACCGGTATTAGCCCATCCCCAGAGCGAAACTTTTTCGTTTCTCTGTATCACCATATTATCTGAAAATATATTGGGAAGTTCAACTTTAGCCCATGCAGGTTGATAAGCAAGTACTAGTAAAAAAGCGACAATAAAGAATTTAGGTTTCATATAAATAGATATTAGTTTGATCAAAATTTAAATATACCAAATTATTAAAGTACCCCAATACTATAGTGCTAATTGTAATGAATTAAATATCTTTAGAAAGCGAACCCAACAAAAGACCAATGCATTCAAAAAACAGTTCTATAAGCAGAAGAAATTTTATTAAAGGTACATCTAGCCTAATGGCGCTATCCACTTTTGGAGCGTACGGTTTAGATTTTTCAAATAGAGAAACCCCACTAAGGGTGGGGCTTATTGGCACGGGTTGGTATGGCAAAAGCGACCTCTTTAGACTTATGCAAGTAGCTAATGTTGAAGTAGTTTCTCTATGCGATGTAGATCAACATATGTTGGAGGAAGCTGGAAAATTATTCGCTTTAAGGCAAAAATCCAAAAAGACTCCCCGTCTATACGCCGACTATAAAAAAATGCTAGCAGAGAAGGATTTAGATATTGTTCTTGTGGGAAGTCCAGACCATTGGCATGCTCTGCAGGGTATAGATGTCTTAAAATCCGGAGCTCACCTCTATCTTCAGAAACCCATAAGTGTAGATGTAATGGAAGGGGAAGCCCTTGTTGCCGCAGCAAACAGATACGGAAAAGTTGTGCAGGTGGGTACGCAAAGAAAGAGCACACCCCATTTGGTAGAGGCTAAAAAAAATATTGTAGATGCTGGATTACTGGGTAAAATATCTCATGTAGAAATTTGTTGTTACTACCATATGCGAGCCAATGGTAATCCGCCTGTTGTACCCGTTCCCGACTTTTTCGATTATAATATGTGGACAGGACCTGCCCCCCTTAGGCCATTTGACGGCTTACCTCACAGACGTTGGTGGCGAACTTTTATGGAATACGGTAATGGTATTACAGGCGATATGTGCGTTCATATGCTAGATACCGTACGATGGATGCTAGATTTAGGATGGCCCAAAAAAATAAGTGCTACCGGTGGCATTTACGTACAAAAAGATGGGAAGTCCAACATTGCAGATACGCAGACCGCAGTTTTTGAATTTGATGAGCTTGATTGTATTTGGAACCATAGATCTTGGGGAACTCCTGCGGACCCGGAATACCCTTGGTCATTTAAGTTGTACGGAGAAAACGGAACCCTTTCTGGCGATGTCAAGAAATATGATTTTGTACCACATGGCGATGGTAAAAAAATACATGGCGATGTTATTTACGAAAGAGAAAAATACCCTGAAGACCTTACCGAAAAAGATATTGAATTGCATGCAGCACCTGCTACAAGAGCGCATATGCTAGATTTCTTAGCGGCTATTGAAAACAAAACACAGCCCATAGCCAATATTCAAGAAGCCCATATTTCTACTGCCAGCTGTATCCTGGCCAATATGGCTATGGAACTCAATAGACCATTGGTCTATGACCAAAAACAATTAATTGTAGTGAATGACCCGGAAGCCACCAAACTTCTTCAACGGAGTTACAGAGAAGGTTGGGAACATCCACTTCCGGAGATGTTTTAAGGATAAAAAATTCCTTATTTCTAGTAAAAAACTACCTCAATTACAATTTTTGCCATAAAATCAAGGTCAGAATGTGGCTTTCTCAAAGTATGCCCCCCGCTACCTTAATATCCTTATTTTTAGATAATTTTGAAGCTAATGTTACTTATGTAAAGATATAATTCTACATCTTTGCGGCTATAAATAAAAACCATTAGAACTCAGCATTATGAAAAAATGTTTGATTACAGGAATAACAGGTCAAGATGGAGCATACTTGGCAGAATTTTTATTAAAAAAAGGATATCAAGTTCACGGACTAAAAAGAAGGTCTTCTCTTTTTAATACTGATAGAATTGACCATTTATACCAAGACCCGCATGTTGAAGGCAGAAACCTTCACTTGCATTACGGTGATATGACTGATAGTACAAACCTTATTCGTCTTATACAAGAGATTCAACCAGATGAAATATACAACTTGGCCGCAATGAGCCACGTTGCCGTTTCTTTTGAAACTCCTGAATATACAGCCAATGCAGATGGTATAGGTACTTTACGTATTCTAGATGCCGTACGTCTTTTAGGTTTGGAGAAAAAAACAAGAATATACCAAGCTTCAACTTCTGAGCTATACGGAAAGGTGCAGGAAGTACCACAATCGGAAACTACTCCGTTCTACCCACGTAGCCCATATGCCGTTGCAAAAATGTACGCATACTGGATTACAGTAAATTACCGTGAAGCATACGGAATGTACGCTTGTAATGGTATTCTTTTTAACCATGAATCTCCTATTCGTGGGGAAACTTTTGTTACTCGTAAAATCACAAGAGCTGCTTCTAGAATTGCATTAGGTCTTCAGGATAAAGTTTACTTGGGTAACCTTGATGCCAAAAGAGACTGGGGCCATGCAAAAGATTACGTAAGAATGATGTGGATGATTCTTCAGGCCGATGAGGCTGAGGATTGGGTTATTGCCACTGGTAAGACCACAACCGTTCGTGATTTTGTAAAAATGAGTTTTGCACAAGCAGGAATTGAGGTAGAATTTAAAGGTGAAGGTGTTGATGAAAAAGGAACCATCGTTTCTTGTAGCAACCCTGATTACCAAGTTGAAATAGGAAAAGAAATCGTTGCTGTAGACCCAAGGTACTTTAGACCAACTGAAGTGGATTTACTTATTGGTGACCCAAGTAAGGCAAATAACAAATTAGGATGGACTCCTAAATACGATTTGAAAGACTTGGTTGAAGATATGATGCAAAGCGATTTAAAATTGATGAAGAAAGACACCTACCTTAAAGATGGTGGCTATAGAATCATGAACTATTTCGAATAGCATGAACAAGGACGCAAAAATTTATATTGCAGGACATAGAGGTCTTGTTGGTAGCGCCATTCTTAAAAAGTTGAAAGCAGACGGTTATTCAAATTTTGTTTTGAAAACCCATGCTGAACTTGATTTGACCGACGCTAACGCCGTCGCTACATTTTTTGCCGAAGAAAAACCGGAATATGTTTTTCTTGCTGCGGCCAAAGTGGGCGGCATCGTTGCCAACAACACCTACAGGGCAGATTTCATTTACGCCAACCTTATGATTCAGAATAACGTTGTTCACCACAGCTATGTGAACAATGTAAAAAAGCTTCTGTTTTTAGGCAGTACATGTATCTACCCAAAAGAGTGTCCACAACCAATGAAAGAAGACTACCTTCTTACGGACACTTTGGAGTACACCAACGAACCATACGCCATTGCGAAGATTGCAGGAATTAAATTGTGCGAAAGCTACAATTTACAATACGGGACAAACTTTATTTCCGTAATGCCTACCAACCTTTATGGTCCTAATGATAATTTCGATTTAGAGAAGTCGCATGTATTGCCAGCTCTAATTAGAAAGATGCATTTAGGTAGAGCATTAGAAGCTCAAGATTGGGACAACGTTAGAAAAGATTTGAACGAACGCCCAATCGAAGGTGTGGACGGTAATGCTAGTGAATCCGATATCTATGCTATTCTTGAGAAATACGGTATTAAAAAGACCGGTGACAAAATTAGTGTGGAAATCTGGGGCAGCGGGAAGCCTATGCGTGAATTTCTTTGGTCAGAAGACATGGCCGATGCGTGCATTTTCATTATGAAAAGTAGAGATTTCAAAGATACCTATGCAGCCGGTGAAAAAGAGATTCGTAATACCCATATCAATATAGGTACAGGTAAAGATCTTTCAATTCGCGAATTGGCCGAATCAATCAAAGACATGGTTGATTTTAAAGGTTCTTTAAACTTTAATGCCGATAAACCAGACGGTACAATGAAGAAGTTGACGGATGTCTCTAAACTTCATGGCCTGGGCTGGAAACATAGTATTGACCTTAAAGAAGGTATTGAGAAAATGTATAGCTGGTATCGTTCAGCATAATTGCTCAAAGCCTATTAACATAAAAATCCCGCTAACCATTTAAGTTTAGCGGGATTTTATTTTGATAAGGAATGTAAACTTACGTTTCTAAACTAATCCAGTATCCTTCCAGCTTTTAGAATTGGCCGAGTTAATTACTGCTTCGCAAACCTTTTGTGTCATTAAAGCATTCTCAAAACTAGGCTCACAAGGCTCACCTGTTTCCAAGCTCTTTAGAAAATCGGCTACTTGGTGAACGAATGAGTGCTCGTAACCGATAGATGTACCTGGTATCCACCATTTATCCATATAAGGTTGATCGCTGTCTGTAATCAAGATTCTTTTCCATCCTCTTACTATGGCATCATCTGCATGGTCATACATTTCAAGATAGTTCATATCATGTAGATCCCATCGTAGCGAAGCGTGTTCCCCATTTATCTCTAGAGTATTCAAAGCCTTGTGACCACGTGCATAACGAGTTGCCTCAAACAAACCTAAAGCTCCGTTCTCAAAATGACAATGAAAAATACATGCATCATCTATAGTCACTTTTTGAACTTCCCCGGTTCCTTGGTGTACACGTTCCTTAATGAATGTCTCCGTTACGGCTGATACATCCTTTATTGGTCCATTTAACCACATAGCACTATCTATACAATGCGCCAATAGGTCACCCGTTACCCCAGAACCTGCAGCCTCAGCATCTAAACGCCATAAAGCCTCACCCCCTTGTGGTAATTCCGGGTTAATAGTCCAATCCTGTAAAAAGTTAGCCCTGTAATGGAATATCTTGCCCAACTTACCCGAATCTACAATTTGCTTGATCAAGGTTACTGCCGGTATACGACGGTAATTATAAAAAACCGTGTTTGCTACACCTGCTTTTTTAATAGCATCTACCATAGGTTGAGCTTCAGCTATAGTACGGGCCAAAGGTTTTTCACAAAGTACCATTTTACCTGCTTCTGCAGCAGCAATTGCAATATCAGCATGCATATCATTAGGAGTACAGATATCAACGGCATCAATATCATCTCTGGCAATAACCGCTTTCCAATCCGTTTCATAGGATTCAAAACCCCATTGCTCAGCAAAAGCTTTCACCTTTTCCTCTGTCCTGGCACACACCGTTTTTAAAACCGGTCGATATTCAAGTTCAGGAAAAAAATCACCACTACGCTTGTAGCCATTTGTGTGCGTCCTCGCCATTAAACCAGTTCCTATCAATCCTATACGGAGTTCTTTCTTTTGTGCCATTGTACTATTATTTTAAGTTTAAAAAATGTTCATATTCGTTTATATCAAAGGCCTTAAGACCTCTTCTATGTAAATACCATCTTTTAAAGTAACCCCATCTGGATCTGTTATTGCAGCATCACATTCGTCCTCTACAATAATCCATCCCTTAAAGTCGGTTTCCTTTAAATACGATGTTATTCCCTTAAAGTCAATTATACCATCACCCATTGCAGCCCATTTACCGTTGTCATACATATCCTTATAATGGACACAGTTTACCAGTTCACGATACTGTTTTATAATAGGTAAAGGATCCATACCACCTTTGGCCATGTGCCCAACATCTGGTGTGTATTTAATCACATTACTATCCAGACCGTTCAAAAGAATTTTATAATCCTCCTCTGTTCTGTATATGGAGCCCATTGGAGAATTAGGGTGATACGAGCATATCACACCTTCCCCGGCCGCCCTAGTGGCAATTTCATTTACACAGGTCAATAGATTCTGTTGCCGCTCCTTTAAATGCTCACGATCTTGCCCTGGCATTTGTACCAGTAACAATATGGCTTCCGGAAAATGCTTCATGAACTCGATCCATTGATCGGCATTTCTTTTTTCCGCATCGGTTTCCTTTGGATTTCTCCAGTCTTCTACGTGACACAGAACGGATAGTTCTAAATTATTTTTGTCCAAGGTTGCCTTAAATACCTTAGGATCTGTAAATCCGTTCATAAAACCAGTATCAGGCTCAATACCTTTAAATCCTGCTTTAGAGGTTACCTCAATTATATGGTCTAATTTATTTTTATATTTTTCCCCGGACATTGCCCAAGTATAGGTCTCGCAACCAATTTTTATTTTTGACATCGTTATATTATTTTTTTGTTAGGATTGGATAGTCATTTACACCAAAACGACAGGGATTACCCAAAAACGTTTCGGAAATAACCTGACTTAATAGTTAGCTTTTAACCAGTTCAACACTCTTGGATTAAAATCGTCCAATTTTTCCCAATGGAAAGCGTGACCTGCATTATCATACAAGTGAAGCTCGCTATTTGGAATCCCATCAGATACCTCTTGTACCATCCATTCCGGTACGAACATGTCTTGCTTACCTCCTATTACAAGCGTAGGCGATTTGATTTGAGATAATTGAGCTACCACGTTGTGGCTGATACAGGCTTCTGCCTGAGCTTCCAATCCATGTAAGGGTTGTTGAATAGCTTCTAAAGCAGCTCCTTTCTGGCCACTTAGCAATCCTTCAAATTCGGCATCATCATCAAAAGTAGGCTTGTCAAAAATGAGCAACTGCATAAAATTCGCAAACTGCTCCGGCCTTAAATGTGCCTTTATATGTGTAATGTGCCTAAATATAGCTTCACCCTTTCTATCACAACTCGCCCAAGGGCACATAGCTACCATAGCCGCGACCTTTTCAGGATGCCTAATAGACATTTGCAAGGCTATTGCACCACCCATGGAAACCCCCACGACCGCTGCATTGGGTATGCTTAACGCATCTAAAAGTGCCGCACTATCATCGGCCATTTGAGCCGTTGTATAAGGGCCTTCCGGCTTATCTGACAATCCTACCCCACGGTTATCAAAAAGAATACATTGGTATTCCTTTTCCCAATGAGACACGTGCTTTTCCCAAACTGCCGATGCAGCTGTAATACCCATTATTAAAAGTAAGGGTTTGCCTTCTCCTCTTATTTCATAATATAACTGAACTCCGTTAACTGTAACAAATGACATAGTATATTTCTTTTCATTAGTTAGTTAACTCCATCCATGTAATTCGCGAACCTTTATAAGGGTTGCCAAAATATCGTTCCAAGTCTGTTGTTTCAGCATCACATCATTATCAAACATGCAACCATCCCAACAAATATGTTTAACCGCTTTTGTCAATTCTCCATTTCCGTCTCTTAACCAGAAGCCGGCATCTTTGGCAACATCTAATTTACCGTTTGGATCTGTAGCCAAACAGTGACGCCCTGTCTTATCATGTGAACCAGTACCATGTACAGTTCCATCATTTTGAGCTACGTGAAAATCTATGGTCCACGGTCTTAAAGCATCTGTAACGGTTTTAAGACCCGCTTCCAATGTTTTTCTGTCCGACCAATCAAAATTTTCAGGTAAAATTCTATGCTCAGGAGCGTTATAGCCTAATAAATACAATAAGGTGTGGGACATATCTGCCTGAAAACCAATATTGGGTCTATCTACAGCTTCCAAAGTTTCTACCATAGCCTTCCAGCTATGCATTCCCGCCCAGCAAATCTCTCCTTCCGCAGCTAATTTCTCATCATAATCTGCAGCTACATCACATGCTTCACGAAACGTTTCAGCAATCAACTTGGTATTGTTTACCGGATCCTTTGCCCAGTCTTCCGGACTTGAGGCTGAATCAATCCTAATAACACCATATTGCCTAACACCGTGCTCACGGAAAATTTTACCAAAATGACACGCGCGTTGCACCATGTCCACAAATGTTTTACGGTCCTCCTCAGAGCCTAAAGTAGGCCCGCCCCAAATAGGTGCGACCAAAGTGCCAATATTCAAATCTCGACCAGCAACTTTATCCGCCAATCTTTTTATGTCATCATCAGAACTATGAATATCAACATGTGGATCAAATAGCCCAATATCTATACCGTCAAACTTAATACCGTTCACTTCTGCATTTGCAGTCATATCAAGCATTTGATCAAATGAAATAGGCGGCTCTGAATCTGGTCCTTTACCAACAATACCAGGCCATGAGGCATTGTGGAGTTTTGGAAAAGTGTTGTCTTTCATACTTCTGTTCTTTTAAATTAAACGTATCTACTTTTTCAATTTAGCATATTCTTTAAACGTAAAAAATACACTTGCTCTAAAATACGGTTTATTTATAATTTAAGGTCAGGATTTTTAGGTCCAAAGTGTTTTAACATTACAATAGGATCTGTTTTACTATGATTTACAATAGTAACACCTTCTTTTGCAGCTTTCTCCGTCACAAAATATTCATCATGTGTTAATTGTCCATATCTAATAAGTGATGGTGTTTCAATATCCCAAACACCCATTTTACCGTGACCTTGCATCATAATCATTCCGTAACAGGCACTATCTTTTATAGTAACTGTTTGCCCTGGCAGTACGGTCAATTCTTTAGCACTAAAAGCATCGGAACGGTAACAAATCCACTTATCAACATAACCTTCTGCTTCCATTTCCTCTAAAGGTTTTACCGGAATAGGTCTCATGAAGCGAGTTTCCAACATATTTGGGTCTGTATTCAACTCCCAGTCTATCACTTCCATTAGTTGATCAAAATCGCCCATTCTATCTTCTGGAGTTCCGTTCCATAATAGTTCCTCTGGAATAATGGCTTCGTTTACCAAAGATTGGTACATGGCAAATACATCAGATGCTTTTTGAGGTTCATAGGTACACATACTACCTGGAGCATGAAGCATTCCTGGTGGTACATCCCATCCAGTTCCCGGTTCCAATCTAAAAGCCGATGAAAAGTTAGTAATCTTATTATCGCCCTTTGTAAAATTCTTTAGGCACTCTTTTATCTCTTCTTTAGTTGTACCCGGAGTTATTCCAAAGAAAGTATATGGAAAATCGCCTCCGTGGTTGTTTACTTGAGGTGGAAAATAATACGCTTCCGGTTTTCCTTTTTGACCAATTTTAGCTGCATGCTCGTCATTATGGTGAATGTGATGTGGTAACGGCCCCATGTTATCAAAAAACTTAGAGTACATGGGCCAACTTTGATACTCGTCCCAAAGACGGTCACCAATAATTTCTCCTTTTAATTCATCAATAACATCTTTTAAAAGAATCTGCACCTCTTTGCCATCTTCCTCTAGAACAACTGGACTTAAACCTTCATTTTTGCCCGTTAAAGGACCATTTTCAGCGGGAGTCGTTGATGAAAACCAACGTTCATCTATACCTCCACGCTCTCCTCCCAAAACGTAATAATCGTCCGGGTGTAATTTTATTCTTCTACCCGGAACACAAAAAGAACGCGGTACCCATGTTGGCGCCAAACGTAAAATTCCTTGACCCTGCTCCAATGCTTTTTTAGCTGATGAATTTGCCATATTACTCAATATTTATTTTATAAAAAAGATGTTATAAATGATTCTATTTTTTCTGGTGACAGTACTTCTAATTCTAACAAATAACTTCTACCTTCATTTGGCTCCAATAAAATAAGAGAGCCTGCTTCTCTTGCATTTTTTTGCCCTATCGGTGGATTTGTTGCTGGCTCTAGGGCTGTCACGTATTCATTTTTACCCCAATGCTGCCAATTGATCAACCAGGGTAATTGTTTTTTTGGAAAGCGAAGTGCTACGGCCAAATTCAATTTTTCGTTATAGATTCCGCAGTTACAATTACCCTCCGTATCCTCTTCTGCATCAATAAATGCTACATCTTCACCCGTTCCAGAATGCGCATCCACAGGCTGTGGACATTTCCTAAAATTGACTTCGTCTTTAAAAATTTTTCGCTCAGAATCCGGTGTCGGGGATTCCAAATTTCCCTTCCAAAATAAATCAGTGCCTTCATCTATCAAAGGCCAACCAAAATTTACATGATACAGAAGCATGTGCGGTGCCCTTTCATTTCCTCGGTTAACTACCTCATCATGAACATGAATCTTAGCCTCACCTAATTTACCGGAAATAGTTCGTTTCAATTCCAATACAGGTCCAAAAACCTGAGTTTCCCTAATAATACCGGTTATACTCATTTCCATTTTTCCCGCAGCTGGGTCTGGCTGAACAATGGAGACTATTTCTGCAGGCGTATTGCTAATAAGACCATGAAGGCCCCTTGTACCATGCTCGTCTTCCTCCGGCCCACCTACGTGAGAAAGTCCGCAGGTAGTTAAAAGTCCACCGCCAAAATTCCGTATCCAACCCATTCCCTGATCAGAAAATCGCTCGGGAGAAACAACTCCTGTCTGACTTAGCCAAGCCAAACTATATTCTTTATAGAAGGCATCTGCAATGTCCATCCCGCGGTCAATAACAACCTTATACCTGAGCCCGGTTCCTGTGTTGATCCATGCAATCCGTGTTCCTCGACCCAAACCGTTATCCAAAACAGAAGTCTCAATACCGCCTACCTGAGCCGTATTGCCAATTTTGTCTTTCCCGTTACGTATAAAACTTTCTGTGGACATTAATAATTTTATTCTATTTTGACCTTCTAACTTTATTATTCTTTGCTAAACATCTCATTCTCGGCATCTCCACCAGAAATAAGGTACGCCAACAAATCTTTAACCTCATCATCACTCAAACGATTAATACTACCCGGTGGCATCAAGGAAACTGAGGACATCTTCATTCCCGTTACATCTTCCTTAGGAATGGTTCTTAGAATGTCCGGTGCATACGGGTTCTGAGAAACCTTATAATTAGCTCCTTCTTCA
Organism: Zobellia amurskyensis; assembly: GCF_009725985.1. Lineage (GTDB taxonomy): Bacteria > Bacteroidota > Bacteroidia > Flavobacteriales > Flavobacteriaceae > Zobellia > Zobellia amurskyensis. Next base: position 62,346 of record NZ_RCNR01000016.1, read on the forward strand.
CTGATCAATCTACCTACTATAGAGTTTCCATCTTTTAAAGAAAAAACGGTTGTGTTGTATTGGTCTGAAATTACATCACTTGGATCAATAATTGCCCTAAGAATATCTTCTGGGGAGAATCGCGTACCAACTTGGGATAATTCCGGGCCAATGTTTTGACCTTCGCCACGCATACTGTGACACGTAATACAATTGGTAGCCAAAAACATATTTCTACCGGTTTCAAAATTTCTATTATCCAAACCATCGGCTAATAACGGAGCAATGTCTTTCTCTTCCCATTTCTTCCCTGGACCTTTAGGCTGAATAGCACTTGAAGCTAATTCATTCCCTGATTTACTAAGTAAGGAATCTCCAGACATTTGATTGTAAAATTCCATTTTATTTGCAGCCACATGGGTCAATGCCTTTTTTCTAGCTTTATCTATAAAACCTATATAGCTACGTCCTGCTTTAAATGAAAAAGCTTTATAAAACCACTTGAAATACCTCTCCCTTAATTTAGGTGTCCACCCTGTTGTAGCATCTTGTAATACCAAGCCGTAATAGGTGTGCTGCGCTAAAGGCATATTCTTTAATGTTTCGGCAATGTCCATTCCATACTGCGGATTTCTAAGAATTAAATCTGATGCCTCCGTAGCCGTATTTGCCATAACAGAGGCATTTTCCCCCTCTTCAGACTCCAACAAGGCAAGTGTTTTTGATATAACGGAAGAATCATCTACAAAAACCAATGTCTTACTCAGTAATTGATTTAACACGTCTGTATCCGCTGGGTAATGAGCTGACAAATACGAGCTGACTTTTCTTTTAACATCAGTATTCGGTTTTCCAAAACGTGATAAGGTAAGCTCCATAGCACGAACTAGGTCTACTTGGTTCTGCTCAGAGAGACTAACGTAATCAATATTAACTAAGGAATTTATTAATCGGCTCTGCTGACTTTTATCGCCCTGTCTTGCCAAAGCTACGGCAGCATGAATTTTTCTTACCGCATCGGTTTCCGAATAAACCTTTTCTTGCCAAGTGCTTACTGGTTGATGTTCCACAGCAATACGGGCAGCATATTGAATAAACCGGTCTTTACTATTTAAATAGGGCCAAGCAAATTCTATTGCTCCATCTTGGGGAGCACCATGATAGGTCTCTAATTTTTTACGAATCGTGTTTTCTTTTGTTTGCTCTAAATCTGCAACAACCTCCGTTAGTTCATCTTGATTGTTATAGTATACGCGATACAAATCCGACTCTAATCTACGTCCACCGGTCATAAAGTACATAGCTCCGTCAGGACCAATAACTCCATCTGTTAATGGAAGCGGAATTCCCGATAGAAACTCTTCTTTTTCACCCACATAAGAAGAACCGTTAGCTTTCATTTCAATAGCATAAATAATTCCGAAACTCCAATCAAAAGCAAATACGCTATGCTGATATTTTTTAGGAAATTTAGCTCCTTTACCATGCACTACATTAGTAGGCGACCCCTGCCCTATATTAATTACAGGAGGTACATTATCCGGATAAGCCGCTGACCATTTTCCATTACCGGTTCTCCATCCAAACTCCGACCCACTTGTAACATGACAAATTCGCGTTGGACGATACCAAGGCATACCCAAATCCCATTCCATATCCGAGTCATAAACAAACATATCTCCCAACTCATTGAACGCCAAATCAAACGGATTTCTAAAGCCCGAAGCCACAAGTTCCCATTGCTTTCCTTCTGGGTCGAGGTTGGCTACCCAACCACCTGGTGCACCACGATCATTGGCATGGCCACGTGGGTCTTTTATTTGAGGGAACAAATTGTCATCCTTCCAGTTATTAGGAAGACGATATCCTTCCATCTCCGGTAAATCTGTATGGTTACCCGCTATTACATAAAGTGATTCTCCATCAGGAGAAAGAACAATACTGTGGGGACCATGCTCTCCGGCCCCCTCTAAAGCTTTTAGAAGTGTTATTTTATCGTATTGATCATCATTATCCGTATCCTGTAAACGATAAAGACCGCTACTCTTTTCAAATTCATCACTACCTCTATGATTTACCATAACATAAAGGCTATTAAAAGCATACAACAAACCTTGGGCATAGCCCATTTGTATGATTGAATCGGCTACCTGCGTACCCGTCTGTATTTTAAGTTTTTCTATTTCTGGCGTAAGATTCTCCGATCCTATAGGTGCAACTTCCATTCTATATAAAGCACCATACTGATCAGAGGTAATTAACCTTCCCTTATCATCAAAAGTCATAGCTACCCAAGACCCCATGTTATTATCTCCGGGACTATATAAATGTTCCGCACCGAAACCTGATTGTAATTTTAGCTTTGCTATTTTCGGGTTATCGGACTCAACAGTTTCACTTTCGTTCTTTTTGTCCGAAGTACAAGAAATTGCAAAAACTAAAATACAGACGCAAAGTAACAATTTGTCAACTTTCAGTGTTTTCATGGTCATATCTTTCTTTTTAGTTTTTTAGAAATACAATTGAGAAAATCCCAATATAATACTTAATCAAAGTTGGTTTTAACACTATATATCGCAGACTTTTATACAGCTATATATGGTTTTGTGTGTCTAAAACTAATGAAGCATTTTTTGTTTACTATCCTGTAGTGTACTGTACAATTCAGTCTGAAAAACAAAAAAAATAAACTATTTAGCTGAATGCCATCCAACTAAGTAAAAAACCTTTAAAACAAGAAGCGTTTAAATAGTATTCTCTGTTTTACATAGGTTACCGAAATCAAAACATTCTTTTGATAACTTCGCCCAGAACAAAGCTCTATTTAGCCTATCCGTTATTGCTTTGCACCAATATTGGGTGTCAAAAGCAAAAAATAAGATTCACACTATTCTATCCCTAAAATTAATAATTGCTATTAATTCAGGTAATTTTATATCTTTATAAGAATACCTCTCTAACAAAAAAGAGAATATTCAAATTATGAAATCCTTTATTTGGCTTTCTGAATTGAAGAAATCAAAATAAGCAAGAGACTATGAAGCTGACATACAAACAAACTGAAAAACGACCTGAAAATTCCTTTTTAGCACGACAAGACCGATTACCTTGTATAGAGCAGAACTGGCATTTTCATAAAGAACTAGAGTTAATCTACTTTATTAAAAGTAGCGGAACGCGCTATGTAGGCAATTCCATTGGAAGTTTTGCCCCCGGTGAATTATACCTTATTGGCAGCAACATTCCACATCTGTTCAAAAATCATAAAGAGTATTATAACGACCAGCAGGAAGCTGAAGCTGTTAACCTGATTGTCATAAAATTCGAACCCAATTTTTTAGGAAGCGAATTTCTTGACTTAACGGAATCAAAACGTTTAAAAGGTCTTATGCAACGCGCGGACAGAGGAGTGAAATTCTCCGAATCTGCCACATATATGGTTCATAATCTTATCTCTGGACTTGTTGGTGACCAAGGGTTATCTAGTATTGTAGGGCTTTTGAAGATTTTGGATACCTTATCTATGAGTGAAAATTACGAGTCTTTATGCTCCGAAGTAATTGCCAATACTTATAACAGCAATGAAAAGGACAGAATGCGTAAAATCATAAATTTCTTGACGGAAAATTTCGAAAAGAAAATAGAACTGGAACAAATTGCCTCTATAGCGCACATGACTCCAAATGCGTTCTGCAGGTACTTCAAAAAGAAAACTCGAAAATCTTTTACGCAATACTTGAACGAAATACGCTTACGTAATGCCTGTAAATTATTAATAGAAGGCGAAATGCAAATCTCCACCGTTTGTTACCAATCTGGCTTCAATACGCTTACTAATTTCAACAGACAGTTTAAAGCTTTAATGAATATTACCCCAACCGAATACATGCAGAAATATAATGAGAAGAAAGAGATGGTATAAGTCAAATTAAATACAATTGTCTCCATTTTGTTTTCTCTAGAATATATTAGGAAGGTTACAATAGTGCCTACAATGGTTAATGCACGCATTTTCATGAGCGTATATTTCAATTATTTTTGTTTGGATAGCCATCCTAACTTTAATACAACCGCGTGACCAGCCTTATATTTTTACTCCTCTGTATTGTTTTGCTCATTGTTGCGGTAACCGTATTCAAAGTACACCCAATTCCTGCTCTACTTATTTCAGGATTGATTCTAGGGTTAACCACAGGCAGTTCCGTAGAACTGGTTACTGAAAGTTTGTTGAGCGGTTTTGGCAACACCCTAAAATGGATTGGCCTTATCATTCTATTTGGCACTTTATTGGGTGAAATCCTTGCACAAACCGGTGGCGCAGATGTCATAGCAAATACCATTATAAATTTATTTGGCACCAAGTACCTTCCATTGAGCATGGCCGTAATCGGTTTTTTGATTGGCATACCCGTTTTTATGGATGTTGCTTATTTGACCTTATTACCAACCATATTCGTCCTTTCAAAAAAATCAGGCCATTCAGTTCTTACTCTAGGACTTTCTTTAGCTATAAGTCTTACGGTTGCCCATGCATTGATTCCACCAACACCAGGACCACTTGCCGTAGCGGCCATTCTTGAGATTAACATTGGAGACATGATTCCCATTAATATTGTGGTGGCCATAGCAGCAATAGCCGGAGGTTTGTTGTGGATAAAGTTGAACAAGAAAAACTTGGACCTTAAATTACCCGAGACAGCTATTGATGAGGCATCAAAAATAAAGGAGCTGACCGGGTTCAAAAGAGTATTACCTTTTGCCGCTTTATTAGTACCACTATTCCTTATGTCCATAGGCACTATTTTCCCATCGGAAAACGGATTTATCGCGTTTATAAAAAACCCTGTATGGGCACTTCTTATAGGCCTACTTTTTGCACTTCCTTTACTCCCTAAAAAAGATTTTTCTACCCGTTTGAATACATTTTTCAAAATTTCGGGAGAGAAATCAGCTATTGTCATTCTCATTACCGGTACAGGTGGTGCTTTCGGGCAGGTAATTAAAGACACCGAAATAGTAGGTTCAATGTTTTCCGATGTAGGTGATATTGCAGCTATGGGTATAGTTATTCCATTCTTATTGAGTTTTCTTTTTACTACGGTTACAGGATCAATTACGGTTTCACTTATCACTTCGGCCTCTATTGTTGCTCCGTTAATTTCTAATGGTACCCTGCACCCTACATTTACCGCTGCGGCAATTGGTGCGGGTTCTCTTGGGATTATCCACGTAAACAGTAGCTTCTTTTGGTTATTTAAAGAAGTACACGAGGTTTCCGTTTCACGCTTGCTAAAATCTTTCAGTTTATTGTCGGGCGTGGTTGCTTTAAGTGGAGGGCTTCTTGTGCTGGCATTATATTATTTCACACAACTCTAACCTATCCTCAACTAGGATAAAATAATGTCATACTAGGGTAAAATCCGAGAATCCATCTGCTTCATATTCAATTTTCTTTGTGTCACATGAGGATTTGAGCACATCTCACTTCAATAGTATTAATTCCAAAGAAAACAAAACAACACATATGGACACCTATCTATTAGCTATCGTTTTAATACTATTCGCTAGTTTCTTTCAGGGAACTTTTGGTTTAGGAATGAAACACATTGCACCATTAAAATGGGAAGCTTGGTGGCTGGTCCACGCCTTTACGGCAATGATATTATTCCCAATTATCTGGGCATTAATTGTCATGCCCAACCTTTTTGAAATAATTTCTAAAGCTGATAGTAGCACTTTATTCTTAGCTGCCTTTTACGGCTTCCTTTGGGGTATTGGTGGTATTCTTTTTGGTGTTAGTGTAGAGAAAACCGGTATTTCTATCACCTATGGTATTGTTATGGGTCTTGCCGCATCAGTTGGTTCTATTATTCCTCTTTTTCAGATTGAAGGAGCGTTTGACCAACCGTCATTCCCAATCATAATGTTAGGTGTTGCCTTACTCCTTGTGGGCGTTGCAATTACCGCGGTAGCAGGTGTCCAAAGAGATAAATTACACAGTAATTCCACAACAACTACTAAATCTATAAAAATAGGGGTATTGATTGCCGTAGCCTCAGGTGTACTATCCGCCTTTTTAAACGTTGGTTTTTCTAATGCGGCTCCAGTTGCAGCAATTGCTGTAAACAATTATGGTGTAGGTGCCCAAAATGCTAGTTTAGCATCCTGGGTGGTTGTTTTATTGGGGGCGTTTGTTATGAACGGAGGTTATGCACTTTACCTTTTTATCAAAAACAAATCATGGAACGCCTATTCTATCCCCAACAAGGGCAAAGCTTTAAAATGGGCTATTGCAGCAGGTATTTTTTGGTTCGCAGCACTAGGTGTTTATGGTCAAGGCGCAGCACTAATGGGCAATCTAGGCCCCGTTGTGGGATGGCCTATACTTTTAGGGCTCGCTTTGATTATTAGCAACATTTGGGGGTTTAGAGAAGGGGAATGGAAAAATGCGAACAAACCTTTTAAAATTTTACTTACGGGTCTAGCCGTTCTCATCATTGCCATTTGTATTTTAGGGTACGCCAATTATTAAGCCAACCATTAATTAAACTATAAGCACTTTTATTATGAAAATTCAGAAGATAGAGCCTTTTGTTATTACACATAAACTAGACACACCCTTCTATTTTTCGCAGTGGCAATATGATACCCGTAAGATATGTATCGTAAAAATAACACTGGATGATGGCACTTACGGATGGGGAGAAGGCTACGGACCTGCAGCGGTCATAAAATCCGGAATAGACTTTTTTACTCCTTTTCTTTTAGGAAAGAGTGCTTTAGAACATGAAATCCTTTGGCAAGAAATGTACAGGCGCTCTATGGATTACGCTAGAAGTGGTGCTTTCCAAGCGGCTATAAGTGCTATAGATGTTGCTTTATGGGATATAAAAGGAAAGTTGTTAAATCAACCTGTGTCTGTTTTATTGGGCGGGATTAAAAATCCAATTATTGAACCTTACGCCACCGGACTTTACTTTACTCGTTGTGAAAACCTTGAAGAGGTTTTAGTTGAAGAGGCTCTATTCTACAAAGCCCAAGGCTTTAAAGCTACTAAGATGAAAGTTGGCCTGGGTATTCAGCAAGACTTAAAATACATTGCTGCCATTCGTAATGCCATTGGTCCAAGTATGCGATTGATGATAGATTCCAACCATGCATATTCTTATAAAGAAGCCATAGAACTGGCCCGAAAAGCTGAAAAATATGATATTTCTTGGTTTGAAGAACCGGTATCACCAGAGGATTATGATGGTTACCGCAGACTAAGAGAAAACACAACTATACCTATTGCAGGTGGTGAATGCGAATATTTGAAATTTGGTTTTAAACGTCTTTTTGATAATGATTGTGTAGATATAGCACAACCAGACATTTGCGCTACGGGAGGTTTAACCGAAGCTAAACGAATCACCAATCTAGCACAAGCCTATAATAAAGATGTAGTACCACATACTTGGGGAACTTGGATTGCCATAAGTGCCGCTATTCATTTGGTGGCCAACTTAGATAAGAATCCAGGCAGAATGTACAACGACCTGCCTACAATGGAATTGGACAGAACAGAAAATGCCCTTCGCGACGAGGTTACCCTTCACAATGTAAAACTAGAAAACGGACATTTAGAGGTTCCGCGTACACCCGGTTTGGGGGTTGATGTTGACATGGACAAATTAGAATACTATTTAGATAAAGAAATACACAAAGATGGAGCAGTTAAAATTCGGTCATAAGAAATTATATATTGATGGTGCACTTGTTGAAGCCTCAAACAATAAAACTTTTGAGGTTATTTGCCCAGCGGACGAAAAGCCCACTGCCACAATTGCTTGGGCTAGTTTAGAAGATACCCAAAGAGCTTTAAAAGCTGCAGAATCAGGTTTTAAAACTTGGTCAAAACTTCCCATACAAGAGCGCCTAGATTGGATAGATAAGCTTAGAAATAAAATCATAGAGAATAGCGACTTGCTACGCGAAAGCATTATGCATGAAATGGGCAAAACTTGGGAAGGCTCAGAAGAAGACCTTACCAGTATTACCAATTCGTTACAGTACTACTCTGAAGAAATATTAAAGCGAAATGACATTCCTATTGAGGATAAGGAAGGTACGCATGAACATCACTTTGTTTCACAACCTTTGGGGGTTGCGGTTGCTTTTCTAGCCTATAACTTTCCGTTGTTGAACTTAGGTTTTAAACTAGGGCCTGCGCTAGCCGCTGGCTCAAGTATCATTTTAAAACCTTCAGAATTTTCACCTTTATCGGCCTATATTATTGGAGAATTATGCGCTGAAATTAATTTTCCCAAAGGAGTCATAAACGTTATCTGTGGAGATTTAAATGATGTTGGTATTCCGCTTTGCGAAAGTAAAATTCCAAGACTGATTACCATGATCGGTTCTACGGAAACTGCGCAAAAGCTTATAGCACAAAGTGCAAAAACCTCTATAAAAAGATACAGCATGGAATGCGGCGGAAATGCCCCGTTTATTGTTTGTAAAGATGCCGATTTAGAATTGGCCATAAACATCGGTACAGCTCTTAAAGTTGGTAACTCAGGACAAATCTGTGTAGCTCCTAATCGTTTTTTCGTTCATGAATCGCTTATAGAAGAATTTGCCGCTGGCATGGTAGAAAAGTTTAAGGCGACCAAACTTGGGTTTGGACGTGAAAACAAACCTGATATGGGTCCATTGACCAACAAGCAATCGGTTATAAAAGTCCAAGCTATTGTTGATACAGCAGTTAAACAGGGCGGTAAATTACTATTTGGCGGAAATGCCTTAAAGAGTCCTGGTTATTATTTTGAACCTACGGTTATTACCTTCGACAAAAATGAAGCTGAAATACTTCAACATGAGATCTTTGGTCCTGTAGCTCTCATTGTTCCATTTAAAACAAAAGAAGAGGTTATTGTACTAGCCAATAATACGGATGCCGGACTAGCATCTTACGTATTTTCTAAGGATGAAGAAACGCTTGATTTCTTTGCAAGCTCCCTAGAATTCGGCGAAGTGCAACTCAATGGGGTAAAATATGACATATACTTACCGCATGGTGGTGTCAAAAACAGTGGTATAGGAGTGGATTGCTCTACTTATGCGCTAGATGATTATCTTGCCAAAAAAAGAGTAACCAAAGCTTTATAACACCAATGAAATTACCCGAAAAATTTATTAGCTGCGATTGGGGTACTACCAATTTTCGGCTGCGTTTAATAGAAACGAAATCGCTCAAAATTCTCTCGGAACACACGACAGATATGGGCATTAAAAAACGCTTTCAAGAATTTAAAGAACAATCTAGTATTTCTCAAGACCAGTTTTTTGCAGAATACCTGAAAAATCAAATCAAAAACCTAGACGGCGCAATCAGTAATGACTATGTCATAGTAGCATCCGGAATGCTCTCGTCTTCAATAGGCATGCACGAGTTAAATTATGCAAATATGCCCTTAGCTTTTAATGGCGAGGATTTAATAAGCAAGTATATTCCTTTTGATGATATGCCAGACCTTTTATTGGTATCTGGTGCCAAAACGGATGCAGATGTTATGCGGGGTGAAGAAGTTCAAGCCATTGGTCTATCTAAAGCGCTTTCTAAACACGAAAAAGGCATTTTATTATTACCGGGCACACATTGCAAACACATTACTTTTGAAGCGAATGTTTTTAAAGATTTCACCACGTATATGACCGGTGAACTTTTTGATACCATTGGCAAGCATACCATTTTATCGGCTTCGCTAACTTCGGCTACTTGGGATGTTTCTTTTCAGGATATTTTCTTGAAAGGAGTCAAAAAAGGACTAGCGGACCAACAAATGCAATCTTTATTCTCAATTAGGGCAAACACTTTAATCAATCAAGTTTCTGGTGAACAAAACTTTTACTTTTTGTCCGGTCTTATGATTGGTGGCGAACTGGCCAGTTTACAGCATAAAGATGGAACTATCTTTCTTGCAGCTAGTGGTATTTACAGCACGCTTTACAAACTGGCACTAGAATCTTTTTTACCAGCAGAACGGATTGTTTGCTTTGAGGAGCAAGTATTGGAACAAGCATTATTAACAGGACAACAACAAATATTACACACGTATGCAGAATAAAATATTTTCATGGGATAAGTACAACCAAAACCCAATAGTAGGTATCCTAAGGGGTTTAAACACAGAAGAAGTACTTCAACTTATTCCTTCCTATATTAAAAGTGGTTTCTATACTATAGAAATAACTATGAACTCTCCTGAGGTTGCCCAAACCATTGCAACCTTAGCAAAAGAATACCCTGAACTAAATGTAGGTGCCGGTACGGTATGTACCATTCAAGATTTGACCAAAGCTTTAGAAGCTGGTTCTCAATTTATTGTAACCCCTATTATTGATGAAGAGGTAATAAAACATTGTGTAGCCAATAAAATTCCAATTTTCCCTGGTGCATACACTCCAAGTGAAATTTACAAAGCATGGTCTTTGGGGGCATCTGCGGTAAAAGTATTTCCAGCAACGCAATTGGGCATTCAATACATAAAAGATGTGCTGGCGCCTTTAAACGAAATAAAATTATTGCCTACAGGAGGTGTTTCCGTAGATAACATTAAATCATTTTTTGAAGCAGGAGCTGTTGGTGCCGGTATGGCGAGTTCTTTATTTGACAAAAAAATGATTCGTGAAGGGAACTATACCGATTTAGAAAAGCACTTTGCAAAGATGAAAAATGAGATTAAAGATTTTATAAAAGAATAAAACCTTCAACTTAATCAATACTTAGAAAATGAAAAACAATAGAAAAATGGCTAAACGTAACCTCATATTTTTACTTATGATTGGGCTGACCGTATTTAACGGTCTCGCTTTGGATACTTATAAATCAGACCCTATTGTTTTAGAAAATGAAAAGTTGAATGTGAGTATTGATTCTGAAACAGGATGCTTTTCTGTTACCGAAAAAACTTCTGGTCACGTTTGGAAATCGGACCCGTGGGAAAATGCCGCGGGTCTATTGACCATAACCGATTCCAAAGGAAAAAAACATACGGTGAACATTTCCAAGAGTAAAAAAATTGAAGTTTCAAAAGCTTCAAATAATACGGTTTCTCTCAAATTTATTGACCCTGTTCTTGAAGACGGCTCGGTGGCTACAGGGGTTTCCATTGTCACAGAATTAAAGCTAGACGCAAAAAAAGCTCTGTTAGATGTTGAAGTTAAAGAACATAATGCCAGTAATTTTAAATTATCGGATTTACGTTATCCAGCTAGGGCTTTCAGCTTAAAGACAGATGAAGATAAGGGTGCTGCTGTAATTCCTCAAAAGCAAGGGATCATCTGTCCGTCCTATATTTTTCCTATGAACGGAGGTCGTTTTTGCAAATGGGATGATGCCACTTACAACAATAAATCACAAGGTTTTTTAGAGTTGTTCAACAATGGTACCGGACTTACCATGCCTTGGTGGGGTACGTATAACGAAAAATCTGCCGTAATGGGTATTGTAGATGAATCCGCTAGACCCCAAATGCAATACAATATCAATAACAATGGTCAATACCTTTTTAAAGGTGAAATGTCTACTTACCAACGTATTGTTTTTCTTGACCCTATTTGGAAATTGAACGAAGAGAAAGGTAAAATGCGCATGAGCTACCATTTTATTCCCGGTGGTGATTATGTAGATATGGCTAAAGAATATCAAAAAGAGGCTAAAGCCCGTGGGCATTTTGTTTCCTTAAAGGAAAAACTAAAAAGAAATCCGAATGTAGATAAACTTCCAGGAGCTATCTATTTCGGAATTTACGGTGGCTATCCTCATTATGTGAACATGCCTGGAATGGCTTTTACTTTTGATCAATTAAAAAATACGATACAAACCATTCATGATGATTTAAAAGTTGATAAAGCTTTTGTTCATGCATGGGGAACCTTTTCTAATTTTGTTCCGCACAACTCCCCTATCAGTGAAGCTTTAGGAGGACCTAAAAAATTAAAGGCCGCGGTAGATTTAGCCAAATCTTATGGGTACTTGTATTCTTCATATCACGCTTATTCTCCTATGTTAGAGAATGACCCTAATTTTACAACGGACCTTATGCAACGCGATGCAGAAGGAAAGCTGATGAATACAGGTAGTCGTTGGGCGCGTGTTGACCCAAAATTTCAGAAAGGACTGGCTCAGGAAAACATTGAAAATGAAATTTCTTATTTAGGCCTAGAGGCCGATATTACAGATATTACTTTTGCCGCATACCGTGAAAACGGAAAAGAAGGCCGTATTGAGCTGGCCAAATACATTGACAGCTTTAACTTGGTAAACGGTACCGAACATGGCCAAGAACAATGGATACCCTATTTTGATATGTTCGAAGGGATGACCTATTTAGAGGACCGTCCACTTTCTGTAATCTCCCACCCTGCTCCGCTTTTCAATTTGGTGTACCATGAAGCTATAGCCAATTTTGGAAAAATCCAAGATCCGGATAACGAGGTTACTGCCAATGGAGATTTCAGAATAAAAGCCTTAAGAAGTATGTTGTTTGGAAGAGGTACTACCATATTCTTTGCTCCTTACGAATTTGAAGGCATGCGCCCGATGATAGAAATGGCAAGAGATTTGGTAAGCCCTGTTCATAAAGAAACATTCTATTCAGAATTAAAAAGCCACGAATATCTAAGTGCCGATTACAAAGTACAGAGAAGTCAGTTCTCTAGCGGTACCGAAGTAATTGCCAATTTAGGCCCGGTAGCACAAAAGGTAGAAGGCGGTGTTTCCATTCCCGGATACGGCTATAGAATTAAGATGAAGGATGGCAGTGTAAAAACTGGTCATTTCCAAGTGAGTCTTCACATGGATTAACAGCAAGTTGTTCATCAAACAAATACAAAAGACAGGTCATTATGAAATATGTTGCAACAAAAATAAAATCAAATCAGACTAGATTTAGTTCAATTATATTCTCTTTTTGTCTTTGTACGATTTTTTGCCACAACACGCTCCTTATAGCACAAGACCGTCCTAATGTATTGATTATGCTTACCGATGACCAAGGCTATGGTGACCTAGGTTCTCACGGCAATCCCTATTTAAAAACACCAAATATTGAAAAAATAGGCAAGCAAGGGCTTGAAATGACCCATTTCTTCTCCTATCCAAATTGTTCTGCTACTCGTGCAGCCATTTTAACAGGCAGATATCCGTATCGCACAGGAGTCACAGGGGTTACACAAGTAGATCACTTTATGAATACTTCGGAAGAAACCTTAGCCGAGATTTTGAGTAAAAACGGCTATCGCACGGGAATTTTCGGAAAATGGCATTTGGGAGACAATGCGCCCATGCGCCCTACGGACCAAGGGTTTCAAGAAGCTTTGGTTCATAAAGGTGGAGGAATCGGGCAAGCTGCGGGACCTGCCGGTAACACCTATTTTGACCCAATTCTTGAGCACAATAATCAATCTAAAAAATACGAAGGGTATTGCGATGATATTTTTACGGATGCCGCTCTAGATTTTATGAGCGAGAAAAGTGAGAAGCCTTTTTTTACATATCTAGCAACCAACCTACCACACTTTCCACTTGAAGTACCCGATGAAAAAGCCGACCCCTATAGAAAAATAGGCCTTCACGAAGACAATGCTAAAACCTACGGCATGATCGATAATATTGATGCCAATGTAGGTCGTGTTTTAAAACGCTTAAAACAACTGGGCATTGAAGACAATACAATAGTTATTTTCCTTTCGGATAATGGGCCTAGGAACAGACGTACTAAAAATGACGTCTACCCAGGAAGATGGGTCTCAAATTTACGAGGAACAAAAACAAGTGTTTATGAATGTGGTACTCGTGTACCCTTTTTTGTAAGATGGCCAAAACATATTGAAAAAGCACAACAAAACAGTACTATGGGTGCAGTAATTGATGTACTGCCCACCATTCTAGATGTCTGTAAAATTGAAGCTCCTGAGCATATTAAATTGGACGGTAAATCATTGCTGTCCCTATGGAAAGGTGAAAAATCGGACTTTAAAGACAGGGTGTTCATTGTCCAAATGCATTACGGCCCAACCGTGTTCAAATACATGCATTTTGCCGTGCGGACCCAAAAATATAAACTGGTCAGTCCGCATGATGACCCACACCATATTCTGTATCAACCTAAGGATGAAGAACTAAAAGAGGTCCTTGCTAACTTAGAATTATACGATGTAGAAAATGACCCAAGCGAGCGTATAAACCTAGCCAGTAATCATCCTGAAATAGTAGAAGACCTTCTGGCCCGTTATGAAAATTGGTTTGACGAGGTTACTGAAGAAAGAGATTCAAAAGGTATTCAGCGTATTTATCTTGGTAGCAGCATGCAACGCGCTACTAATCTATCTCAGTTTGATTGGGGCGGCCCTAGAGTTCTTTCTAAAAATGACCTTGGCCACTGGCGCGTAAAAACAGAAGCTGGTAGATATAATGTGAGCTTTGATCTTCCTGAATTGGACCATGAAGGTGTAGCGCATCTGAAATACAATGACCTGCATTTAAAACTTCCGGTAAACAAAGAGCAGAAGAAAATCACCTTTACAGATGTAATACTTCCTGAAGGAACAGGAAACTTCCATGCTTTTTTAAAAACAGAAAGATTAGCTACAGGCCCTTTATTTGTTGATGTTGAACGTATTGATTAATGCTTAAAGATTTCGATTTTACTGGTTTTCGCATTTTTTAAATCACACTCAAGTACCACATTTCACAACATTAAACAACAAACAAGGTTAAAATAGTGCTGTAACAGGATAAAATCTACAAATCACTGCTTCCTCTATTACCCTTTATTTGTATGTTACACTGCATCAAAGTATTCGTTGTACGGCCAAGTCTTATTTACAACGAATTCTAGACCATAACGCAACGGTGTATTATATAAATATTGGATTATGAAAAGAATAACCCTCTCCATTTGCCTCTTATTAACCGTGCTTTCTTGTAAACAAAGCGAGCCAGACCAGAACCTCAGCGCAGATACAACAAAACCACGTGATTATGCTGCCAATCTAGACACAGGAAAAGGTGTCATCAATAACACGAACAGTCCACATGTTAAGTTGAAAAGTATTGACATAGGAGACTGTAGATGGACCGAAGGTTTCTGGGCCGATAAATGGAAGGTTGCCGAAGAAACTATGATTCCCCACATGGGTGAAATCCTAAAAGGAGATATCGGTCACGGTTATAACAACTTTAAAATAGCTGCCGGACTCAAAGAAGGCGAACATAAAGGTTTTTGGTGGCATGATGGCGATTTCTATAAATGGATGGAAGCCAAAATGTACATTTACGGCGTAAATAAAGATGAAAAAATTGTTGATGAAATAGATGAGATTATAGACGTCATAGCCCAAGCACAACAAGCAGATGGTTACCTCTCCACACCTGCAATTATAAGAGATGATATAGAACCATTTACCAACAGAAGGTACCACGAATTATACAATAGCGGTCATTTATTAACTAGTGCTTGTATTCATTACCGCCTGACCGGAAAGACCAACTTCTTGGACATTGCCGTAAAGCATGCCGATTATCTGTATAAATTGTTCTCTCCAAAACCTGACCACCTAAAACGTTTTGGTTTTAACCAAACACAGATTATGGGCTTGGTAGAATTGTACCGTACTACCAAAGACAAGCGCTATTTAGAGCTGGCCGAGCAATTCATAAATAAGCGCGGCACTTATAAAATTGAAGATGATGAGACCACAAAAGGGTATCCTATTGGTGATATGGTTCAGGAACGCGTTCCGCTTCGTGAAGAAACCGAAGCTGTAGGTCATGCGGTACTGGCACTTTATTTCTATGCCGGCGCTGCCGATGTTTATGCGGAAACTGGTGAGAAAGAATTAATTGATGCGCTAGAAAGGTTGTGGGACAACGTGACCAACAAAAAAATGTACATTACGGGAGCCATCGGCCAAACACACTATGGCCGTTCTTCTCGCCTCGATAAAATTGAAGAAGGCTTTATTGATGAGTACATGATGCCTAACATGACTGCTTACAATGAAACTTGTGCCAACATCTGTAACTCCATGTTCAACTACCGTATGCTTACATTAACCGGTGATGCCAAGCATGGCGATATTATGGAACTTGTATTGCATAATAGTGGACTTTCGGGCATTAGCCTTGACGGAAAGAATTACTACTATTCCAATCCACTTCGGAAAATTGAAGGCGCGCTAGATTATGAAAAAATGAATGTTGAGTTTCCGGAAAGACAGCCTTATCTTAAATGTTTTTGTTGTCCTCCAAACTTAGTACGTACCATTGCAAAATCTCCAGGCTGGGCCTATAGCAAATCTGAAAACGGAATTGCAGTCAACCTATACGGAGGAAATGAATTGAACACTACCCTATTGGATGGTTCAACCATAAAACTTACTCAAAAAACAGACTACCCATGGGATGGCGCCGTTAAGATTACAGTGGATGAATCCAAAGCCGATGCTTTTGATATTCTTCTTCGTATTCCCAGTTGGGCTAAGGGTACTCAAATTTATGTAAACGGAACAAAAACGGCAGAAGCTGTACCCGGTACGTTTGCTAAAATTGAAAGAAAATGGGCGGCTGGTGATGAAATTACTATTGACATGCCAATGGAAACCAAATTCATTGAAGGACACCCACGCATTGAAGAAGTTCGCAACCAAGTCGCCTTAAAAAGAGGTCCGGTCGTGTATTGTATTGAGTCGGCAGATTTACCAGAAAAAACAGATATAACCAACGTTTACCTTTCTTCCGATAAAAAACTGAACCCTACTTCCAGACCTGATTTCTTGGGAGGTGTCACCACTTTAGAAGGCGAAATATTAATACGAAAAGATAAATTGGGTGAAATGTACCAAGAAGTAAGTGCCCCAGAATTTCAATCTTTTAAAACCAATTTTATACCTTACTATGCTTGGAGCAATAGAGGCCAAGGAGAGATGACAGTTTTCCTTCCAGTAATCTGGAATTAGCATTTATGATAGCTCACCACACCTTAATTTAAACAATTTATGGGTTCCTATAAACAGAATGCTTTTAAGTATGCCACCATTGTAGCTATGGGAGGTTTTGTCTTTGGATTGGATGCAGCGCTAATATCGGGAACGGTGAAATTTATAACACAAGAATTTTCACTCTCGGAACTAGAATTGGGTTCAGTAGTAGGAGCTCCAGCCATGGGGGTACTTTTAGCACTTGTGTTTGTGGGATATGCTTGTAATAAATATGGTCGCAGAACCACTTTAATGATTGCTGCGGCCCTGTATCTTTTTTCCGCGATCTCTTCTGCACTGGCTCCATCCTATGCTTCGCTGCTGGTAGCTCGGTTTATGGGGGGATTGGCTTTTAGTTCTATATCCTTGGCATCCATGTATATTGGCGAAATAGCGCCTCCAAAATGGCGTGGAAAATTGGTTTCCATGACCCAAATAAATATAGTGGTAGGACTTTCCGCCGCCTACTTCATAAATTACCTCATTCTAGGTTGGGCTAACACAGATGCTCCATGGGTTCAAGAATGGGGACTGGACACGAACACATGGCGCTGGATGCTAGGTACTGAAGTTATTTTTGCTTTCTTATGGTTTACCCTACTCTTTTTTGTTCCCAGAAGTCCGGCTTGGTTACTATATAATGGACGCGAACCAGAAGCCATAAGGATGCTACAAAAAGTAACTCCCGAAAATGAAATTCAGGCCAAAATAAAGCAAATGCGCTCTAGTCTTGAAAACAGTAATCAAGACCGCTCAATGCTTACTCAACTAAAAGAAATTTTTGGTAAGCCAATGCGTATTACTATGATTATAGCAATGACCATAGCTATCGCACAACAGGCCACGGGTATAAATGCCATTCTGTTCTACGCTCCTACTGTATTTGAGCAATTAGGCATAGGTACGGATGCAGCCTTTGCACAGGCCATTTATATTGGACTTACCAGTGTAGTGTTTACAGTCTTAGGTTTATTATTAGTTGATAGAATAGGTCGTAGACCCATGATTATCTGGGGCATGCTTTGGATAATTTTAAGTCTTGGTGTTTGCTATTACGGATTTGAAACCGCCAACTATACCATTAGTGAGAATGCGATTTCCGAAATGTCTGAAATCCCCAACTCAGAAAGGTTGAATGCCCTAGTAGACGTTCCTTTTGAGAGTGACATAAGTTTTAAAACAGCATTAATTGAGACCTTAGGAGAAACGGATGCCAGAGATTATTCAGGTCTACTTTTACAGAAAGCAGCGGATATAAATGCCCTCCTTATTTTATTGGGAATACTCAGTTTTATTGGTGCCTTTCATTTTTCCATCGGCCCTGTTATGTGGGTTTTATTTTCTGAGATTTTCCCTATTTCATTAAGAGGTGTTGCCATTCCATTTTTCACTTTGGTCACCAGCTTTGTAAGTTACTTGGTGCAGAAATTTTTCCCATGGCAATTGGCGACAATGGGTATCAGTTCAACACTCTTATTCTATGCCATTATCGTAAGTATTGGTTTGGTCATTCTTTATATCTATTTAAAAGAAACCAAAAATATGACCATAGAAGAAGTACAATTAGCATTGGCTACTAAAAGAAAAACCTAACAGATATGCTACATCCATATAAATAGATTTTTTATTTAAATCAATCTCTTTTCGAATAACACAGTACAGATGAAACAAGCTACTCCTGCAAATACAAACAGCCCCTATACCCAACTTAAAAGTATGAACATTGGCGATTGCCAATGGACAAGTGGTTTTTGGGCCGATAAATTTGAACTTTGCGCAAATGCTATGGTACCCTATATGGGTGATGTATTATGTGGAGATGTAGGTCACGCGCTTAACAATTTTAAAATAGCCGCAGGTGAAAAAGAAGGCGAACACCAAGGTATGTTTTGGCATGATGGGGATTTCTATAAATTCATGGAAGCCAAAACCTATGTGTACGCTCACACTAAAGACAAAGAATTATTAAAAGAATTAGATGAGTACATTTCCATAATTGGTAAAGCGCAGGAAAGTGACGGATATCTTCAAACTCAAATTCAACTTAGAGACGGCGTAGACCGATACGAAAATCGGAAGTACCATGAAATGTATAATACTGGGCACTTACTAATAAGTGCTTGCATTCATTTTAATGTTACCGGACAGCGTAATTTTCTGGACATCGCCATAAAACATGCAGATTTACTGTACACTATCTTTATGCCAGACACCAAACACTACGGTCGCTTTGGTTTTAACCAAACCCAGATAATGGGCTTGGTAGAATTGTACCGCACTCTGGGTGATAAGAAATATTTAAAGCTTGCTGAAAAATTTATTGATAACCGTGGGAAATACGAGGTAAAACATCATGCTACTACCGAAGGATACCCTATTGGCGATATGGTACAAGAACGCACCCCTTTACGAGAATCTACGGAAGCAGTAGGCCATGCCGTGCTCGCCCTATATTACTACGCTGGTGCTGCAGATGTTTATGCAGAAACAGGAGAAAAAGCGCTGCTTGATGCACTGGACCGTCTTTGGGAAAACGTGACGACCAAAAAAATGTACGTCACCGGTGCCGTGGGCCAAGCCCATTATGGGGCTTCGGTAAATCGTGATATGATAGAAGAGGGTTTTATTGATGCCTTCATGATGCCCAATATGACCGCCTATAATGAAACCTGCGCCAACCTTTGTAATGCCATGTTCAGCTATCGCATGCTAAATCTAAAAGGCGAAGCAAAATATGCAGATATTGTTGAGCTGGTCCTTTACAATAGCGCCCTATCCGGAATTAGCGTAACAGGAAAGGAATATTTTTATGCAAATCCACTCCGGATGCTAAATAATACCAGAGACTATAACGCACATGAAAATGTAACCGAAACTCCAAATAGGGAACCATACCTGAGTTGTTTCTGCTGCCCACCAAATTTGGTGCGTATCATTGCAACAGTTTCTGAGTGGGCATACAGTCTTTCCGAAAACGGATTTACTGTAAACCTATACGGTGCCAATACATTGAACTCGCAACTAAAAGATGGCTCTCCCATTAAAGTTTTACAGGAGACTGAATACCCTTGGCAAGGAAAGGCTACCTTAACTATTGAAGAATGTAAAGCAGATGCTTTTGCAATTAGTTTGCGCATTCCTAAATGGGCGAAAAATTCAAAACTAACGCTCAACAGAGAAGAATTATCTAAAACCTTAGAGCCAGGAAGCTTTGTCAAAATTCAACGAAATTGGAAAAAAGGAGACGTTCTCGTTCTAGATATGCCAATGGAGGTCGAGTTTATAGAAGGCCATCCAAGAATTGAAGAAGTACGAAACCAAATAGCCGTAAAACGGGGACCAATTGTCTACTGTATTGAGTCGCCAGATTTACCTGAGAACACAGACATTTTGAATATTTACTTCAACGGAAATAAAAGCTTAGAACCAACTCATCAACCTAACTTTTTAGGAGGAATCACTACACTGGAAGGCGAAGTATTGATACGAAAAGATAAAGGTGAAGGCATCTACAGAACCGTTCAAAAACCCGAATGGACACCGTATAATACTCAACTTGTACCCTATTTTGCATGGAGTAATCGCGGGCAGGCCGAAATGACCGTATTCATGCCCGTTGTCTGGGAAGATTAAAAGACCGTCCTCACAAACCACAACAAACTGACCAAACCGTACCATATAGATAAAATAGTGCCAATAGCGGTTAACCCATGTAAAAAGATTTTTTTGCTTTAGTCCTTTATTTGTAATACTTGGAATCCTGAAAAATTCTGTTAAAGGCATGAACCATGCTCCCGGAAATTCATAGCCTATCTCCTTAACAATTCAGAAAAAGGAGAATCGGCTCACAATACATTCAAAATCTCGCTTTGCAAAAACCTAAATTAAATTTATAGCTATGATAACTCACTTTAATCATTTCAAACTGTTTCTATTCGCCACGGTCCTGTCTGTGACGACCATCGGATTAGCGCAAGAAACTCGTCCTAATATCCTTGTTGTTCTCTGTGATGACCTTGGTTATGCCGATGTTGGCTTCAACGGCTCTACGGATATCATAACACCGGAACTTGACAAGTTAGCTAAGAACGGCTCTATTTTTACTTCAGCTTATGTTGCCCATCCCTTCTGCGGCCCAAGCCGATCAGCAATAATGACTGGCAGATACCCTCACCTAACCGGTACAGCATACAACCTGTTTCACAACAGTAGTGAGAATGACAATGACAATATGGGCATTCCTGTTGAGGAAACTTATATGGCCAAAGTCTTGCAAAAAGCAGGATACTATACCAGTGCTATTGGAAAGTGGCACTTAGGTTCAGCTCCAAAATTTCACCCTAACAAAAGAGGGTTCGATAATTTCTATGGCTTTTTAGGTGGAGGTCACGACTACTTCCCACATGAATATAACAAGACCTATGATGCACAAATGCAATCTGGCAATAAGAATATTAGGGATTATGTATTTCCGATGGAACATAATGGAAAGCCCGCCAACGAAACAGAATATATAACCGATGGCTTTTCTCGCGAGGCGAGTAACGATATTAGAATAGCCGCTAAAAAGAAACAACCTTTCTTTATTTACCTAGCCTACAATGCACCACACGTTCCGCTTCAAGCTAAGAATGAAGATATGGCCAAGTTTGCCAATATAGAAGATAAAGACCGAAGAACCTACGCTGCCATGGTTTATGCCGTAGACCGTGGTGTTGGAAAAATTGTAGAGACTTTAAAAGAAACGAACCAGCTGGACAATACCTTGATTGTGTTCTTAAGCGACAATGGAGGCAACTTTGATCACGGCGCAAATAACTACCCTTTAAAAGGAACTAAAGGCGATACTTGGGAAGGTGGTTACCGCGTACCAATGTTCTTTCATTGGCCCAAGAAAATTAAGAAAGAACAGCGTTTTGATTTTCCTGTTTCTTCTCTAGACTTCTACCCTACTTTTACTAATCTCGCTAAAGCGAAACTTCCTGAAGGCAAAAAATTGGATGGTAAAAATATCATGGACGATGTATTACAAAATACAGAACCCTACAAAGACGATTTGATTTATTCTTTGCGATACCGTGAAGGCTACAATGATGTGGGGGCACGATTGGGCGATTGGAAAATTACAAGAATGGGCAATGAGCCATGGAGTCTTCATAACATAACGAAAGATATTGGCGAAAAGAAGAACCTAGCAGGCCGTTACCCAGAACGTTTAAAAGAAATGATAGCCAGAACCGAAGAATGGACAAAGAGCTTTGTAAAGCCTTTATGGTACTATTCCGTAAAAGATAAAGAGTTATGGGAGAGTGGTCAAATGCCGAATTATGAAGCTACTTTTGAAGTAGATAAACTGGTTGATAGTCCTTATCACAAATAATACTTACAGCTACTAAATAAAAAGAGCCCCGTATATACGGGGCTCTTTTGCATTATACAAGAATATTATATTCTATTTTGCTACGTTTACTGAACGGGTTTCCCTAATTACAGTAACCTTTACTTGTCCAGGATAGGTCATATCTGTCTGTATCTTCTGTGAAATCTCAAAAGACAACTGAGCCGCTTTCTCGTCATTCACTTTTTCACTTTCAACGATTACCCTAAGCTCGCGTCCTGCTTGAATAGCGTAGGCTTTTTGAACCCCACCAAAACTGAAAGCAACCTCTTCAAGGTCTTTTAGACGTTGAATGTATGAATCCAATACTTGTCTACGTGCTCCTGGTCTTGCGCCGCTAATAGCATCACAAACCTGAACGATAGGCGCAATAAGCGTCTTCATTTCTATTTCATCATGGTGAGCACCAATAGCGTTACATACGTCTGGTTTCTCACCGTACTTCTCCGCCCACTGCATACCTAAAATAGCATGTGGCGTTTCTACCTCAGCTTCGGTATTAGGCACTTTACCTATATCATGTAAAAGTCCAGCACGTTTTGCCAATTTGGGATTCAACCCAAGCTCTGCAGCCATTACACCACATAATTTAGCAACTTCTCTGGAGTGTTGTAATAAGTTTTGACCGTAAGAAGAACGGTACTTCATTCGGCCTACTGCACGGACCAATTCCGGATGCAGACCATGAATACCTAAATCGATTACAGTACGCTTCCCTACCTCTACGATTTCTTGTTCTATTTGATTCTCTGTCTTTTTTACGATTTCCTCAATACGTGCCGGATGTATTCTTCCGTCCGTTACTAGCTTGTGCAATGAAAGCCTAGCTACTTCACGACGGACCGAATCAAAGCAAGAAAGAATAATCGCCTCTGGTGTATCATCTACAATAATCTCAACACCTGTAGCGGATTCCAGTGCACGGATATTTCTACCTTCCCTACCAATAATCCTACCTTTAACATCATCAGATTCCAAGTTAAAAACAGACACACAGTTCTCTACCGCTTCTTCCGTTCCTATACGTTGGATTGTATTGATAATAATTTTCTTCGCCTCTTGTTGAGCCGTTAATTTGGCCTCTTCTACCGTAGTTTGAATGTAGGCCATGGCATCTGTCTTTGCCGTTTCCTTTAAAGATTCCATCAATTGTCCTTTCGCATCATCGGCGGAAAGACCAGAGATTACCTCTAATTGCTGCACTTGACTTTTGTGAAGTTTTTCTAGTTCACTCTGCTTCTTTTCAAGAAACTCTTCTTTGTGGGTAACTTCCTTTAACTTACCATCTAGTTGTGTGTTGAGTTTTTTGCTTTTGGCCAATTCATTACTAACCTGGGACTCTTTATCACGAGTGCGTTTTTCTGCCTCGCCAATTTTTTTGTCCTTGCTAATAATTACCTTTTCATGCTCTGCTTTTAACTCTAAAAACTTCTCTTTAGCCTGAAAAATTTTGTCCTTCTTAATGTTTTCGCCTTCAGTCTTCGCGGCACTGATTATCGTATTTGCCTCGCTTTTAGCGTTGGAAAGGGTTTTTGAGGCTTTCCCCTTTTCCATGAATTTTGCGATGGCAAATCCAATCGCAAGGCCGACAATACCGGCTATTATAAGTGTTGCACTATCCATATATCTAACAATTTAGGTTTGAACGCGCTTGAGTACTTAAAGCTGTACGTGAAGAATAGTGTACCGGCCGCTGTTACTCAAACAAATTCATAAAAAAAGCCCACATCAGAGAAGTTTTGTACAAACTCCAATAAACAGGTTTAGGGCTACAAGACTGATCAAGGATCCCTATACAAGTAGGGCCTGCTTTTACAATCTAAACTCACCCTTTTTAAACAAAATTAATGTTGAGTTTGTCAAAAGGTAATACCAATGTGGGCAGTAACTTATGTATTTTAAAGAACGTATTTATTTTATACCAAGCTTTGAGGTCACCAATTCATCTAGCGCTTTAAGGCGCTCCGTTGCATTAATGGTTCCTTCGGACTGATCAATACCGCGCTGTTCAATTTTTGAGGCAAATTGCAAGGCACACAGGGCCAATACATCTTGCTTATCTCTCACCGCGTAACTCTGTTCAAACTTTTTTGCCAACTGCTCAATGTTCTTCGCTGCCTTTCGCAAGCCTTCTTCTTGGCTTGGATCGATAGTCAAAGGGTACACCCTATCTGCTATGGAAAGCTTAATTTTTAGCTTTTCTGACATTTTATTATTTGAACATTATTCTGAAAGTTGTGCTATACAATAGTCCAACTCCCTAATCAATGTATTTATTTTAAGCTTAGCTTCGGTTTTATTCGTATTACTGCCAAGCATTGAGTTTGCGAGCTTTAACGAGTTGTATTTCTCTTCCCACATAGAAACGGAATCCAACACTTTGTCTTTGTCAACTTTTAAAGCACTAAGCTCCTCCTGCAATTTTGAGTTGGATTGGTGAAGCACCTCCAACTTATGCAAAAGCTTGCTTATTTTATTCTCTAACGAGTCTACGACTTTGACTAATTCACTCATAAATCAAACGCAATGCATTTTACACAAAGTTAACATACCTGCCCCTACTTAGCAATACTTTTTTGAATTATTCTTCAAGTAATACTTTAACCCTTTAAATAACGTTGGTTAAACAAGAGATGTCATTTTTGATGCCCGATATTTTCAAGAATTCAAACGGTTTGGCTAATTTCGTATCTCTGTCCAAAGAATTATGAGAAAACTTTTTTTAGGCCTTTTATTGTTCATTAGCATTACTGGCACCAGCCAAGAAAAATATCCGCAAGATGCGTTCAGGTCTCCTGTTGATATTCCTCTGGTTCTTGCAGGAACCTTTGGTGAATTGCGATCTAACCATTTTCATTCCGGTATTGATATTAAAACGCAACAACGTGAAGGTTTGCCTATCTACGCTATTGCAGATGGAAGTGTAACCCGTATAAAAGTCTCTCATTGGGGCTATGGAAAGGTGCTTTACATTGCACACCCTAACGGCTATACATCCGTTTATGGACACCTTCAAAAATTTGCTCCTAAGATTCAAGAATTCATCAAAAAATTACAATACAAGAAAAAATCATACGAAGTTGAAGACTTTCCCGACTATGCCGAGATAAAAGTAGAGAAAGGAGAAATTATCGCCTATGGCGGAAATACCGGAGGATCTTCCGGTCCACACCTGCATTTTGAAATTAGAAGCAGTATCTCAGAAAAACCAACTAACCCTTTGCTATATGGTTTTGAAGTCAGGGACGCAACAAATCCCACATTGTTAAAATTGTATGGTTTCCCATTGTCCGATGATGCTCAAATCAATCAAAATAAGAATACTACCGCACTTAATTTTACTAGACAAAAAGACGGTACTTTTCTAGCAGACCCCGTTAATGCCACTGGCACAATTGGACTTGGTTTTATTGGCTACGATCGCCAAGATCTTGCGGCCAACCATAACGGTGTATATTCCGTTCAACAGTTGATAAATGGAAAAGTCTATACTGATTACGACCTAGAATCTTTCTCTTTTGGGGAAACAAGATATATCAATACTTTAATCGATTATTACCATTATGGCAAATATCGGCAACGTATACAGTTGCTATATAAAGCACCCGGAAACAGGCTAAGTATTTATAACCAGCTTGAAAATGACGGTAAAATAGTGGTTCGCGAAGGTCTGAGCTACAAAGCGGAATTATTGATCAAAGACTACGCAGGTAACGTAACAAAAGCCATTATTCCAATAGAAGGCAAAAAAGAAGCGGTAAAAGTTGACAAAGACGAAGAAAAGACCGAAAATTATGTTATTGCAAAAAAACCGAACAATTTTGACCTTGGTGCAGCTAAAGTATATTTTCCATCAAATACGTTCTATGATAATTTTTATATCGATTTAAAGAAAGACGATGACACCGTTATGATACATAATGCACGTGTTGCCGCCCATAGAAACTTCACCATTACTTTTGATGTTTCAAAATATAGCGAAGCAGAAAGAAAACAAATGTTCATTGCAAGGCTTGATAGTAGACTGCGTCCATCTCACGCCTCTACCTATAAACGCGGCAATACTTTTACCACTAGAACTAGAAATTTAGGCACCTATACCCTAGCTAAGGATACAGTCGCCCCAAGAATTAAAGCCAAAAACTTTAAAGAGAAACAGTGGCTGAACAACTATCATTATCTAAGCGTTAGAATAACTGATGACCTTAGTGGCATAGACACCTACTCTGCCACCATTAACGGAAAGTGGATCCTTATGGAATATGAGCCTAAAACCAACACACTTACCTATAATTTTGATGATGTTATTCTTGATGAAAAAGAGTGCAAACTTGAAGTTACGGTAACCGATAATGTTGGTAACACCAATACCATGACCAGTACTTTTTACAGAAAATAACACCTTTTTGAAGTGCTCTAAACTCATTACTCTTTTAGTATTTTTCGGCTTTACACTTTACATAAGTGCACAGACCGCTACCCTAACCGGCATTGTCTTAAACCATAGTAATGACCCCTTGAAAGAGGTTAATATTACCACTGGATCAACCGGTACATTTTCTGATAATGACGGATTTTACTCACTTCAAGTACCGGCCGACAAGCCCATTTCAGTAACTTTTTCTCATTTAGGACATAAAAATGTAATCCTAGAAAACTTGATTCTCAATACGAACGAAGTTTTTGAATTTAATCCGGTTCTAAGTACGGATGCTATACAGATTGCAGGTGTGACCATTACGCCCACTGGCAACAAAACCGTAACAGGAATTACTACTGTAAGTCCAGAGATTGTACGCAATATTCCGGGTGCAAACGCAGGTGTTGAAAATATCCTGAAACTATTACCGGGTGTATCTTCAAGTAATGAATTAAGTACGCAGTACAATGTTAGAGGTGGTAATTATGATGAAAATCTCGTATACGTAAATGAAATTGAAGTCTACCGTCCTTTTTTGGTTAGATCTGCCCAGCAAGAAGGCATGAGTTTTGTAAATAGTGATATGGTACAAAATGTTCGTTTTTCTTCAGGAGGGTTTCAGGCCAAATATGGAGATAAACTTTCTTCCGTATTGGATATCTCCTATAAAAAACCTTCCAAAACCAGTGTACAATTAGACCTTAGCTTTTTAGGAGCAAGCGCCACGGTAGAAACCATTTCTAAAAATAAGAAGCTAAGTACCATTAGTGGTATTCGTTATAGAGATAATGGTCTACTAGTTAATAGCCAAGAAACCAATACTAATTTCAATCCCACTTTTGCGGATGCACAAACTTTTACAACCTATCGTTTTTCCAAGAAATTCCATCTAGATTTTTTAGGTAACATTTCTATAAACGATTACCAAAACGAACCTTTAAATAGACAAACTAATTTTGGAACCATTACAGAGCCAAAATCCCTTGTAGTATATTATCAAGGTGAAGAAAATAATAAATACAACACAGTTCTTGGGGCCTTAAAGGGCAATTACTTTTTAAACGAGAATACGACCTTAAAACTTATTGCTTCGCTTTATCACACTACAGAAGAAGAGTATTCGGATGTCATTGCTCAATATGTATTAGGTAGTGTTGACAACGACTTATCTAGCGATTCTTTTGGCAGTGCTACAAACTTAAGAGGCATTGGAACACAATTAAACCGAGCAAGAAATGAACTGGACGCTTTAATTTTTAATCTCTCCCATAAAGGAAATCACACCATAAAAAACAAAGTACTTGAATGGGGCGTAAAGTATACCCATGAAGATATTCGTGATCAATTGAGAGAATCAGAATTCATAGACTCTGTTGGTTTTTTTGTTCGCCCACCTTTACCTGAATTCAACAATAACCAACCTGAAGAACCTTTTGAATCTCCCCTTGTAGCTTATGATGGCGTGAACGCCAAAAACTTTGTGAAAACTGACCGATTTTCAGGGTTTGTTCAGTTTAGCAACCGATTAAACATCGCATCGCACGACGTTTACTACAATCTTGGAATTCGCGCACAGCATTGGTCGGTTAGTGGAGAAAATATAAAAACTACATCTCAAACAGTTATAAGTCCGCGAGGGCAAGTATCCTTAAAACCAAATTGGAAGAGAGACATGCTCTTTAGGCTTTCCGGCGGTCTATATCACCAACCACCATTTTATCGTGAATTACGGGACCAAACGGGCACCATTAATCCAGACGTAAAAGCACAAGAATCCATTCATCTTGTTTTGGGCAATGAATATTCCTTTAATCTCTGGGAACGCCCCTTTACCCTTATGAGCGAGCTTTATTACAAGAAGCTCAACCACGTCAACACCTATACCTTGGAGGACGTGCGAATAAGATATGTAGCCAATAACAATGCACAAGCTTACGCGTATGGCGCGGATTTTAGGTTGAATGGAGCTTTTGTGCCCGGAACCGAATCTTGGGTAAGTATAGGGTTTTTAAAAACTGAAGAAAATAGCAACAACCGTGGCTATACTGCCAGACCTTCTGACCAGCGCTTAAAATTTGGTATTCTGTACCAAGATTACATCCCTGAATTTCCCAACTTCAAAATGTATCTTAACCTCGTTTATAACACGGGAGTACCAGGAGGTTCACCAAATTATACCGATCCATACATCTATAATAGTAGATTACGTGATTATAAGCGTGCCGATTTGGGAATTTCATATATTTTTGTAGACGGAAACAGAACCTATCAAAAAAATCACTGGTTGCACAGATTTAAAGAACTGAGCGCGGGCTTTGAGATATTTAATTTGTTCAATAATCAAAATTCAATTACGAATACATGGGTAAGGGATGTTGATAGCAAACAACAATTTGCCGTTCCAAATTTCATGACAAGCAGAGTGCTAAACCTTAGATTACGCATGCGCTTTTAGAATACATACTGATGAAGAAGATTTTTTTTGCCGCACTCCTATTGACTACCGTTCTTGTTAATGCCCAGAAGAACATTTATGAAAGTGACAAGTTTGATGACCTTACTGATAACCACGAAGTATTGGCCATTATTCCATTTTTAGCCAATCTTGAACTAAAAGATGACATCTCCAAGGAGGAATTAAGGACTCTTGAACAAAAGGAAGGCTATGCCGTTCAAAACGCACTAGAAACCTATTTCTCCAGAAGAAAAAAGAAAAAGAAGTTTTCCGTAGAATTTCAAGACGTGAAAAATACAAATGCCATACTGGCCCAAAACAATATTGATTACAATACTATTGATGTATACACCACTAAGCAACTCAGCGAAATTTTAGGTGTAGATGGTATCATAAGTGGTAATATGGACCTCAACGTACTTCTTTCAAAAGGTATCCCAACGGAGTTTAGCTTTATGGATTATTTTTCGGGAGATGCCAATTATGGACGTATAGGTGTAAAAATAAGTGATGGCACCACCGGAAAGCTTCTCTGGAAATACGAAAAGAAAATCAACAAAAAATCAGGAAAGAACACAACCGACCTGATTGACAGGATGATGAAACTGGCGGCACGTAAATTTCCTTATGATAGAGAAAAACGAAAAGACCGAAAGCAAAAATAAGTATTGAAACTCCCTTTAGAAAGGGAGTTTTATTTTTCTACAAATTCCTTTAGCGCCTGAACCGTATAATCCAACTCCTCTTTTGTATTATATATTGAAAAGGAAAACCTAACCGATGGTTTTTTAAGATCATCATCAGATAAAATTTCTGTAAGTACATGCGAACCCAAATCACTTCCAGATTGGCAAGCACTCCCTTTTGAGCAAGCTATTCCTTTCATATCCAAATGAAATAAAAGCATCAATGCTTTCTGCGGATCTATGGGCAAACATACATTCACTAGCGTAAACGTGCTCTTTTCCATATCTCCTGAATGGCCGTTAAACTTAGCTGCGGGAATCTCTTTTTTTATACTATCTATAAAATAAGATTTAAGCTCACTAACATAAGTTGTTTCAGCCTCCAACTTATCGTACGCCTCTACAAATGCCTTTTCCAATCCCACGATATTGTGAAAGGATTCTGTTCCGGCACGAAAGCCCCGTTCTTGAGAACCTCCGGAAATCATAGGCTTTAGACCAGAATTTCTTTTTATATAAGCAAAACCGATTCCTTTTGGACCATGGAATTTATGTGCTGCAGCTGTGAGAAAATCGGCAGGTACAGCCTTCACGTCCCAATGGTAATGGCCAATGGATTGTACCGTATCCGAATGAAAAAGTGCATCGTATGAGTGGCAAAGCTCACAAACCGCAGAAATATCTATTTTATTTCCTATTTCGTTGTTTACATGCATTAAGCTTACCAATTTCTTGGAATCGTCTTGCTGTAACAATGTTTTTAAGTGAGCGATATCCGGGTTGCCAAATTCGTCTAAATCAACATAAGCTACCTTAACTCCTTTTTCGTTTGCTAAATCTTCAACTGTATGGAGAACAGCATGATGCTCTATTTTAGAAGTAATGATAGTTTTTACATTCAGGTCACGAACGGCACAACGCAGAATCATGTTATCGGCCTCTGTACCTCCAGACGTAAAAATAATTTCGGCCGGGTGGGCGTTCATATACTTTGCAATTGTTTTTCTAGCACTCTCTATCGCGGTCTTTGCAGATCGCCCAAAACTATGGGTTGAAGATGGGTTGCCATAAAAATTAGCTAAAGCATCCTGCATCTTTACAATCACATTTTCACGTACTTGAGTCGTGGCCGCATTATCTAAATAAACCTTTTTCATTACCAAAAAATTCAATTAAGAGCCTCCAAAATTAGCTGAATTAAAGTTAATTTCTCCCTAATTCGGAATAAACTTCTCCTTTATTTCCTTTAAATTTGACACATGAAGAAAACGCTGTTTTTAGGTATTCTAACCCTTTTAATCGCCTGCGATGATGGCGACCTGCAAATTGAACAAGTAGATTTTGACTCTGTTAGCATTACCACTTGTGGCGATTTAGAGGACCCACTTGAAACTACTTTTTTCTTTAAGTTAGATGGTGATGAGGCATTATTACTTGAGTTAGAAAGTGGGCTTTTATTTGACCAGACCTCAGAAGAAGGCACACTAACAAGCAGTCTGGGAGGCTCCTCAGATTTAGTATATCGTCTTTTTACAGATGATGTTTCACAAGATTATTTCTGTTCTACCATACCAACGTTAGAACCTACAGTCTTAAATGAAAATACTGCAACTGGTGGAGATATTGCCGTAAACACAAAAGTTACCGCAGTATCCAAAGATGTTAAAACCTATTCGCATACTATTCTAATAACCGGGCTTGCATTGACCAATGATCAAAACGAAAGTATCACAGATTCATCTACGATGACCTACGGAACTTTTAAAACATCTACCGCTATTAGTGCAAAGCTAGACGTTCCTTTTTCTAATTATGAGGCTATTACAAATTTTTCCGAATGTGAAAGCGCCATTGTTGACGGGAGTTTGCGATTATACAAAACAATAAACGACGAGTACGTTTCATTGGATATTCCCCTAACGATATTAGCTAATGAAGCTACTGTTGAAAACGACCCTAGAACTGCTACGTTAGAGAACGGAGAATTCAGTTATACCGTCTTAGACACGATTGTAACGGACGAAATGATATGTACTACTTCACCTCTTTCCGAAGAAATTATAGCGCATAATTTTAATTCTTCAAGTGGAGATATAAGTGTTGAAACCGTAGCGAGCGAACCTGATGGTGCTGGTGACATTACTTATACCCACACAATTTCACTTAACAACCTATTGCTTGTCTTAAAAGGAGATGGAGAGGATGTTGCAGATGTAACTCTTTCTGAAATTACCAATGTTGTTTTGGGCACCTATACAACTACGACCAATTAAGCATTCTGATAAATATAAATTTCAGTAGCTCCTAGACCATATTTTTGATAATCGGCATCATAATATTTCACGTTGTCGTAACGTCTAAAGAGGTAGTAAAGCTCTTCTTTAAGGATGCCTTCACCTACCCCATGAATAAAAACCACTTTTTGAATACGCTTTCGCATGGCAAATTCCAGTTGACGCCTAGCCGTATCTACTTGTAGATTCAGCATTTCATGGTTGCTCATGCCCTTGCTAGACTTTGTCAATTGGTGAATATGTAAATCTACTTCCATTTTAGGGGCGTTACGCTCCTTTGGTTTTAATACCTGGGTTCTCCTTTTCTTTGGAAGTTCCTTTTCTGCCTTGATTTGACTTATCTCATAATTACTGACCCTAATGTCCCCCCTATCTATTCTAACGAGTTCATTAGACTCAAAATCAAGCAAAAATCCGTCATCAGTTTCCATAGTGACAGTACCTCCAGAAACCTTTATTACCCTACCGGAGATAATATCATCTATTGTCTCAACCTTGTCCCCTATTTGAAAAACGGCCATAATTTGTTTTGTATCCACAAAAATAATGGTAATTTTCGTGATAGAATTGCTAAACATTAAAAATGCCGTTGGCCACCTTTCTATTGGTTCTTGAGGATTACATGCTACCATGCTTGAATAAAAAGCTCTTTGGCATTGATTGCCCCGGTTGTGGCCTCCAACGTTCTATCGTTCTTTTTTTTAAAGGAGATTTTGGTGCGGCCTTTGATATGTATCCGGCAATTTTCACCCTTATACCACTGGTATTGTTTTCGATAGCGAGCCAATTTACCCGATTTCGTTTTGACACCTATATAAAAGTAACCCTTGGTATACTGAGCGGAGCTATTATATTAGTTAACTATATTTTTAAAATGACTCACCTAACCCACTAAAAAATGGAACAACACAAACTGCCTAATGCCACCCTGATTCTTGTATTTGGAATTCTTTCAATAGTTACTTGCTGTTGTTATGGTATCCTTGGTCTTATATTTGGTATTGTAGCCCTGGTCTTGGCCAATAAAGCTACAGCAATCTACCAATTGAATCCAGAAAATTACACCGATTATGGCAACGTAAAAACCGGAAAAATCCTTGCTATTATTGGCATAGTCCTAAGCGTTCTTTATTTGATAATGACTATTGGCATGATTGCCTTCTTTGGATTTGAAGATATGCAGGACCCAGAAATGATGCGTGAAAGAATGGAAGAACTGTTAGGATAAAACTATGCAACAACCTTTACCGGGAGCGAGTAACGCCCTAACCTTTGGAATTCTTTCAATTGTACTGACGCTGATTTGCTGCGGACCTTTTGGTGCTATTTTCAGCTTCATTGGCTTATCTAACGCCAAAACTGCGCAACGCACTTTTGATCAGAGTAATGGTGAATACACAGGTATTGAAAATGTAAAGACTGGCAAAACACTCTCTTATGTAGGTTTGGCTATTGCTGCTGTTTACCTGCTTATAAGCATTCTATACTTTGGAGCCATAGCGGCTATTATTGTCGCTGCCGCTTCAGGTGGTGACTTCTAAACAAGAAACCAACTGTATAAAAAAAGCCTGAAACTTAGTTTCAGGCTTTTCTTTTT
Organism: Zobellia amurskyensis; assembly: GCF_009725985.1. Classification (GTDB taxonomy): domain Bacteria; phylum Bacteroidota; class Bacteroidia; order Flavobacteriales; family Flavobacteriaceae; genus Zobellia; species Zobellia amurskyensis. The sequence continues at coordinate 96,200 of NZ_RCNR01000016.1, forward strand.
TACTTCTCAAACTGTTTTAAAGTCGTAATGATAATTTCTACGCAATCTAACAGTTGCTCTTTGTTCATCACCAATGGTGGTGCAAAACGAATAATATTGCCATGAGTAGGTTTTGCCAAAAGTCCATTTTCTTTTAACGCCATACAAATATCCCAAGCAGTTGAACTCTCTTCTGTATCATTAATAAGAATAGCATTCAAAAGACCTTTACCTCTCACTCCGTTTACAATATTGCATCCCTCAATGAATTTATTGAGTTCCGCTCTGAACAGTACACCTAAAGTTTCGGCGTTTTCTGCCAACCCTTCATTCTTTACCACTTCTAGAGCGGCCATAGCAACAGCAGCGGCAATAGGATTCCCTCCAAATGTACTACCATGGTTACCTGGCTTGATAACGCCCATAATATTATCATCAGCTAAAACAGCAGACACAGGGTACGCACCACCGGAAAGCGCTTTCCCCAGGATAAGGATATCCGGTTTTACGTTTTCATGATCTACGGCCAACATTTTACCTGTTCTGGCTATTCCTGTCTGAACTTCATCTGCAATAAAAAGAACGTTATGTTTTTCACATAGAGCCTTAGCCTCACGTAAATACCCTTCAGAAGGAACATAAACTCCCGCTTCACCCTGAATTGGTTCTACTAAAAACCCTGCAATATTACTGTTTTGCTCTAGGGCTTCTGTCAATGCCTTAAGGTTATTGTATTCTATTTTAATGAAACCTGCGGTGTAAGGTCCAAAATTCTTTCGCGCTACGGGGTCGTTGGAAAACGAAATAATGGTAGTAGTACGTCCGTGAAAATTGTTTTCGCAAACAATAATCTGGGCTTCGTTTTCATCAATTCCCTTTTTCTCGTAGGCCCATTTGCGACATAATTTTAATGCTGTTTCTACCGCTTCGGCACCTGTATTCATTGGCAACAACTTATCAAACTTAAAAGTTTCAGTTGCATACTTTTCATACTTTCCGAGCATATCGTTATAAAATGCTCTAGAGGTAAGCGTTAAGGTTTGTGCCTGATCGGTCATGGCCTTAACAATTTTTGGGTGACAATGACCTTGGTTTACTGCGGAGTAAGCTGAAAGAAAATCATAATACTTTTTTCCTTCAACATCCCAAACATAAACACCTTCGCCCCTGTTAAGAACAACTGGCAATGGGTGATAGTTGTGTGCTCCGTGCTTGTCTTCCAATGCAATAGCATTTTCAGAAGTGATTGTTTCTAAAACTGACATGATAAAATTACTTTAAAATAAAACTTCAGTAATTCCTTCTGTACCTTTTTCCTTTCGAAGATTCGAAAATTCAGCGTGGGAGAGAAATCATCCTTGTAGAATTGCAAACTTAACAAATTTAATAATCAGTTTATAGAGAATCCTGTTAAAAGCGACTAAATGTTTATTTACCAAGCTCTTAAGTACTTAACACATTATCAACTGCCCTAAATTACTCCCTTAGAGCTGTAAAATACCGCACAAATCAAACTAATTTAAATATACAGCAATGAATAAGTTTCACATTTAACTATTTTTAATAAGCGGTTTTTAATGATAGTTATAATAAATGCAACGGGATGCTTACTTTTGCCGCATGCGAAGAAAGAACAAGCGACAGGTATTCGAAAACGTAGAGGTTGTAGATGCCGGGGCAAAAGGAAAAACTATTGGTAAAGCACCAGACGGAAGGGTTATTTTTTTAACGAATACCGTACCTGGTGATGTGGTTGATGTACAGACCACAAAAAAGAGAAAAGCCTATTTTGAAGGGGTTGCCACCACTTTTCACTCCTATTCAGATAAGCGGGTAGAACCCCAATGCCAACATTTTGGTGTCTGTGGAGGGTGCAAGTGGCAAGATATGGGCTATGAACACCAACTTTTCTATAAGCAACAAGAAGTTGAAAACAACCTAAGACGTATTGGGCACCTTGAGCTACCTGAAACCACTCCTATTTTAGGCTCTGAGGAACAGTACTTCTATCGCAATAAAATGGAATTTTCATTTTCGGACAGTAGATGGATGACTTTGGAAGAAATTCAATCTGATAAAGAAATTACGGATAGAGATGCCTTAGGATTCCATATTCCCGGCATGTGGGATAAGATTCTAGATATTAAAAAATGTCATTTACAGCAAGACCCTTCTAATGCCATTAGATTGGAGACTCGTGATTTTGCCATCAAAAACGGGCTCACTTTTTTTAACCCTAGACATCAGCATGGGGAGTTGCGTTCTTTGATGATTCGTACAGCTTCAACCGGAGAGTTGATGGTCATGATTCAATTTTGTGATGATAATAAAACGAACCGCGAACTAATATTAAATAACCTTAAGGAAACCTTCCCTGAGATAACCTCGCTTTTGTATGTCATCAATCAAAAGCAGAACGATACTATTTACGACCAAGAGATTATTTGTTTCTCTGGGCGCGATCATATTTTTGAAGAAATGGAAGGGTTGAAATTTAAAATCAACGCAAAATCATTCTATCAAACCAATTCCGCACAAGCATACGAATTATATAAACTTACCCGTGAATTTGCTGATTTAAAAGGTGATGAGCTTGTATATGACCTTTATACCGGTACAGGTACCATTGCACAGTTCGTTGCAAAAAAAGCAAAGAAAGTAGTTGGTATTGAATCTGTACCCGAAGCTATTGAAGATGCGAAAGCAAATGCAGAACGTAATGAAATTGACAACGTAGATTTCTTTGTGGGCGATATGAAAAACGTCTTCACCCAAGAATTTATAAATACTAATGGCATACCAGATATCATCATTACCGATCCACCAAGGGTTGGCATGCATAAAGATGTAGTACAGCAAATTCTGAAGGTTGCCCCGGAAAAAGTAGTTTATGTGAGCTGTAATAGCGCTACCCAAGCCCGTGACTTAGAATTGATGAAAGAGGCATACAAAGTGGTTAAAGTACAACCAGTAGATATGTTCCCACAAACGCATCATGTTGAAAATATCGTACTTTTGAAAAAGCTATAGCTTTATGAACAAACTCAAAATACTTTTCATCATCCTACTGGGTATTTTTTCTTTTTCCGCATGCGAAAAAGATGATATCTGTACCGATTTTGATACGCCACAACTCGTCATTCGTTTTTATGATGTATTAAACCCTACTGAATTTAAGGATGTACAAAATTTGATTGTTTGGGGTATAGTTGCAGATGAGGGCAAAGATACGATTGCCAATATTGCCTTAG
>NZ_RCNR01000017.1 GCF_009725985.1 Zobellia amurskyensis
AAGTGGAGCTTTTTTGCTTTAAATAATTAAGACTTAATCCAGACTTCAACGCCTCTATAAACAATGATTTTCAGATTTTTAGATAAAAGCACCAGTAACGGCAACTGATCAAAAACTTGACAAAATAGCTACCACCTCCATAAAAAATCATTTGTTGTACCGTTTTGATCATTTACTATTTGAAGCAAATCTCTATTCAGTTAGATTTGGTAGGACACCCATTGTTTAACCTACCTAAATCCACACAAATGCCAACTAAACAGAGTTATCTTTTTGTAATTGTATTCTTGATTAGTCTAACCACTTTTTCTAGAGATATTTATGTCGCCAAAAATGGAGACGACTCCAATCCAGGCACTCTGGAAAATCCGTATTTGACCATTTCTAAAGCGGCGGGCGAAGCCACCGCGGGGGACATTGTATATATAAGAGAGGGAACCTACCAAGAGACCTTGATCCCAGCTAATTCCGGGAGTCCCGGTCAACCTATTGTTTTTCAATCCTTCCCTGGGGAAAAAGTAATCATTACGGCTATGGATGCCTTATCCGGTTGGAGCCAGGACAGCGGCTCCTTTTACAAAACTACCATTTCCTTCACTTCCCTAGGACAAGAAAACTTTGTAATGAACGATGCCACGGCACTGGATTTAGCCCGATGGCCCAACAAAACAGAGTCCGACCCTTTTGCCCTGGGGAGCATCCGGAATACGGGCGGAAGCAGTGGCGATGTAATTAACGGAGCTTATTTAACGGAAGCCTCTATTCCGGGAATTGACTGGACCGGTGGTGCACTTTGGTTCTATGGTGATAAACCCGGTAGCGGATGGTTGGCATGGAAAAGAATGATTACTGGCAGTTCTGCGGGCAGGGTAAATTTTGACCATACCACCACTACCAACGAAACCTGGGTAAGAACTTTTCATGCCCCAGCGGATTTAGGTGATTTTTACTTAGAAGGCGTAAAAGGCGCCTTAGACTATGAAAACGAGTGGTATTTTGATGAAAGCACAAGCACCCTGTACGTTCAACTTCCCGAAGGCCAAACTCCTATTGATGGCAAGGTAAAAATGAGACGCCGTCTAGAAACTATTAATCTTAAGGACAAAAAATACATAGAAATAAAGAATTTGGCGGTGTTTGGGGGCAGTATTAATATGGAGGACAGCTCTACTTGGTGGGCATCCAATGCCAATAGCAAAACTACGAACAACCTACTCTACGGTGTCACTTCCTTTTTTGGCAACCATACCCAAGGAATCACTAACAGCTCACGCACCAACAATGCCAATATTCATGTACAGGGTTCAAACAATAGGGTTGAAAAATGTGAGATTGCATTTAATGCCGGAGCCGGATTGGTCGTTAGGGGCAACAACCAACAAATTTTAGACAATTATATTCACGACTGCAATTTTCTTGGTTCGTACGATGGACCTTTGGTTATTAGGGGCATCAAAAACAGTTTAGTAAAAAACAATACCGTTTTTAGAGGAGGAAGAGATGCGGTACAGTACAATGGCTCCGACAATGAATTTGCCTATAACGATATCTCCCGAAGCAACCGGATTGCGGATGATTGCGCCCTTTTCTATACCGTTGGAGCACAATACACCACAGAAATACACCATAACTGGTTTCACGATACCGCTTCCAGCGGAAAGAAATACAAAGCTGCCGGGATTTATTTGGATAACGATGCCGCAGGATTTGTAGTTCACCATAATGTGGTCTGGAATACCGAATGGACTAACGTACAAATCAATTGGAACGGAACGGACATTGATATTTTCAACAATACGCTTTGGAACGGTTCAGAAGTGATGGGTGCATGGCACAAGGATGGAACTGCCTTCTCTAACGTTCGGGTATGGAACAATCTTGGAAGCGATTCTAATTGGGAGCCACAATCGGACAAACAAAATAATCTGGTCGTTCCGGCCAGTACATTCATGAACGTCGCCAATGGTGATTTCACTTTAAACGACGGTGCTTCGGCCATTGACCAAGGAAAGGATATTCCAGGAATAACTGATGGATTTTCGGGCGATCAGCCTGATGTTGGCGCGTATGAAAAAGGAGGTGAACAATGGGTAGCGGGCATTACTTGGCAACCTTTGTATGGAGCCGCAGGTTTAGGTTGTTACGGATTACCCGGTGAAGACTGCATTGCAGTTGACCCTAATGACAAAGACAATGACGGTGTAAACAATGCCGATGATGAATGTCCGGAAACACCTTTAGGAACCAGCGTAGACACCAAGGGATGTGCCGTTTTTAGCTTAGCTGCCGATAATTTTAAGATAAAGGGAACCGGTGAATCGTGCAGCAATAGTGACGATGGAACTATTTCTATAAGCTCCACAGTTACCTCATATCAATTTAAAGGAAAAATAAAGGAGACCGGAACAGAAAAGAATTTCACTTCTGATGCCTTGTTCAACAACTTAAGCGCGGGAACTTACACGCTATGTATTACCACTACCGCCCATGCCAATTATGAACAATGCTTTGTTATAGCCATAGACGAACCGGAAGATTTATCCGTATCCTCAAAGATAGACAACAGTACAAACCAGCTTACCCTAAGCTTGAAAGGCAGTGACAACTATAACATTGAACTAAACGGGGTAGTCACCCATACCGCTCAAGATGAAATTACGCTAGACCTATCCAAGGGTCAAAATCAACTTTCGGTTCAGGCTGATAAGTTTTGCCAAGGCGAATACACTGAGGTTATTAGTGTTTTTGATGGAGTCACCGTTTTTCCCAATCAAGTAAAAGATGAGCTAACGGTTGCTTTTTCCCATGCGCTGGATTCTTTAGTTACTCTTGAGCTGATTTCGGCAACGGGGAAAGTGGTACTGACCAAGACCGAATCGGCAGGTAATCAAACTACCACTGTGGATACGTCCAATCTAAGTTCGGGAATTTATTTCCTTAACATCACCGCAAAAAACATCAACTCCCAAGCTAAAATCGTTAAACAATGATATCCAAGACATACATTCAATCAATACTTTTTCTTTTTCTTAGCGCCTTTTGCTGTTGTAGCAGTGGCGATGACGGGACTAAAGATAACACGCCCCCTAAAGAAAGCCTACCGCCCGAAGCCTCGGCCTTGGTTTTTCCGAAAAATAACGAAGAGTGCAATCAAGGTGATATCATCTCTGCCACCCAAAGTAAAGTAACCTTTAAATGGAACGCTTCCTCACATACGGACAGTTACACCTTGACATTAAAAAATCTGGAGACCAATGAAACGACCGAAAATGATGCAACCACCAATTCACTTGCTTTGACTATTTCAAGAAACACCCCCTACTCCTGGAACATTATCTCAAAATCAAACGAAACAACTGATACGGCAACCAGCGAAATCTGGAAGTTTTACAATGCCGGAGAAGGTAATGAAAACTACGCCCCTTTTCCAGCTGAAGCCGTTACTCCCGCCATGGACGCCAGTGTAGACCAACCTCTTACCCTAAGTTGGAAAGGGAGTGATGTTGACAATGATATTGTTTCTTATGATGTGTATCTAGACACCGCCAATCCACCCGCCACCTTACACGCCAATACAACAGATTCAAAAATAGACGATGTTGCTCTTAGCGCTGCTACTGCCTACTATTGGAGAGTGGTCACTACCGACGAAAATGGTTCCAGTTCACAGTCGCCTGTCTTTGAGTTCAAAACCAAATAGAACTAATACTAATGCACAAAAAAACCAAAGTGTTCTACTTTGGTTTTTTTATACAATCTAATTTTATTAGTCTTTAGGCCAGTGCTTGTGAAATATCGGCAATGATATCATCTATGTGTTCCAGCCCTACGGAAACGCGCACCATACCGTCCGTAACGCCCGTTTCTGCACGCTCTTCTACCGATAGCTTACTATGAGTGGTTGACGCCGGATGTGTAACAATACTACGTGCATCACCCAAATTAGCGGAAAGCGATAACATTTTTATGGAATCGAAAAACTTCTGCCCGGCCTCTACACCACCTTTCACTTCAAAGGCAACCACACAGCCACCTGCCTTCATCTGTTTTTTGGCAATTTCGTATTTAGGGTGCGATTTTAAAAACGGGTATTTTACCCAATTCACTTTTTCATGTCCCTCAAGAAACTCCGCTAACTTCAAGGCATTCTCGCAATGGCGGTCCACACGAACGGCCAAGGTCTCCAAACTTTTGGAAAGTACCCACGCATTAAATGGTGATAATGCAGGGCCTGTTATCCTAGAGAAACGATAAACCTTATCTATCAACTCGTTTGACCCTACCGTAATACCAGCAAGAACACGGCCCTGCCCGTCCATTAATTTGGTTCCCGAGTGGATGACCAAATCGGCGCCAAACTTAATGGGTTGTTGTAGATAAGGCGATGCAAAGCAGTTATCTATTACAAGAATCAGATTATGTTTCTTGGCAATCTTTCCCAAAGCTTCCAAATCCAAAACATCTACACCAGGATTAGTAGGTGACTCCGCATATATAATTTTAGTTTTCGGTGTAATTAAAGCCTCTATAGAATCTAAATCATCAATCTTAAAATAGGTATGGTCAATGTTCCATTTTGGAAAAAAATTGGTAAACAGCGAATGTGTTGAGCCAAAGATGCTTCGTGCAGAGAGTACATGGTCTCCACTATCCAAAAGCGCGGCCAAGGTAGAAAATACAGCGGCCATACCCGAAGCGAAGGCAAAACCGTTTTCGGCACCTTCCATCTGGCATACTTTTTCAATGAATTCAGATGAATTGGGGTTGGAATAACGCGAGTAGATATTTCGCTCTTTCTCTTCCGCAAACGACGCACGCATATCCTCGGCATCTTCAAACACAAAACTAGAGGTCATGTACATTGGTACGGAGTGCTCTAAGTTTTTAGTACGTTCCAACTGCGTTCGGATGGCGTTCGTCTCAAATTTCTTTTCCATGTTCATATAAATTGATGAAAGCTAACTTTCTCTATTACTTTGTTTATCCTTTTTCGGCTATACGGAGAATATCTCCAAAAACCCCTCTTGCCGTAACCGCGGCACCTGCTCCTGCTCCTTGAATTACCAATGGATTTTCACCATAGGATTCAGTATATATTTCTATTATTGAATCGGAACCTTTTACCTGCCCTAGGGCACTTTCCTTAGGTACGGATACCAATTTTACATCTAGAATACCCTTTTCTTCCTGAAGATTTCCGTGTAAATCGCCCACATATCGTAATACATGGCCTGGTTTCTGGTTCTTTTTGATTTCGTTGAATTTGGCATCTACCACATCTAGATTATCAAGAAAATGGTTTACATCGCCATCTCTTAATTGTTCCGGAATTAAATTTTCAATATTGATATCCGAAAACTCATTGCTCAGATCCAATTCCCTGGCTAGAATCAATAATTTTCTACCTACGTCATTACCGGAAAGGTCTTCACGTGGGTCCGGCTCCGTAAAACCACTTTTCATTGCTGCCCTTAATATGTTCGAAAATGGCTCTTCGCTCTCAGAAAACGTATTAAAAATATAACTTAACGAACCTGAGAACACCCCTTTTATACCCGTAATATTTTCACCTGATAGGTGTAATAAACGTATAGTATCTATCAAAGGAAGGCCTGCACCCACATTAGTTTCGTACAAATATTGCTTCTGATGTTTGTCTAACTCCTCACGCAATAATTGGTAATAATCAAAACCTAATGTATTGGCTATTTTATTGGACGAAACAATATCAAATCCGTTTTCCACAAACTCAAAGTAATGGGCTACAAACTCACTGTTAGCCGTATTATCTACTACAATAAGGTTTTCTAAATGGTTCTCTTTTGCATAGGCGATAACGTCTTCTACCTTATAAGGAATACCTTTATCCTCTATGGCAGATTTCCAATTTTTTGGAACTCCCTTCTTATTTAAAAGAATCTTTCTAGAGTTGGCTACCGCAAAAACATTTAAGTCAATACCCTTTCTTTTTTGAATGGTCTTAGTAGATTTCAGAATCTGGTCAATGAGCGTTCCACCCACATTTCCATGTCCAAAAACTGCCAGATTTACTTTTCTGCTTATGCCAAAAATCTGACCGTGCATTACGTTCAATGCTTTGTTCAAATCTGATTTCCTAAGCACAAGACTCACGTTCTTACCAGATACCGTATTATTGAAAAGTAAAGGCGCAATCTGATTCTTGATCAAAGCGTTATAAGGCCTATGGAACGTACTCAAATCCTGGCCCACAATAGAGATAACGGAAACCTCATCCAGCACCGTAATCATGTTAATATCTTTGGATTCATAGTCGCTTTCAAACTCCCTATCCAATGCTCGTTTAGCTTCTAGGGCGTTGTTGGCATTAACAACCAAACCAATACCCCGCTCCGAAGAACCTTGAGAAATTATACTAACACTAATATTACTTTTTTGAAGCGCACTAAAAATACGGGCATCCACCCCTACTTTCCCCAAAAGCCCTCTACCCTCAACATTAATCAAGGATACATTTTCTATAACGGAAAGCGACTTAATGCCACCTTCTTCTGTTTTTGCACTAATTAGCGTGCCTTCATTATCGTTATTGAACGTATTTAAAATACGAAGGGGAATATTCTTTTCTATTAATGGGATGATAGTTTTGGCGTGCAAGATAGTGGCACCGAAATTTGCCAATTCGTTCGCTTCACCATATGAAAGGTGAGAAATACGTTTGGCATCGGACACCAAATCAGGGTTTGCCGTGTAAACACCATCTACATGTGTAAAGTTCTGAAGTTCTTCTGCATTCAAAAAATTAGCGAATAAAGCCGCGGAATAGTTGCTACCGTTACGTCCCAAAGTTGTTGTTTCCCCGTTCTCATTAGAAGCAATAAAGCCTGTAATGATCGGTACGGCATCTTCATCTAACTTAGCAAACCGGCGCAGAACGTTTTCTTTTGACAATGCTTCGTTTACTGAGGCATCTCCAAAATTAGAATCCGTTTTTATCAATTCCCGAGAATCCAGCATTACTGCATTTACACCTTTACCTATTAATAACTTGGTCACTAATTTCACAGAAATAAGTTCTCCAAAAGCCAATAACTGGTCCTTTATCTTCAAGCTATAGTCACCCAAAAGTGATACTCCTTCAAGCAATTTTGCCAAATCTTTGAACTCCTCAGATAGGTTGACATTCTTAAAGCTATTCTTCTGATACTTTTCAAAAGCCTCAAAATCTTTATAATAATTTTCACCTTTAACAGCCTTCTCTAAAATAGCTTCCAATTGGTCAGTTCCCTTTTCACGGGCAGAAAGGACCACTGCTATATTCTCTCCTTCTTTAACCTTTGCTTTAATAATATCCAAAACGCGCTCTAACCCTTCACCATTGGCAAGTGATTTACCACCAAATTTTAAAACTTTAGCATGTTTAGATTTACCGTTTCTACTAAAAACAGGTTCTAACAATTGTTCCACCTGCTCAAATTCTATCAAAAAAGCGTCATGGCCGTGAAGAGAATGTATCTCTCCATATGTTACATTACCATTGGCCTGAGCAAGGCGTTTAAAAGTTTCCTTATTTTCTTTTGCCGTAAAGAACAAGTCAGAATCTACCCCAATGATATGAATGTTAACATCACTGTTCTGCAACTTTATAAAGTTCTTTTCACCGTTTCTCATGACATCTATAGTCTTGAGCAACTGGTTCATGAGTTTATACGCCGATAGCTGAAAACGCTCTTGTAATTTTTCGCCGTGATGCATAAGCCAACTCTCCACATTAAAAACCTGAAGATTTTCATTGGTACTTCGTTTAAAACGCTCTTTGAAAGATTCTGGCGTGCGATAGCACAACATGGCATGCATACGGGCATCATGAACGGGCATTTTGCTATTTACTAAAAATTGTTCCTGTATCTGACAGTTACCAATCAACCAATCCGTAGACTTCCAGTCAGACGCAACGGGTATCAAATGATCCGTGATTTTAGGATTAAGCGCAGCCATTTCCCATGCAACCCCTCCTCCTAACGAACCACCAATAAGCGCGAACAATTTTTGAATTTCCAGTTTTTGAAGACCCAACAAGAAAATTCTTGCAATGTCTCCGGCCACGAAATCCTTATAATTATCGATGATGAATTTATCGTATCCGTTACCAGGAATATTAAAACATAGAATGGTATACTTTTTAGTATCAATACATTTGCCGTCGCCAATAAGGGCCGACCACCAACCGCCATCTCCAGTAACGTTAGAGTTACCAGTAAGCGCATGATTTACCTGTACAATAGGCGCAGTGTGCAATTCTTGACCGAACAACTGATAGGAAAGCTCAATATCTTGAGTAACCCCACTTATGGTTGTATAGTTTGCTAATTTCAGATGATGAAGCATAAGGCATATATTAGACCTACCCGGCTCCAGGCCGGTTAGGTCTTATTAATTTCTAAGAGAAAAACTTAGGTTGATTAGAGTGTTGCGAATGCGTTTTCCAAATCCGCTTTTAAATCCTCAATATCTTCCAAACCAACTGACAAACGAATGAGGTCTTGACCTACACCAGCTCCTTTAAGTTGTTCTGCATTTAACTGCTGATGCGTTGTACTAGCTGGATGAATGATCAATGATTTTGTATCGCCAATATTGGCCAATAGAGAGAAAACCTTAGTGGCATCCGTAACTTTTTTAGCTGCTTCAAAACCACCTTTTATTCCAAACGTAACCAATCCGCTTTGTCCTTTTGGTAAATATTCTTGAGCAAGATCGTAGTATTTACTACTCTTAAGACCCGGGTAGTTCACCCACGCTACTTCTTCTCTTCCTTCTAACCAAGTTGCCAATTCTAGTGCGTTAACACTGTGCTGCTTGATACGCACGTTCAACGTTTCCAATCCTTGAATGATTTGGAACGCATTAAACGGACTCAAAGCTCCACCAAAATCGCGCAATCCTTCTAAAATTAATTTAAAAGTAAAAGCAGCTGCACCTAGAGCTTCACTATATACTAAACCATGGTAACCTGCAGATGGCTCAGTAAATTCCGGGAATTTTCCGTTTGTCCAATCAAAAGTTCCTGCATCAATTATAGCTCCACCTAAAGAAGTACCTTGACCACCAATATATTTAGTTAAGGAATGAATTACCAAGTTGGCACCATGCTCAATAGGGTTTAAAAGCGCAGGTGAAGCAACTGTATTATCTACAATAAAAGGAACTTGTGCTGCTTTAGCTTCTTTTGAAATGGCTTTTAAATCTAATACATCCAATTTAGGGTTACCCAAAGATTCTACAAAAAAGGCTCTTGTATTATCCTGTACCGCTTTACCAAAACTTTCCGGATCAGAAGCATCTACAAAAGTTGTAGTGATTCCCAACCTTGGCAAGGTAACGTTCAACAAGTTAAATGTTCCTCCATATAAACTACTAGAAGCAACAATGTGGTCCCCTGCTTTTAAGAGCGTTAATAAACCTGTAGAAATAGCAGAAGTACCCGAAGCAAAAACTACAGCACCTACACCACCTTCTACTGCAGCCAATCTATCCTGAAGGATTTGATTGGTAGGATTGTTTAAACGGGTATAAATAAAACCAAGTTCGGCTAATGAAAATAAATTGGCTGCATGGTCCGTATCATTAAAAACATACGAAGATGTTTGGTAAATAGGTACCGCACGTGTACCACCCGTCTGTGCGGGGTCGTGTCCGGCATGTAATGCGTTGGTCGAGAATTTTTGATCACTCATAATCTTTGATTTTTAATTGTTATTTAAAATAATTAAAAGCCCGATACTTTGAACCGGAAATCCGATGCTAGGTAGAATATCAAAAAAGTTATAAGAAAGTAAAAGATTAGTATGAGTAATCTGATTTGTTATCTGTCTCATTTTTATAGAGATAGAATGTAGCACCTTCTCTGCACAAGTGGCAAAGGGTTGCTAAGGTTTCAAAGGGTCTATTCCCTCCACCTTTCTTGATAACTATTCAATACGTGTTTGAACTTTTGGAACTACAAATATATAGTTGGCGAATTTAAATTCACCAACATTTTCAAAAAATTTACAAACTAAAGGCCTTTTTTACCTCATTTACCATATCTAATTTTTCCCAAGTAAACAATTCTACCTCCTTTTCAATTCGGCCGTTGTATGGCGATTCAAAAACTTTCTTAACCATTCTTGGTTCTTTCCCCATATGACCGTAAGCCGCAGATTCCAAATAAATAGGGTTACGCAACTTTAGACGTTCTTCAATAGCAAACGGACGCATATCAAAAAGAGCTTTAGTTTTATTGGCAATTTCCCCATCCGTAAGATTTACGTTAGATGTACCGTATGTATCTACATATATTGATGTAGGCTCAACAACACCAATAGCGTAACTTACCTGCACCAACATCTCATCTGCAACTCCTGCCGCCACCAAATTCTTAGCAATGTGGCGCGCTGCATAGGCTGCACTTCTATCTACTTTACTTGGGTCCTTTCCGCTAAAAGCACCACCGCCGTGAGCTCCTTTACCTCCATAGGTATCCACTATAATTTTTCTCCCTGTAAGACCGGTATCCCCATGAGGTCCACCAATTACAAATTTGCCAGTTGGGTTAATGTGATATTTTATTTTATCATCAAATAAATCCTGAATAGCTTGAGGCAATTTTTCTACTACTCTAGGTATCAAAATTTCAACAAGGTCCTTTTTAATTTTCGCCAACATTACCTCATCATCATTATGAAAAGCATCATGTTGGGTAGAGATAACGATAGTATCTATACGTTGAGGCACATTGTCATCTGAATACTCTATAGTAACTTGTGACTTAGCATCTGGACGTAAATAATCTATGATTTTACCTTCTCTGCGCAACTCAGCTAGATTCTGAAGAATTTTATGCGAAATATCTAGCGCCAATGGCATGTAATTTTCCGTTTCTTTGGTTGCATAACCGAACATCATACCTTGATCTCCTGCTCCTTGTTGCTCTTTCTCGCCACGATCTACACCTTGACTAATATCTTGCGATTGCTCGTGAATTAATGAAATAACCCCACAAGAATCTCCACTAAATTGGTACTCTCCTTTAGTATAACCAATGGCATTAATTACATCTCTGGCAATAGTCTGGACATCTAAATAGGTATCACTTTTAACCTCTCCGGCCAAAACGACCTGACCTGTGGTAACCAAAGTTTCACAAGCAACTTTACTTTCTGGATCAAAAGCCAAAAAATGGTCTAATAAGGCATCGCTTATTTGATCGGCAACTTTATCAGGGTGTCCTTCACTAACAGATTCGGAGGTAAACAAATATGGCATAACAAACTTTTATTTTTCTTAAAAGGATTTGAAAGAATGCCGGAGAAGATGATGTGAAAGTTTCAACATCAACTGCTTTAGCATTTTTTTCGTTTTACAACCTAAATCAGGTTTAAAACAGAGGTTGCAATCAGTCAAATCCCTCCTCTTAATTTATAACTAGAACGCAAAAGTATAAAAAATGTTCAGTTCAATATATTAATATCGTGTTATTTATTACTTCCTTCCATAAATACGCTTGCATTGGTTTGGTTCTACGTATAATTACAGGTCATATTTTAAAGATAAAAGTACATAGCGCGGTTGTACGTAATAAGTCTGCGTAGTAAAATACAAGTCATTGGTACTGTCACGGTTAAGCGTAGTTGTATTTAGCAAATTGGTTCCTTTTATTCCGTATTCCCAACGGCTATCTTTCTTCTGGTAGGTTAGGGTAGATTCCAAGAAACTATATTTATTCGCAATAGTATTTTCTTTATCCGTGTAGTTATAGAAATCATAATCTACATTAAAAATGAAGTTCTTTAGGAAAGAGGCATCAAAACGTGCATAAGGTCTGCTGGTATAAAATGTGGTTTCCAAATTTCCGTTTTCATAATTGTTTATCGTATATCTATAACCCAACTCCAAATTGGGCGCATTCTTAAAGTTGGTTGATAATGCCCCCGTGTAGTTCTGCGTGAACGAATTTGACATACGTTGCTGATTGTCTATTAAATTATTTGTCGTAGACCATGACACATTACCTCTTACCGAACCTTTTATCTTCCCAAAAGTACGCTCATAATTTCCGCTAGCGGATAATGACTCGTCTTCAAAATTTGAATTGATCGTAGAGCTCACTCTATTTATACCAATTATGTTAGCACTACTTTTTAAGGCATCTATTCTTTTGGTATAGGCCACGTTTGCAAAAATGTTGGTAAAGTTGAACATATTGAAACTAAAGAAGTTCAACGAAAGGTTGTGGTTAAGTGCACTTTCCAAATCTCTATTACCACTATAAAGCGAATTGTAATTATTTAGCACGTATCCTTGTGCAAAATTGCTCACATCCGTAAAGGAACGAGTTACCCTATAATTGAACCGTAAATTCTCCGATTTCTTAAGTTGAGCATTAATATACACATCCGGCAACAAAGAGGTAAGGTTGTCTTCTACTACGGTCCCCAATTGCTCGTTCTTAACATTATACTGATGTAAGGTTAGACCTGGATTAAATGTGAAAATTCCAGAAATAACCTTGTAATGCAACCCTAAATACAAATCCGAAACATTAAACGTAACATCGTTACCAAACTCATCCCCACTCATATCCAAAGTCTCATCATTGTCCAATATCTGAAAAATTCCCGAATTGAAATTCTGATGGCTCTGGGTCGTTCCCAAGGTTAAATTGAGGTTACTCTTAGTCCCGAGAACACGGTAGTAATCAACCTTGGCATCCACTTTATTGGTGACCACATTTTTAGCCTGATTTATATTGTAAATATCTTGGGTTTCATCTACAGGAAAAGTATCAACAAAAGCAAATTCATTACGGATTGCCTCATAAAAAGGGTCTTCGTCTTGGTACATGTGTTGTGCCTCTACAGCAAAAATATTCTTCTCGTTAAGGGTATAATATAGATTGAGATTCTGATTTACCGCTAAAGGCTTTTGTCTCTTGACTTCTGAAATCTGATCTGTTATAGTGGACACGGAAAGTACGTCTACCTCTTCATTATCATTGGATTGTTTTAAAAGCGCATCATAATCAAACTGAAAATTGGCATTGGGTTTATACCTAGCACTAAATTTAGCCAGTCCAAGATGTACGGTCTGATCCGTATTGGTAGTGGCATTTTCCACATCATTACTGGCTATATAAGCCGTATTTCTCTCTGACTTCATTAGGGTTCCCGTATAGGAGTAGATTCCAAAACCACTCAAATCCAAACTCTCTGTTGGTGCGTAGCTAAAGTTTGCCGCAGCAAACTTTGTATCTATATCGTTAGCCCTATTGTTCTGTGCCGTAGAAAGACCAAGACCGTCTACACCAGTTCCAATGGAACTACCACCACGAGAATTTATATTTCTAAAGCCACCGGTAAAATTTCTATAATCGTTTCGGGTAAATGGAACCTCTCCCAAATTATTCAGGTCGGTAATGATATTAATACTGTATTTAGGACTGTAATAGAAAAGTTTAGGGTGTGCTAGGTATCTGTCATCAGGACCATAACCTGCCGTGAGTTCACCAAACCAAAAATTCTTTTTCCCTTCTTTCAACCTTATGTTCAAGGCTACATTATCATCATCATTCGTAAGGCCTTTCATTTGAGAAACTTCGTTGAAATTACGTAGCACTTCAACTTTGCTCAAAGCATTTGCTGGAATATTCTCAACGGCCAATTTGGAATCGCCGTCAAAAAAATCCTTTCCTTCAACCATCACTTTACTAACGGTTTTACCTTCTACTTCTATTTGCCCGTCATCATTTATCTCAATACCCGGAAGATTCTCTAGAACGTCTTTCAGCTTTTTCTCTGTCCCCGAAACAAACGCATCCGTGTCATACACAATAGTATCTCCTTTTACGGATACCGGCATTTCATAAGTTACCTCTACTTCATCTAATTGGTTCGCTTGTTCTTGCAAGACAATATCCTTAATGGCATCTGCATCACTAGCGGTAAACGTAAAGGATTCCGTCTTAAACCCCAAGTAACTGACCTTTACGGTATACTGTAACCCAGACTTAAGCTTTAGCTTATAGAGACCCGCATGATTGGTAATACCATAAGATTCCAGACCTTTTGTTTCTGTATTGATCGCAATTACATTGGCCATATCAACACCGATTCCCAAACTATCTTTGACGGTACCGCTCAAAGAAATTTCTTGTGCCCAGCAGGTAGTTGCCACCATTAAAAATAGGGCAAAGGGCAATACGTTTCTCAATATCATTTTTACAGGTATAAAAAGCAATTAAATTAAAAAGTGGATTGAGTTTTACGAACGACCGTTTCTTCCTCCGCCTCTTCTATTTCTGAAATTTTCTCTCATATCTTTCATTTTCTCCTGAGAGATTTCATCATATTCCGCTTGCGTTACTTTTTTACCTTTAGTAGGTGCCTTTATATCTACCTTTTCGGAAGGATTCAATGTAATCTGAGAACAAACTATAGTAGTAATATCATCGCTTACAGCAAGAATAAGCCCCGGAAGCCCCCAATATTCAGAAGGACCTTGATTTACCGGTATTTCAGGAGTATACCACGCAACTATCTCCACTTCTTTTATAACAAATTCCTCCTCTTTTTTTTCGCTTTCTTTCTTGTCGTCATCATTTGGCCTACGAAAAATAGCTCGCATATTGGGTCGTTTTATTGTCTTTATAGCCGTTGCTTTAAATGCCGTGTAGTTCCCTATTTGTCTAGTTTCGCTCTCTAATTTCCAATCTAGTTTTTCAAGTTTATCGTCTATTAAGAAAATTTTTCCAAATAGGTCGTTCTTAACCAGATACTGCTCTTCTTTTATATTCTTGTACAAATCGCCCCCCGAAGTAGCAAAAGCTCCAAAACGAGGTCCTCTACCCCCCATCTCTACCTCCTGGTTGCTCTAGTTGTTCTTCTTCTTTGTAGATAGATTCCGTTTGGTTGAAATTAAGCTCATATGTTTTTTCATTGGCCTTTTTCATACGTTCTAACATCTCCTTTTTACGGTCTTCCGGTATTTTTCTGTTACCGAAATCCATATTCACCTGAGTTTTGCTCTGGTACATTGCTTTCCCTTGAAAGTCCTGTGCATAACCGCTTGAGCATAGCAAAACAAGAATTAAACCTATAGACCACTTATATTTCATCATAATAGCTTGTTAGATTGCTTTTAAGACTGTTTGAAGTCCATTTGGTTTAATCTGCTGCCAAATAAAATAAATAGGTCTGGATATAATTTTTTTCCATTGTAGGTAAAATATGTTTTTACTTCCTGTAGTTATCTTGTATCTTGTACCTTCTAATCTGTCGTAAAAATAACAGCACAACCATTAATTATTTAGCTCTATGCACATAGCAGTTGCCGGAAACATCGGTGCAGGAAAAACAACCTTAACTAGGTTATTAGCAAAACATTTCAACTGGGAAGCCAATTTTGAAGAGGTTGTAGACAACCCTTATCTAGACGATTTTTACAATCAGATGGAACGTTGGAGTTTTAACCTTCAAATTTACTTTTTGAATACCAGGTACCGTCAAATTCTGCAAATACGGGAAAGTGGAAAAGAAACCATTCAAGATAGAACCATTTATGAGGATGCATATATTTTTGCACCTAACCTACATGCTATGGGCTTGATGACCAATAGAGATTTTGAAAATTATCAAAGTCTTTTTGAGTTGATGGAAACCTTGGTTCAACCCCCAGATTTGCTTATTTATTTACGAAGCTCTATCCCTAATCTGGTTAAGCAGATACACAAAAGAGGTCGTGAATATGAAAACAGCATTTCCATAGATTACCTTAGCAGACTTAATGAACGGTACGAAGCGTGGATACACGATTACAACAAAGGAAACCTATTAATAATTGATGTAGACAACTTGGATTTTGTGGATGAACCGGAAGATTTAGGTACTATCATTAATAAAATAGATGCGGAAATAAACGGATTGTTCTAAACCGTTTTACCTAATAAAACCATTTTCTTTGGCATGATCTATAGCCTGCTCGCTGGTTTCTACCAGTAAGACAGGCGTGGTTTCATACGATTTAAAAATACCTCTTACGCGTTCCATTTTTCTTTTGTGCGACACACTCCTTAAATAAATAGCCAATATTTGTTCAGGATACAGTTCCGCAATTTCTTTGTAAATATCCGCATCATGCTCACCACTATCCCCTATAAGGATGAATTTTAGCTCCGGGTAGGTTTTTAATATATTGAGTATTTCCTTCTGTTTTTGGGGTTTTTCATCTTGCTTCTTTCGCCTTGAATAACGCGGAAAGTTTCGCAATAAAATAGGCCCTTTCGGAAAATTATTTTTCCGTAAAAAAACTTCCAAATAACGATATAGATTCCATGGACTATGGCTTACGTAAAAAATAGGGTTGGCCAACATACCAGACTTTCCTCTATGCAGCAAATTGTAAAACTCGGCCGCACCTTTTAACGGTGTTCGTTTACCTGCTCTTTTAAACAATGTATTGACCACCACACGCCATTTTAAGGAAGACACTACTCCTGTATGCAAGATGGTGTCATCTATATCACTAATAACACCATAATCCGCAGTTTCAGAAGGAATCAACATTTCTCCGGGAAAGCGGTTTTGATGGAGTATTTCTCTACGCAACGAGCTATCATCGTACGCAATTTCATAGTTCAACCACCCTTCCTCATTGGTTAGCTCTTCTAATTTTTCTTGAGGTGCGTCAAAAATATAATACCCCCTACCATCTGTTTTACCCTTCAGCGTTCTTCCGTCCGGAAGTTTTATTTGCACGGGGGTGTTTCGGATTTCATCAGTTTCAAAACGTTTGTAACTGTTCCAAATCAAATTAAAAAAACCTTTTTGGGACAAATCTATTTCCTCATCCTCCAAAGCTCTTCCTCGTGCGTAAAAATGCGCATCCGTACCATAGCTTTGAAAAGCAATAATCTGCAACTTGTCTTTCTTTCCGAATAAACCCATAGCCTCAAATATACTTAAATATAGCACTTAGATTGAGTCCGATAAAATTCAACAGGCGCTCAAAAGTATCGTTCACGCAACCAAAGGTAGGTTTCCCTCAATGGCGGTTTTTAATAATGATGGTGCATGGTAAATTTAGATATGTTTAACCAAGTCCATTCTGCAGATGGACGCTAAAATTCAAAAAGATGAAACCAAAGAAAAATCCGCAAAAGGACCTAAACCGAAACCGACCTATTTACTTTCTATTCGGACTATTGTTTGTACTTATGCTAACCCTTGCTGCCTTTGAATGGAAAACCTATAATCACTCCTACGACTACGATACTTCTATGAACATTGAAGACGAATTAACCGAAGAGATGCCCATTCTAGTAGAATTCAAAACTCCCCCTCCTCCAAAACAAATTACCGCACCCCCTATTATTGAGGTAATTGAGGATGAGGACGAAAAAATTGAAGATGTATTTGAATCTACTGAGACAAATCAAGACGATGAAATATTAGAGGTATCCGATATTGAGGTATTGGAAACCGATGAACCTGAAGAAATGTCCTTTATGGTGATTGAAGACGTACCCGTTTTTCCCGGTTGTGAAAATGAAAAAGACAAACGTTTTTGCTTTCAGAAAATGATGAACAAGCATATTGCCAAAAACTTCAGGTACCCTGAAGCTGCTCAAGAAATGGGCATACAAGGCCGCGTGAACATTATGTTCGTGATACAAAAAGACGGCAGTATAGGAAACGTACAATTACGTGGACCGGACAAAAATCTTGAAAAAGAAGCGAAACGAATTATTGACAAACTACCCCAAATGCAACCTGGTAAACAAAGAGGAACACCGGTAAGAGTTCCCTTCAGTATCCCAATTAATTTTAAATTACAATAGAAACAAAAAAGGGACCATTTTCATGGTCCCTTTTTACATATAAATAGATTAAGTTATTTTCGAATATCTATTTTTTCAATAGTGATTTCGGTTTCTTTTCCTTTATTAGATTCCACATTTTTTTCAAAAGCCATCAATTGATTTTTTACGTCTGATTGGGTTCCCTTAAAAATTTTCTCTTGAGTTAATGTTTCTCCGTTTACCACAGTAGTATATGCAATTGTTGCTTCGGCCATTTGCGAATCAAGATCATTCATTTCAATCTTGATTTCCTTGTTATCATCCACATCTGTCATTCCAGTTACTTCCATGGCAATACTTGGTGCAATTACCAAAGCCACAACAGACATTAGCTTCAAAAGAATATTCAAAGAAGGACCTGAAGTGTCTTTGAATGGATCACCAACGGTATCTCCTACAACTGCAGCTTTATGAGCGTCCGTACCTTTACGTCCATCTGATTCGATCATCTTCTTAGCGTTGTCCCAAGCACCACCGGCATTAGATTGAAAAATAGCCATTAGAACACCACAAGTTGTTACGCCTGCCAAAAGACCACCTAGCATTTCAGCTCCACCAATAAAGCCAACGGCAACCGGAACTACAATAGCCAACAGACCTGGCAAAACCATTTCTTTAATGGATGCTTTGGTAGAGATATCAACACATTTGTCATATTCCGCATATCCGTCAGCAGCATCAAATATTGCTCTTTGTTCCGGAGTAGCTTTTGACATATCCGAATCTACCTCTCTCATTACCTGCAGCGCAGCTTTCAACTGAGGAATATCCCTAAACTGACGCCTTACCTCTTCAATCATTGCCATTGCAGCACGCCCTACAGCATTCATTGACAAGGCAGAGAATACAAAGGGGAGCATGCCTCCTACCAAAAGACCTGCCATAATTTTAGGTTGCGATACATCAATAGAACTCACGTTTGCCACTTTCATAAAAGCAGAGAACAAAGCCAAGGCCGTTAAAGCGGCAGAAGCAATTGCAAAACCTTTACCAATAGCCGCCGTAGTGTTTCCTACAGCATCTAATTTATCCGTACGTTCCCTTACTTCTGAAGGCAGTTCGGCCATTTCCGCAATACCACCTGCATTATCGGAAATAGGTCCATAAGCGTCAACCGCTAATTGAATACCCGTATTGGCCAACATACCTACCGCGGCAATTGCGATACCGTATAACCCTGCAAAATGGTGAGATATTATAATTGCAGCCGCTATTAATAATATAGGAATCATAGTAGACATCATTCCCACTCCTAAACCAGCAATAATATTTGTTGCCGCACCTGTTTCAGATTGCTTTACGATGGAATTGACAGGCCCAGTTCCCGTACCCGTATAATACTCAGTAATCTTACCAACACCTAAACCTGCAATTAGACCCGCTAGAGTAGCATAAAATATTCCCATTGCACCCATTGGCAAACCGTCAATAGATTCCGGGATCAAAGCAGTAATAATAAAGTATGACGCTACCACCATTAAACCGGCAGAACCAAACTCACCTATATTCAAAGCTGTTTGTGGATTTCCACCATCTTTAACTTTTACAAAAAATGTTCCAATAATAGACATCACAATACCAACCGCAGCTAAAACCAACGGTAAATAAACTGCACCTAAACCTGCAAAATCAGGTGTGATAATAAAAGCTCCCAACACCATTGTACCAATAATCGAACCTACATAAGACTCAAACAAATCAGCACCCATACCAGCAACATCACCAACGTTATCACCAACATTATCTGCAATAGTAGCAGGGTTTAAAGGGTGATCCTCGGGAATACCTGCTTCAACCTTTCCAACCAAATCCGCACCAACATCCGCAGCCTTAGTATAAATACCGCCGCCAACTCTAGCAAAAAGCGCAATAGAGGATGCTCCTAGAGAGAATCCTGAAAGAACATTCAGTACCAAACTTAAGTTTTCAGCACCAGGCCACATAGATTGGTAGAACATGAACAAAACGCTAAGCCCTAACACACCCAGTCCAACAACACCAAGCCCCATTACAGCTCCACCAGCAAAAGCAACTTCTAAAGCTTTACCCAAGGAAGTCTTAGCAGCTTGCGTTGTTCTAACATTTGCTTTGGTAGCAACTTTCATTCCTATGAACCCTGCCAATGCCGAACAAATTGCACCTATAATAAAGGAAAGGGCCACCATTCCGTGGGAACCTTCTTCACTGTTGCCTTTGAAAAACAGAAGAATAGCTACTGCTATTACGAAAATTGAAAGAATTTTATATTCGGCTTTCAGGAAAGACATTGCTCCATCGGCAATATTCTTTGCAATACGCGCCATTTTTGCATCGCCTTCATCTTGTTTGCCCACCCAAGCATTCTTGACAAAAACGAATACTAGCGCCAGTATTCCGAATACTGGCAAAAATTTCACTACTAATTCCATTCTAGTTGTTGTTTAAGATTTCTAATGCCAACTAAAGTAATGAAATTGATCTTATAAAAAAAAGCCTTTTTTATTGCTAAAAAAGGCTTTTTGAATAGTGATTATTATTTATATCGTAAAAGTGCGTTTCTTTTTTAAATCGCTCTCATCGTAACGTTGTACACATTCATGATAGATTTTAACGGCCTCTTCAGCATCGCCCCATCCACCGGTATCAACTTTCTTCTTTTCCAAATCTTTATATACTTTGAAGAAATGCTCAATTTCTTTTAAACGGTGTGGATTTAAATCACTGATATCATGATTGTTACTCCATATAGGGTCTGAAACAGGTACACAGATAATTTTCTCATCAGGTCCCTTTTCATCGGTCATATGGAATACACCAATTGGCCTTACTTCCATAACTACCATAGGATAAGTTGGTTCTGCACCCATCACCAAAACATCTAGTGGATCTTTGTCCAACGCTAAAGTCTCAGGAATGAAACCATAATCACCAGGGTACATCATAGATGAGAAAAGCATACGATCAAAACGTATCTTATGCAATGCAAAATCGTACTCGTATTTGTTTCTGCTCCCTTTTGGAATCTCTATTAAAACGTCAAAAGTTATATTAGCTTTTTTTCCCATTTTTTTGGTTTATTTTACAGCTGCGAAGGTACAAAATTGCTCACGTGCCAACCGTGAAATATTGAAAAAACATCAGGTTTTCCTGTAATTATTAGAATATTTAGATTCTAGATAGCTTCCTTACCAAAATAAGAATTTGAGGATACTAAATTCTAAGCAATTCGAAATGAAGAAATTACATGAAATGAGCCTAATTTGAAGTTCTATTTAGAAATCAAAACCAAATGTTCCGGTGATACTAAAAGGACGTGCGTCCGGAGCATCTAAGTAATTGCCCCTGAAATTAAAATCTATCCTAAGAATCTTAAAGATATTGCCAATACCAAAGGAGTATTCGTAGTAAATCTTATCGGATGGCGCCTGTAGCGGTGTGTTTATCGTAGCCGGCATGCTCAAGGCTATGTTCTCATCAGACAAATCTCCCCATACCCCTCTTAGACCAATAATTTCACGCAGATTAAGCTTACGTAATAATGGAATCCGAGAAAAAATACGACCGTTGAAATTATGCTGTAAGTGGAGTGCCACGTAAGTATCCGTAACGAACTCATAGAAATCCAAGTTAGGAAACGTTCCATAGTTTGAAAAGAATGTCTGGTTACCAGGCACAACGTTCAACAAACCTAAAGGCACCGTATTAAAGGTCTTACCCATTTCCAAAGTTGAGAAGAGTCTGCCAAAACCGCCTATCTGCCAAGGTTGGCTATACGAAAATTGCAATTTACTATAGCTAAAATCACTATCAAAAACAACATCTACACCTTTGGTATAACTTAAGAGTAACGTACTGTAATCCTCGTTCATACCCTTGCGCTCCACGCCATAACCTATGGTCCTTTTTCCAGGGGTATAAACTACCAGCGCATTAAAATCAAACTGGTTTATCTCTGATGAAACTCCTGTTGGAGAATCGGCATCTACATAATCTAAACTAAAATCATCGGGCAAGGCCGAACTTAATTTTCTAAACGTACCCCCTATTCCAAACCTTACATTGGTAATGGGTTCTATTTCTATGTTGAATTTACTGAGGTTGATGTTCGTCAACCTATTATTGGCTCCTACGGTAACCAACGAAGAGGACGCAATACTTCTACCGAGAACATCGTTCGTTGCCGTGAGGCTTACCCCGAGTTGCTCTATATCCCTACGGTTACCTCCCGAAATAATTAGTCTACTCTTCTGATCAAGCAGTATTTTCCCGGACACACCGTGTTTAAACTTTTTATCGGTAAAACCATAAGCGGTATACCCTTCAACACGCCAAAGATCATTTTCACCAAAATAGGAACGTGCACCAATACGGACACGTGGGCCTTCGGCCTGATTGTACCCGAAAACATCGTATACTGAACCGATATCCATGTTCCACTTATCAATCTCTACATAACCACTACCTAGAATACTTACCAGATTGTAATACGACTTAAATTTAGGTACAGTCTTTAAAGTATCTAATAATTGATAAATTCCCTTCTCGTCTTTATTTAGAGACTCTAGCCTATTGCTTTCCCAAAACGTACTATCACGATTTAAAACTATGGGATCATATGGGTTGCTCTCTACCTTATAAAATTCCTTTGGTTTCTTTTGATCAAAAGTATAATTATCAAAAACGGTGGTACGCTTGCCGTACATACCCCTTGACTCTTCCTTTTTCTGAAAACTGAAATCACTCATCATATAATCTCGCTTCAGAAGAAATACAGAATCATTCACCACCTCAAAATCTTGTTCAATATAAATTTCTTTTACCCAGTTTATGTTGGCACTTTTGGTCACTTCTAGGTTGATGTTCTTTACTGCATATGTTGTATCGTTCACCCAGAAATCTCCTTTAAAAGTAAGCTCGTTCTTTCGTCTTGGGTAATACACAATATTATAGCACCATTTATCTTCTATAAATGCACTATCGCGCAGCGCGTAGTTATAGACATCCACCCCTGTTCTAGAAAGTGGACTGGTGAAACTTTTATCAAAAAACTTCAGGTAATTATCGTAGATATCGTACTCTTGATACAAATCTGCCACAAAGGCAATTATAGCCTGATTATTATCAAAACCAGAGTTTTTATTACCCAGAATATCTTCCTTTTCCTCATCAAGTCGATTATCTCCGTAGACTTTGGAAAAAGTTTCATTTAAAAATATTGGCAAATAGGTTTTACCCGTAATACGTGAAGTATCCAAATCTTTGAAAACAAACTCAAGTCCCTTGAATATTTTTTTCTTCATAAGGGCACTATCAATAGTATTCAAATCAAACTCTACCTTTTCGTATTTCTCAAAGGCATATTGGTTAAATTTCCGCAGTCCGTTCTCGCGTTTTTTTGCCCATATTTTTTTTAGTATTTCTACTGCTGGATTATTTTTCTTGGGTTGTTTTCCTCCCACAAGAACTACTTCGTCTAGTTGCTGGGAAGACTCCTTCATTATGACCTTCATTTTATAGGTCACTTTGGAAGTAAGCGGAATTTCAACATTCTCATATCCAATAAAAGATATAACTAGCACCGGATGATTTTCGTCCGATTCCATATAGAAATTTCCGTTGTCATCAGTAATGGTGCCTTCGTATGAACCCTTAAAAAGAATATTAGCGAAGGCTACCGGTTGGTTGTCTTCGTCTACAACTATACCACCAACTTTTGTTTGCGCACTGGCAACCAAAGAAAAAAGTAGTAAAACAGATAATAGGAGGTTCTTCATTTAAGAAATTTTCTCTGTACGTTATAAACAAATAATGTACCAGAACAGATTATATTGTAACTCTTGATTAGTTTTTACGCATAAAAATTAAAGTTCGCTCTTAATTTTAGCTAAGAACCTGAATCTAAGCTAAAACCACTAAAGCGAATTCCTAAAAAAAATGCTTCACCGACACTAAGTCGGTGAAGCAAAAGTACCTTTACAAATTTGTTATATCTATTTGTATAACACTTTCTTAACAGCCTTAACCACATCTTCATGATTTGGCAACCATTCTGCCAACAATACTGGAGAATACGGTGCTGGTGTATCTGCTGTATTTATCTTTTGAATAGGTGCATCTAAATAATCAAAAGCGTGAGACTGCACATGAAAGGTCAATTCTGTAGAAACATTACCAAAAGGCCAAGCTTCTTCCAAAATAACCAAACGATTTGTTTTCTTTACCGACTTTAGAACAGTTTTGTAATCCAATGGCTTAACAGTACGCAAGTCAATGATCTCACAGCTAATTCCTTCTTTTTGAAGTTCATCAGCAGCTTTATCGGCCTCTTTTATTATTTTTCCAAAAGATACAATAGTAACATCACTACCTTCTCTTCTGATATCGGCAACTCCTAATGGAATTGTATAGTCTCCCTCAGGAACTTCCCCTTTATCACCGTACATCTGCTCAGACTCCATAAAAATAACCGGGTCATCATCACGAATAGCCGCTTTCAACAACCCTTTTGCATCGGCAGGATTAGAAGGAACAACAACTTTTAACCCTGGACAGTTGGCGTACCAGCTCTCAAAAGCTTGTGAATGCGTAGCACCCAATTGACCCGCAGAACCAGTAGGACCTCTAAAAACAATAGGGCAAGGGAATTGCCCACCGGACATTTGACGAATTTTAGCTGCATTGTTGATGATCTGATCGATACCCACCAAAGCAAAGTTAAAAGTCATAAACTCAATTATCGGACGACAACCGGTCATAGTAGAACCTACTCCTATACCTGCAAAACCTAATTCCGCAATAGGCGTATCTATAACTCGTTTGGCACCAAACTCGTCTAACATTCCTTTAGAAGCTTTATAAGCGCCATTGTACTCAGCAACTTCTTCTCCCATCAGATAAATTGACTCGTCTTTTCTCATTTCTTCCGACATCGCCTCGACAATGGCTTCCCTAAATTGTAATGTCTTCATATTATATGGAGTATCTTTTTATTATGAACGTTAAAAACGCAAGCAAAAATAGGAAAATATATATCAAATAATAGGCTCTAAGAATCAAAAAAAGTTATAAAAAATACTATGCATGCATAGTATTTTTGAAAAAGTTTACATATCTTCGTGTGGATTAAAACAGCTTTATAGACATGAAAATATTAGTTTGCATAAGTAACGTTCCTGATACAACCTCCAAAATTAACTTTACGGACGGTGACACAAAGTTTGACACCAATGGTGTGCAGTTCGTAATAAACCCTAATGATGAGTTTGGTTTAACGCGTGCCATGTGGTTTAAGGAGAAACAAGGTGCTACAGTACATATTGCTACAGTAGGTGAAGCCAGTGTAGAACCAACTATGCGTAAAGCACTTGCCATTGGCGCCGATGAAGCCATTAGAATCAACACTGCTCCAACAGATGGTTTTTTCGTTGCAGAACAATTGGCCAATGTAATTAAAGATGGTGCATATGACCTTGTCATTGCCGGAAGGGAAAGCATTGATTATAACGGAGGAATGGTACCAGGAATTTTAGCCACTCTTCTAGGAATGAACTTTGTAAACACCTGTATCAGCCTTGAAATTGAAGGCTCTACAGCTACCGCAATACGAGAAATAGATGGCGGAAAAGAAACCGTACAAACATCATTACCCTTAGTTATTGGAGGACAAAAAGGACTTGTACAAGAAAGTGACTTGAAAATACCTAACATGCGTGGTATTATGATGGCTCGAAAAAAGACGCTTACCGTGGTAGAACCTGTTGACGCTATCATTGCTACTAAGGATGCTAAATTTGACAAGCCCGTAGCCAAAGGATCGGTAAAACTTGTTAATTCTGCTGATGAGCTGGTAGACTTATTACATAATGAAGCCAAAGTAATTTAATTACTCAAACGGGTTTCGAATTTCTATATGTTGACCTTATAGATTAAATGACAATAGAAATCGCCCATAAGCAAAGCTTTTTTTCTAAAAAATAAAACAATACACAACATGTCAGTATTAGTATATACAGAATCCGAAAACGGGAAATTCAAAAAAAGTGCCTTTGAAGTGGCATCTTACGCCAAAGCGGTAGCGGACCAATTAGGCGCTTCAGTTACGGCAATTTCTTTTAATGCCGATGATAGCGAGCAACTAGGCACTTATGGTGTTTCCAAAGTATTAAATGTTACCGATGATAAATTGGGCACCTTCAATGCGCTGGCCTATGCCAACAGTATAGAACAAGCAGCAAAAAAAGAAAATGCACAAGTAATTATTGTAAGCTCTAGCACTAACAGCAAGTTTTTAGCTCCTATTCTTGCAGCAAAATTAAAAGCTGGTTACGTTCCAAACGTTGTTGCTGCTCCAGAAAGCACTTCACCATTTAGCGTAAAGCGCACAGCATTTAGTAACAAAGGCTTTGCTCATACCGAAATCACTACGGAAACCAAGATTATAGGTGTTTCTAACAATGCTTTTGGTGTAAAAGAGAACCAAACAACAGCAATCGTTGAAGCTTTTAACGCCGATTTGAACGATGCCGATTTCTCAGTTAAATCAATTGAGATAGACAAAGTTGCCGGCCAAGTGACTATTGCAGATGCAGAGATCGTAGTTTCTGGAGGAAGAGGTCTTAAAGGACCTGAAAATTGGAGAATGGTGGAAGAACTTGCCGAAGTTCTTGGTGCTGCAACCGCATGTTCAAAACCTGTTTCCGATATGGGATGGAGACCACATGGTGAGCACGTAGGGCAGACTGGAAAACCTGTTGCCGCAAATCTTTATATCGCTATAGGCATCTCAGGAGCCATTCAGCATTTAGCGGGAGTAAGCTCTTCTAAAACCAAAGTTGTCATCAACTCTGACCCTGAAGCCCCATTTTTCAAGGCTGCAGACTATGGTATTGTAGGCGACGCCTTTGAAGTAGTACCAAAACTCATCGAAAAATTAAAGGAATTTAAAGCTCAAAACGCTTAATTTTTGTTAATTTGCGCTCATTAAAGGGCTGTTTAAATGCACGGTACGCCCGTATTTAAACAGTCTTTTGTATTTTAATGATTCTATGAGCTTAGTCAGGTTAAAAATAAAAGGTATTTCCTATAGCCAAACACAAAATGGGGCCTACGCCCTTATTTTAAATGAAGTGGAAGGCGATCGCAAACTACCCATTGTCATTGGTGCTTTTGAAGCGCAGTCCATTGCTATTGCACTAGAGAAGGAAATAAAACCGCCCAGACCTCTGACTCACGATTTGTTCAAAAACTTTTCGGACCGTTTTGATATTGTCATTAAACAGGTGATTATTCACAAGTTGGTAGATGGTGTTTTTTACTCCAGTATCATTTGTGAACGGGATAAAATTGAAGAAATAATAGATGCCAGAACAAGTGATGCTATTGCTTTAGCGCTTCGTTTTAACGCTCCTATTTTCACTTATAAGACTATTTTGGACAAAGCCGGAATCTTTTTAAAGTTCTCATCAAAAGAGAAGGAAAAGGAAGAAACTGACGATAGCATTGTGGTTGACGAGATTTTGCAAGAAGGCGAAACCGTAGAAATAGAATCAGGTGCAACCGATGGTTATACCGAACTTTCAGTTGATGAACTCCATAAAGAACTTGACCAAGCCGTTGCTAACGAAGATTATGAAAAAGCGGCCAAGTTACGTGATGAGATTTCCAAAAGAAACTGATAAACAAGCAAGTACCTTATGAAAATCAACCTTTGGATTGTTCTACTTGCCCTATTTATTTTTTTTCCATCCATAGCACAAGAAAATATTGCGGTACCGGCCGCAGAAACAGCTACTATTAATGATGTTGTTTCGCAAACCACAAACCACATTCAACCCAATGCCGGCTTTAGCTTAAAGAGCTTAGGACGAGGCATATTGGGTATGGCCGTACTTTTACTTATATCATTTTTATTCAGTTCAAACCGAAGAGCCATCAACTGGAAAACCGTTGGCATTGGCCTTACCTTGCAATTGTTCATTGCCATTGGCGTATTGAAAGTGCCATTTATTCAAAATGTATTTGAGTCTGTCGGTGAAGTTTTTATCAGTATTTTGGGCTTTACCCGAGCAGGAAGTAAGTTTTTGTTTGACGGATTAGTAGTTGACACCAATACATTCGGTTATATTTTTGCCTTTCAGGTATTGCCTACCATTATTTTCTTTTCGGCGTTAACCTCTTTGTTAT
Organism: Zobellia amurskyensis; assembly: GCF_009725985.1. GTDB lineage: Bacteria > Bacteroidota > Bacteroidia > Flavobacteriales > Flavobacteriaceae > Zobellia > Zobellia amurskyensis. The sequence continues at coordinate 28,037 of NZ_RCNR01000017.1, forward strand.
TTTACCTGGGTGTCATCCAAAAGGTCGTAAGAGCCCTGGCTTGGATGCTTTCTAAAACCTTAGGCATCTCTGGTGCCGAAAGTCTATCCGTTGCCGGAAACATCTTTTTAGGACAGACCGAAGCCCCCTTACTAATCAAGGCCTACCTGGAGAAAATGACCAAATCAGAAATTCTTTTGGTTATGATCGGCGGAATGGCAACCGTTGCAGGTGCAGTTTTAGCAGCTTACATTGGCTTTCTAGGAGGAGAAGACAAAGTTTTGCAACTTGTATTTGCCAAGCACCTTTTGGCCGCTTCCGTTATGGCTGCGCCAGGAGCTATCGTTATTTCTAAAATTCTTTACCCACAGACCGAACCTGTTAATACGGAAGTAGCCGTGTCCTCTGAAAAAATTGGCGCCAACATTTTAGACGCTATAGCCAACGGTACTACCGAAGGCCTGAGGTTAGCCGTTAACGTTGGGGCAATGCTCTTAGTTTTTGTAGCGATGATTGCCATGCTAAACGGAATTTTAGATTGGATTGGAGATATTTCCTCGCTAAACCATTGGATTGCGGACAATACTTCGTACAACAAGTTTTCTCTTGAAGCCGTGTTAGGTACAATTTTCGCCCCACTAATGTGGTTGATAGGTGTTGCCAATGAAGATATCATGCTTATGGGACAACTCTTAGGTATTAAACTTGTTGCGAGTGAATTTGTAGGCTACATTCAATTGGCCGAATTAAAGGATATGGCTAAAGGTGCAAGTTTCACTTATAATAAATCTGTGATAATGGCCACATATATGCTCTGCGGTTTTGCAAACTTTGCTTCCATTGGCATACAGATCGGGGGCATTGGCTCTTTAGCTCCAAGCCAACGTAAAACCCTTTCAGAATTTGGTCTTAAAGCAGTTCTAGGTGGCTCAATCGCTTCCTTATTATCCGCCACTATTGCAGGGATGATTTTAGGATAAATACTATTTTAAGATATTCACACTAAAAACCTCGGTTAATAAATTGCTAATAACTAGGTTTTGTAGATTTTGACCCTTTATCCAATACCCTTTATCTTTACCCCACTATGAGACAATACCACGATTTACTAAAGCACGTACTTGAAAACGGCAACCAAAAAGGAGACCGTACGGGAACAGGAACTTTGAGCGTTTTTGGACACCAAATGCGTTTTGACCTGAGTGAGGGCTTTCCTATGGTTACTACCAAAAAGCTACACCTAAAGTCTATTGTTTATGAATTGCTTTGGTTTTTAAAAGGGGATACAAATATCAAATACCTTCAAGAAAACGGTGTTCGCATCTGGAACGACTGGGCCGATGAAAATGGCGATTTAGGTCCCGTTTACGGTCATCAATGGCGCAATTGGAACAATGATGAAATCGATCAAATTAAAGATGTCATTGAGTCATTAAAGAACAATCCAAATAGTAGACGTATGTTGGTTTCCGCTTGGAACCCAAGCGTGCTTCCGGATACTTCAAAATCATTTTCAGAAAACGTAGCGAACGGTAAAGCGGCACTTCCTCCGTGTCATGCCTTTTTTCAATTTTATGTTTCTGACGGTAAACTTTCATGTCAACTTTATCAACGTAGCGCGGATATATTCTTAGGTGTTCCTTTTAATATAGCCTCCTACGCACTATTTACCATGATGATGGCACAGGTATGTGGTTATGAAGCTGGTGAATTCATTCACACTTTTGGTGATGCCCATATTTACAACAACCATATGGAGCAGGTAGAATTACAATTAAGTCGAGAACCCCGTCCGTTACCAAAAATGGTTATCAATCCCGAAATAAAAGATATTTTCGACTTTAATTTTGAAGATTTTACTTTGGAAGATTACAATCCCCACCCACATATTAAAGGAGCTGTAGCGGTATAGCGTTCACCAAAATTAGTATTGAGTTCATCGTGTACTTTCTATTATCCTTATATTTATAGGATATTAGAATTGCTATGACCTTGACCGATTCCCTTGTAGATTTTTTTTTAGAGACGCGTAAACATACAGAAAACATCTGTGCTCCTTTAGAAATTGAAGATTATGTGGTACAGCCAATTATAGATGTTTCCCCTCCAAAATGGCACTTGGGTCACACAACCTGGTTCTTTGAAGAATTCATTTTAAAGCCTCATTTTAAAGGCTATACAATTTTTGACGAGGATTTCTCTTTCGTATTCAACAGTTACTATGAAACTGTAGGCAAACGCGTAGTGCGTTCTGATCGCGGCAATCTATCAAGACCTTCGGTAGAAAGTGTCTACGCGTACCGCACACACGTAACACAAGCCGTTAAAAACCTATTCAGCTCAACGCAAAGTCAAGAACTAAATGACTTATTGGAAATAGGCATACATCATGAAAAACAGCACCAAGAATTACTGTTGACTGACATTAAATTCATTTTAGGCAACAATCCACTGCTTCCGGCCTATTCAAACAGTTTTAAAGAACACCCCGTTCAAAATGAAGCACAAGAGTGGATAACCATGGATGAAGGCATTTATGAAATAGGTCATAACTCAGATGCGTTTTGTTACGACAATGAGCTGGGAAGGCATAAGGTATATCTGCACTCGTTTCAAATATCAAATAACTTAATTTCCAATCAAGAATACATCACATTCATTGAGGCAGGAGGTTACAAAAAATTTGACCTTTGGCATGCCGAAGGTTGGGATTGGATAAACCAAAATAAAATATCTGCACCGTTATATTGGCACCATATTGATGGCACTTGGTATAACTATACCTTAGGTGGACTTCAAAAAATAACGCTAGAAGCACCTGTAACCCACATTTCATATTTTGAGGCATTTGCCTTTGCGCAATGGAAAGAATGCCGTCTTGCCACAGAATTTGAATGGGAAGCTGCGCAGGCTTTTCTTTCTTGGGGCCAACGTTGGGAATGGACCGAAAGTGCCTACCTACCTTACCCTAATTATAAAAAAGCCGATGGCGCCTTAGGGGAATACAATGGTAAATTTATGGTAAACCAAAAAGTGCTTCGCGGAGGTTCTGTTGCTACACCAATAAGCCACACAAGACACACCTACCGTAACTTTTTTCAGACCAATTTAAGATGGCAATATACCGGATTAAGGTTAGCCAAATAATTTTTAGACACAGCACGTATAGTTTTTAGAACTTTTTCGACTTAAAAAGCATGCATAAACCAACCCAAGTACTTTTCGAAACCCAATTTGAAGAAGATGTTCATACCGGGCTAACAGATTTCCCTAAACATTTATCATCTAAATATTTTTACGATGAAAAAGGAGACAGGCTGTTCCAGGATATTATGAGCATGCCAGAATACTATCTTACACAAAAAGAATATGATATTCTTTTGAACCACACCGCAGAGATAGCTCAACTTTTTGCCTCGGGAAATCCAAAATTTAAACTTATAGAATTAGGCGCCGGAGATGGAAAAAAAACTAAAATCCTTTTAAAGCATCTTTCTGAAAATGATTTTGAATTTAAATATCAGCCTATAGACATAAGTCAAAGTGTTTTAAACGGACTGGAAGATTCGCTTCAAAAAGAACTCCCCAATGTACGTGTAGAACCTCAGCAGGGTACTTATTTTGAAGCTCTAAAAAAAATAAATTCAGAAAATGGCACCAAGAAAATTATTCTGTTCTTAGGTTCCAATATTGGCAACTTACTTCATGAACAAGCTATAGATTTTCTAAAAAATGTTCAAGAACTCATGCAAGATGATGATTTGTTGTTCATTGGTTTTGATATGAAGAAAAACCCACAGACCATTTTAGATGCCTATAATGACCCAACCGGTATTACTGCCGCATTCAATAAAAATGTTCTAGCTAGAATCAATAACGAATTGGGGGGTAATTTTAACTTAGATAAGTTTCTACATTGGGAAGTATATGACCCGGAAACCGGAACAGCAAAGAGTTATTTAGTTGCTAAAGAAGCCCAATCCGTAAGGATTGACAAGTTAGACGTACTAATTAATTTTGGACAGTGGGAAACGATACACACCGAGATTTCACAGAAATATGATGATAAGGTTGTTGCATGGCTTGCCGAAAAAGCAGGCCTAAAAATAGAAACGGAATTTTGTGACGCCGAAAAGCATTACAAGAATTTTGTGCTAAGAAAAAGGTAACAACGGTACCATACTTACGAATCTACCATCTATGAAGATGATATAAATGTGTTAATATGAAAGCAATTTGGAACGATACGGTAATAGCTGAAAGCAATGAAACAGTTGTAGTGGAAAACAACCATTATTTCCCTGCGGAAAGCATCAAAAAAGAATACTTTAAGACAAGTGAAACACATACCACTTGCCCATGGAAGGGCAAGGCCCACTATTACACCCTAGCAGTAGACGGCAAAGAAAACCCTGATGCTGCATGGTATTACCCAGAGGTTAGTCTATTGGCTAAAGGCATCAAAGGACGAGTTGCTTTTTGGAAAGGAGTAACCATAGAAGCATAAAATAAAACTTCAACCACAGACACTCCTGCAATAGGTGTTCTTTGTTAGTTTTAAATCGATAACAAAAAAAGCCGGGACATATTCATGTTCCGGCTTTCTATATATTTTCTAACGAATGGATTATAGATCCAGAACGGCGTTTTCACCACCTGCATAATCGTTCCACTGGTAACGATCAGCTTCCGCTTCGTTTACGTAGTTTCCGTCTATGATATACTTAAATTCAAAAGAAGTTTCTTTTGGAAGCTCTAAAGTACCTTTAAAGTTACCATTTTTCAATTTCTTCAATGAACTTGCTTTATTAGCTTTCCAGTTATTGAAATCACCTACAACAGCTACTTTTGTTGCTTCATCCGCAGGAACCGTAAAAGTAACCTTACATACGGGTTTTGTTTTGAGATACTGTTTTGAAATTGCCATTATGTATTATTTTAAATTGATTTTTTAGTTTCTAAATCAAGGGCAAAACTAATATATTAAAATGCTCATATACAATGATTAACGCATTTTTATCATTTTCGCAATATTAACATAACAAATAGTTAATGGACGCAAAAAAAGGTCTTCCTATTACCTACATTGCCAACCCCTATATCACTGTTTTTAAGATTTTTACAACTTCATTGACATCCTCTTCATTATTATAGAAATGAAAACTGAACCTAATACCCTCTCCACGTTGCGAACAAATGACTCCTTTCTCCGTTAATTGTTGAAATAGAGCGTTATCTCCCTGTATATTAAATATAGTACTATGGTCTTCTCTACCAACTATTGACTTGGGCAATAGCCCTAGTTCACCAAATTCTCCTTGAGCCTTCTTAGAAAGCAGTTTTAATTGGTTTTCAATAGCCCCTTTCCCCAATGTATTTAAATACTCTAAGGAAAATTTTAAACTTCCAAAGTTTAACGTATCAAGATGTCCTGGCTCAAACCGGTTGGCAAACGGTATCCTATCTCGCGCATCAAGATTGTGCCCTGACGCATTGTAACCAATAGTACGCACTGTAAACATCTCTTCTACCCCGTCCTTAAATAACATAAACCCATTTCCGTAACCAGATAGCAACCACTTATAAGCACTTGCCCCAAGAACATCCAAAGGCGAACTCTCAAAATCAAAATTAGATGTACCGCAAAATTGAGTACCATCCGCAATAATCTTCAAGTTAGGAAATTTCAATTTAATTTCTGAAAGAAATTTCATACTTATTTTATAGCCGTTTGTCCACTGAACTAAACTTAATGCCAAAACGGATATATCTTCTTTCTTTAATTTTTCCACTATTGCAGTCTCCAAGTTCTCATTCAACTCAACATAAGAAACGTTGAAACCACGATATTCAAAAGGCCAATTTACTGATGGATAATCATCTTTAACCAATAAAACCTTATGACTTTCACCCAATCCCTCCAACAACATATTCAACCCGAGAGTAAAATTTTGAACCAAAGCCGTATTCTCTTTTTTTGCTCCAAAGAAATTGGCCACAGTTTCACGCGTTTCAGAAACTAATTTAGCAGCTACCTTATTTCTAAAATTACTTCCCCCTATTAAATAATCTAGATCATGCTCTTGCCGCCATTCCATTAAATCATCATTAAGCAATCCTGAAGAAGCGGTGTTAGCATATATGTACTGACTTAAAACAGGAAAGTGTTTTCTGGTATTTTTCATCTCGTATTTTCTGTGTCGGCAATTGCCTTATCTTTGTAATCTAAAGATAACTATTCGTATGTTCTCTAAAAACAAAAACCGCTCTGAAGTGGATCTTGAGCAGCATGAAATGCTCGAAAACGCTCAAACACGCATTAAACAAAAGAAACGTCTATATGTCCATTTCGTAATTTTTCTTATTGGTAGTGTTTTTTTGATTTTAATCAATAAGATTCTAAAATACGGAGAGACCTATGATTGGTTTATTTGGTGTATTACCTTTTGGGCCTTTTTATTTATCATACACGCATTTAATGTTTTCGTTACCCAAAAATTTATGGGCAAGGACTGGGAGCGTACCCAACGTGAAAAGTTGGTGGCAAAACAAAAGAAACGTATTGCCGAAATACAAAAAGAGATAGAGACTGATTTTCCGCTTTCTAAAATCAATAAAAAGATTGAACCATGAAAACTGTAGCAATGATAGCCGCGGCTGCCGAGAATGATGCTCTGGGAAAAGATAACGACCTTCTGTGGCATTTACCGGATGATTTTAAAAGGTTTAAAAGCCTTACTTCCGGGCATAGTATTATCATGGGAAGAAAAACATACGAAAGCTTTCCTAAACCTCTTCCCAACCGTAAGCACATAATTATAACAAGAGATAAGAACTACACGGTAAATTATGACACATGTGTTGTTGTTCATTCGCTACCAGAAGCTTTGGAACTTGTAAAAGACGAGCCTTTATCCTTTATAATTGGAGGTGGTGAAATTTATAATCTGGGCATGGAAGAAGCCAACAAAATTGAACTTACCCGTGTACACGGAACTTTTGAAGACGCCGATACGTATTTTCCTAAAATAGACGAATCCGTTTGGGAGCTCGCTACCGAGCAGTACCATCCTATAGATGAGAAACACAAATACGCGTTTACGTATCTTACCTATTTAAAAATCTAATTTCTCAACTTGGAGATTGGCCGTTACGTCTTCAACAAAGCTTTTTAAGACCTCTGGAGCTACATTCGTATGGAGCCTATGTTTCGCTTCATTCTTTGTAGTATTTATAATTGCATTCTTTTCTAGCACCGCTTTTACCTGCCGGGCAACCGCCTCTCCAGAATCAATAATCTTTACATGGGCGGGCAGTATACTTTTTAAGATAGGAATCAGGTAAGGATAGTGCGTACACCCCAGAACCAAATGATCCATACCTTGATCAAGCATTGGCCCCACATACTTATTCAAAAGCTCCTTGGTCTCCGCTGAATCTATTTTACCATTTTCTATTAACGGAACCAAACCTGTACCTTCTTGCTCTATAATTTTAATACCGTTACCGTGATTTCCCGATGTACTGTGAAAAAGGCTACTGGAAAGTGTCCCCTTTGTTGCCAATACACCAACAGTCTTTGATTCCGATTGCAAGGCCGCAGGCTTAATAGCAGGCTCTATACCTATAAAAGGCACGGTATAATGCGCTCTTAGATAAGAAATAGCATTAGTCGTAGCCGTATTACAGGCTACGACAATGATTTTACACCCTTCACCTAAAAGGAACTCGGTATTCTTTATGCTTAACTGAAGAATTTCTTCCTGAGACTTCTCCCCGTAGGGTGCATTTTTACTATCCGCCAAATAAATAGTATTCTCATTAGGCAGGAGTTTCTGAATTTCTTTCCAAATGGAAGTCCCTCCTACCCCCGAATCAAAAACACCTATTGGCTGACTGTTCATATACTTCTTAATTACTCCAATACTTCTACTATTGGACTCCCTGTAGCTCCGCTCGGGAATGCTATTCCTAATAAAGAAGCCACAGTAGGGGCAATATCATCTATTTCCGTTCTTGCTACCGTACTACCATGTTTAATTCCCGCACCATAAAAAAGCAATGGTACGTGCGTATCATAAATCTGTGGCGAACCATGAGTGGAACCTGTTTTTGGATATGAAATTACACCCGGAGATAATACGACCAATACATCTCCTGAACGTTTTTGATTATAACCGTTTTGAAGAATATAAGGAATGCCGTGCGTATAATCATTCTGCCACATTTGGTATGCCGTATACGTTCGGTCTATACCCTTGTAAGTCAATAGTTCTTTTGCAATACTTTCCTGAACTTCTTGCACACTTAAATCTAGATTCTTAATAATACTATGGTCTAAAAAGTATTGAGAATTAGAAAAGTCCTTAACAATATCAGTTGTTCCGTAGTTAAACTCCAAGAACTGGGCGAAATTGGTCTTTATTTCATCCCAAACAATATAATCTGCCGGTATTCTCTGATCTTTTAGATATGAAGGCACTTCAATTGCTGCATGATCTGCCGTTAGAAATACAGTGTATTCGCCTTTACCAACTTTACGATCTAATTCTTTAAAGAGACGTTCCAGATCTTGATCTAATCTAAGGTAAGTATCTTGAACTTCTTTTGAGCCTACGCCAAACTTATGACCTACGTAATCTGTACTCGAAAAACTAACGGCCAAGAAATCAGTAATTTCATCTGCTCCCAACTGTTCGGCCTCTAATGCTGCTATTGCAAAATCAGCAGTCATACTATTGCCAAATGGCGTTGCTTTTAATAGCTCATATTTACCGTTTTCATCCCATAGTGCGGGTAAATCATGTGGAAAAACCGAAGTCTTCTCTCCTTTGAACAAACCTTCATAGGCATTGTAATCCGTACCACTTTCAACATATTCAGTTATGTTCTTTAGCGTTTTCCAAGGTTTTTTGTAAGCATCAATAGATTTTGCGCTATTAAACTTATCTACCCAGACAGGCAAATTATCCATATAAAAAGAACTTGTAATCCAAGCACCGTCACTAAACCAATACGCCGCGTTAGCCGTATGGCCACCAGGAAGCACCGCTCCCCTATCTTTTAAAGCAATGGCTATGGTCTTGCCTCTCATTTGAGTATGTAAGCGCAGTTCATCTGTAATAGTCGTAACCGTCATTCTGTGAGGAGACATTTTACCGGCATCAGAAGTAGTACCAACTGAATTGTACTCAGGATCGCCAGCACAATATACATCGGTCTCAGTATTCTTATCATACCAATTATTTCCTATTATTCCATGCATGGCGGGGGTTGTACCGGTATACACCGATGTATGGCCAGGGCCTGTACTTGTTGGCGCATAATTATAATGGTTGTTTTTACAATTAAATCCTTCGTTCACAAAACGCTTGAATCCATCATCACCATAATGATCCCAAAAACGAGTAATGTAATCATAGCGCATTTGATCAACAATAATACCAACTACAAGCTTGGGGTCGGTTTTTAACTGCGTATCTGTTTGCTCTTTGGATTTTCTTTGACCGAAAGAATTAGACGGTAAAAATGAGATTGTAAAAATTGTAAAAAATAAGATGAAAAAATTCTTGGACATAGTAGATTTATTGAGATAGCAAAAGTAAAGAAATTCCCCTTTTAAACTTTAAATGCAGGTTAAATGAAATCGTTTATTGTTATTTTTGTTAGGATATACCTATTTTCATCACATGAACTACCTAAGATCGATTGGCAGATATGCCATTATGATAAAAGAGGTCTTTAAGAAACCTACAAAATGGCGCATAATGAAGTCGCTTATTTTGAAAGAAGTAGACGAACTCATCTTCGGTTCTTTGGGTATCTTGATTTTCATTGCTTTTTTCATGGGTGCCGTTGTAGCAATACAGACGGCATTGAATATTACCAGTGAACTTATACCAAAAAACTTAGTGGGTTTTGCTACCAGGCAATCTATTATTTTAGAGTTCGCCCCTACTTTCTGCTCTATTATCATGGCCGGAAAGGTAGGCTCTTACATTACGTCTAGCATTGGCACCATGCGTGTTACCGAACAAATAGATGCTTTGGAAGTTATGGGCGTGAACGCTCTTAACTATTTGGTTTTTCCAAAAATTGTTGCCCTATGCCTGTACCCTTTTATTATCTCAATTGCCATGTACGTTGGTATTTTTGGAGGCTGGATGGCCGCGGTTTTTGGAGGTTTTAGTACAAGTGCGGACTTCATAGAGGGAGTTCAATTAGATTTTATTCCTTTTCACGTAACATATGCCTTTCTTAAAACTTTAGTATTCGCTTTTGTTTTGGCCACGGTTCCCTCTTATCACGGTTTTTATATGACCGGCGGAGCCTTAGAAGTAGGCAAGGCCAGTACCACCTCATTCGTATGGACCAGTGTGGTAATTATTGTAGCGAACTACATACTCACCCAACTCTTATTAGGCCAATGATAGAAGTAAACGACATACATAAGTCTTTTGACGATTCCCATATTCTTAAGGGAATCACTACTAGTTTTCAAAAAGGAAAAACCAATCTAATTATTGGGCAAAGTGGATCAGGAAAAACCGTGTTCCTTAAATGCCTCCTGGGTCTTTTCACCCCGGAAGAAGGCACAATAAGTTATGACGGAAAAATATACACAGAACTATCAGATGAACAAAAAAGAGACTTGCGCCAAGAAATGGGAATGGTATTCCAAGGAAGCGCCTTGTTCGATTCCATGACCGTTGAAGGCAATGTCAAATTTCCTCTTGAAATGTTCACTAAGCAGTCTAAGTCCGAAATGCAGGATAGAGCTGATTTTGTTCTAAAGCGTGTTAACTTGGTAGATGCACATCATAAATTTCCTTCGGAAATTTCCGGGGGTATGCAAAAACGTGTGGCCATTGCTCGCGCTATCGTAATGAATCCTAAATACTTGTTTTGTGACGAACCTAACTCTGGTCTTGATCCAAAAACAGCTATTGTAATAGATAACCTTATTAAAGAAATTACGGAAGAATACGATATTACCACCATAATCAACACCCACGATATGAACTCGGTCATGGAAATTGGTGAGAAAATTCTTTTTTTAAAGGATGGCCTAAAAGCTTGGGAAGGCACTAACAAGGAAATATTTAAAACCGATAACGAAACCGTTACCGATTTTGTGTATTCATCCGACCTTTTTAAGAAAGTACGTCAGATGTATATTGAGGAACGAAACTAAATTTTTAAAAGCCTATTTAGAAGTGCCTCGTAATTGAATAGTAGTATCTTTCAATCGTACTTTTAACCAATCATGAACCCTTTTATTTTCTAATACCATTTTACGGGGAGTCAATCCTTCCTTCCACTTTATTTCAAAAATGGACAAGGTATCCGTTTTATTAAAATCGGTAATTACAGCATTATCATATTGTAGCGAGACTAAATTCTCATAATTAGCTTTTGCCTCAGCACTAATATCTTGAAAAGGTATTTGCTTCTGCTGAGAAGCATTCTTTTGCAAACGGGTAACCTCAGCCTCTAAAAAAGCTATCTTTTCTGCCTTACTAGACAATTGATTTTTCTGAGACTCATAAAGTTCATTAATATATTTTAACTGATCTACTTGATCATTTTGAGACCCTTGAATAACATGCAGTTCCGTATTAACAAGCCGTTTAAAATCTTCATCTTCTTTCATCATAGTATTCCACGATGAAATGATATTTGCCGGAATAATCTCGTTACCCATACAAACCAACTCAATCTCAGGTTTATCACCATTATTATATTTGATGCTGGTAAAATTATCCAAGTACCTACCTCCACTCACAAACTGATACTTACCTATGGTTGCATTCACAAACTCGTTGGCTTGTTTTTTGAACATAGACTCCTGAAAAGCTTCATAGAATGTCATCCCTGCAGGTATCATAACCAATAAGGCTACAATAGAGGCAATACGCGCTATACGTCTTCTCTTAGCAGAATTGGCGTAACGCACCATTGGAAACTTCAAAAGCTTAATGGTCAAGAATGTTGCCAGAGCAATGAAAATAGTATTTATTATGAATAAATACATTGCTCCTACAGCGTAATCCAAATTGCCTATTGCCAAGCCAAAACCTACAGTACACAAAGGCGGCATTAATGCAGTAGCAATTGCCACACCAAAGATAACACTGGCTATGGTTCCTTTCTTAGCACGTGCAATTACCAGTGCCAAACCACCAAAAAAGGCAATAAGAACATCACGAATATCGGGTGCGGTACGTGCCAAAAGCTCTGAAGATTCATCCTGAATGGGAAAAAATTCAAAGAAGAGATAGGCCGTCAATACACTAAGCACCACCATAACCGCAAAATTCTTTAGCGATCTTCTTAAAGTATCAATATCATTAATGGCCAAAGACATCCCTAAGCCCAAAATAGGACCCATAAGAGGCGAAATTAACATGGCACCAATAACTACTGCCGTAGAGTTTGCGTTTAAACCAATAGAAGCAATAAAAATAGAACAAATCAAAATCCACGAGGTATGTCCTTTAAAAGGAATATCTGCAATTATAGCCTCTTTGGTAGCCTCTTGATCTGTATTCTCACGAATATCCAATAACTCACGTAAAAACCTTCTTAGGCTTTCCAAAAGACCTTTGGCGTCCTGCTTAACAGCTTCTTGGCTCTCCGTTGGTTTTTCGGTAGGCGTAATATTATCTTGATTCAATTTATCGCTCATATAGCACGTTTAGGCATACTCATCTCCATATGTTTCTTTTACTTCTCCCAGTACTTTTTTAATATCCTGTTCTTTTGATTTTGGATAGATTAAAAGTACCTCTTCCTTATCTACAATAATATAGTCCTTAAGACCATCTACCACAACAACTTTACCTTTTGCAGACCTGATCATATTACCGGACGCATCTGCTGTTACAACTTTACTATTCACAATAGCATTGCTGTCTTCGTCCTTATCTAGTTTATCATATAAAGATCCCCATGTTCCCAAGTCGTTCCAGTCAAAAGTTGCAGGAAGTACGTAAATGGATTTTGAATTTTCCAAAATGGCATAATCAATAGAGATATTCTCCGCTTTTGGATAGTTCTCTTTTATAAACTCTTTTTCCTCTCCAGTATTGTAACAGGACATTCCTGATTCAAAAAGAGAATATTGCTCAGGCTGATAGTTCTTAAAGGCGTTAACGATAGTTTTTACGCTCCACATAAATATTCCCGCATTCCATAAAAAATTACCCTGAGCCAAAAATTCCTTAGCCGTTTCATAATCAGGTTTTTCCCTGAACTGGTTCACCTTTTTAACCTCTTGAGTACTTTCCTTTTCAAATTCTATATACCCAAAGCCGGTATTTGGAAAAGATGGTTTTATTCCTAACGTACAAAGCACATCTTCTTTTTCACATTTTTCAAAACATGTGGTTACATCTCTGGCAAAAGCATCTTCATCTTCAATCCAATGATCACTTGGCGCTACAATCATAACACCGTTTTCATTCATTTTTTGAGTTTTTAATGCGGCATACAAAATACAAGGTGCCGTATTTCTCATAGCAGGCTCAAGAACTACTTGGTCTTGTTTTACTAACGGAAGTTGCTCCAGAACCAAATCATTATAACGTTCATTGGTCAAAATGAGAATATTCTCAGTAGGCACAAATTTATTAAGACGTTTAAAAGTTTTTTGGATTAAAGTGTCCCCCGTACCCAACATATCATGAAACTGCTTTGGGTAAGATGATGTACTAATTGGCCAAAATCTTGAACCGACACCACCGGCCATTAAAACTGCGTAATAATTTTTATTCTTCATTTTTTAGCTGCTATTGAACCGGAAGTAAAAAGACTTACCGTATTCTTATTTAAAGTTAGTTATTTTCTTGTTCATTATAATATTTCCTACAAATATCACTCAAATACCAATTCAACTTCCGCATTGGGCTGAAAAAGATACATTCTTCCCGTAGCCACCTCTACACACTCATACCGCTTAACTCTTCTATTCCCTTTTTTATACAATTTACCATTGTGTATACGAAAAATACTACCCTGCGGCACTTCAAAAACGTAGGTCCTATTTGTTTGTTGTTCATCAAAGTGCTTCAAAGCTATTGACAATCGCGCATCTGTACTACTACTCGCCTTAGGATTTTTAAAATGATTTGCCAATAGAGGCAATAATTGTGTAGGGAATATTTCAGGTCTAATGAACGGCAACATCAGATATTGAAAAATACGCTTCCATTCAGCTCCATGTGGTTTTATGGTTCTACCGTACTTTTCAAACGCTACTAAATGGGCAATTTCATGTATTAATGTGATTAAAAATCGATATTTATTGAGATTTGCATTCACAGTTATCTGATGCATTCCATTGGGCATTCTACGGTAATCACCATGACGTGTTACTCTTTCATTGACGATTTTCAAGTTTACACCTGTTTTCTTAATCAGGTCCAAACAAGATTCTATTGCCCTTTCGGGAAGATATTTTTGTAGCACGTTATTCACTGCTAACAAAAATAAGTTAACTCAACCAATAAATGAAGTTATCTATTATTAAGCCTATGTCAAAATTTAAGCAATTGACCAACCTTAAGGTTCACAACTAAAAATATAGCGTAATACTAAAACCATTAAGGAGTACTATTGCTTACCTGAAGCAACTTACCGTTGTAAAGCTGGTGCCCAGTTAAAGCAAAATTCTTTATATAATTAGCCATTTGCAATGCTGTAACAGGAGCCTCATAACCAGGAAAGGCTTCTTCCAACATCTCAGTCTGAACGGCACCCAAAGCCAGAACGTTGAATGAAGGGCCGGTTTCTTTGAATTCTTCCGCCCACAGTTCCGTGAGTGTAACAACAGCTCCTTTACTGGAACTATATGCCGATAACCCAGGAAACTTAACGCTACCCTGTACGCCCCCCATAGAGCTAATAGTTACAACGTGCCCATTTTTAGTCATTTTAGGAATAACCCTTCGAGTCATTTCAGCGACACCAAATACATTTACCTTATAAACAGCCTCAAACTCCTCTGCTTCCGTTTCTAAAAAAGGTTTATTCAATAACCTCCCGGCATTATTGACAAGTACATCTACCGATTCAAAATTTTCAGCTACAAAATCCTCCATTTTTTTAAAGTCCGATGGATTTCCCAAATCAAAAGGAAAACTAAAAATATTTTTATGCCCCAGTTCAGAAATAGGCTTATCATTACGGGATAAAGCCAAAACTTTATGACCCTCATCGGCAAATAATTTAGCCAACTCGTAACCTATTCCCCTACTAGACCCTGTTATTATAATATTCGCCATTAGTCGTACTTAATTTCTTTGGTTGGTGCATTTACAATACCCTCTACAACCGGAACACTTTTGTTTATCAAGTTTGCCATGTGAACAAAGTCCATTTCAGAAAGCTCATCACCCACTTTATGATAATGGTTAAAGTTCGTGAAGTCAAACGTGCTGAAGGTTTGTGATGGCACCCCGAAAACTTCATGAAACGGATAGTTATCAGATCTTTTAAAAAGGTTGAATTCCTTAGCTTTTGGAAGGAAACCCGCATAAGTCTTTTCCGAGTAGCTATTAGCGACTTCTGCCATATTAGATTCTTCGTAACCAGTTAGATAAGCTAAATAATCTTTATCCACCAAAGGCACACCAACCATTTCATAGTTGAGCATTGCATAAAGGTTCAAGTTTTCGTCCTTTAGTTTCTGAGCCAAGTGCTTTGATCCAAGAAGTCCTTTCTCCTCTGCACTAAAAAGTGCAAAAATGATGCTTCGCTTATTGGTTTTTGCATTTCCGAAATAACGGGCCAACTCCAATACGGTTGTTGTACCCGTTGCATTATCATTTGCCCCATTAGCAATCTTATCTCCGTTCTCTTCAGCAATCAACCCTATATGATCATAATGAGCACCGATTATTACGTATTCATTCTTTAGCTTTGGGTCATTTCCTTCAACCACACCTACTACGTTAAATGCGGGTTGGTCATAATTAGAAAGCTCATCTCTATATGCTTCAAAATGAGGTTTTATGTTGTTTTTTGAAAAAATATTCTCAATAAACTCTGCGGCCTTTTCAATACCCTCACTACCCGTATCTCTACCTTGAAGATCATCCGAAGCCAAAAAATTCATAATGACACCTACTTTTTCCGCACTAGAAAATTGATTTTGACGTGTACTTACCGCACCGTCTATACCATTAAGGTCATCCGCTTTTTTAGGCACTTCCATTAAGCTACGATCAAACTGCACCGCATCTTCACTCTGAAGAGTTACCGACTCATCAATTTTAGACGAACCACATGAAACGGCCATAAGGCCAACCAAGAATAGAATACTATTTTTCATAGATAATTTTTAAGGACACAATTTAGAAATAAAAAAAGGCATCTCGAAATTACCGAGATGCCTTTATTATAATAGTTTGTCATCTGTTTAAGCCAGCATTGTTACCGGATTTTCCAAATACGCACGTAATGTTAACAAAAATTGAGCTCCAGTAGCTCCATCAACTGTTCTATGATCACAAGCCAAAGTCACCTTCATGGTGTTACCCACTACAATCTGACCGTCTTTAACAACTGGTTTTTGGACTATAGCACCAACAGATAAAATTGCGGAGTTAGGTTGATTGATGATTGAAGTAAACTCGGTAATACCGAACATACCTAAGTTAGAAACCGTAAACGTACTGCCGTCCATTTCTGCCGGAGTCAGTTTTTTGTTCCTTGCACGACCGGCCAAATCCTTAACAGCTGAACCAATTTGAGTCAAACTCAACTGCTCCGTAAATTTCAATACAGGAACAACAAGACCTTCGTCTACAGCTACGGCAACACCAACATGTACATGATGGTTGTAACGCGTAGTATCTCCGTTCCAAGTAGTATTAACCTGTGGATGCTTCTTCAATGCCATGGCACATGCTTTCACAACCATATCATTAAAAGAAACCTTAGTATCAGGCAAATCATTTATCTGTTTTCTAGAAGCCATAGCATTACCCATATCAACCTCTATAGTAAGGTAATAATGTGGAGCGGTAAATTTAGACTCTGCCAAACGTTTCGCAATGGTTTTACGCATTTGCGAGTTTTTAACCTCTTCAGAGCCCTCTTCACCTACCGGCAAAATTACAGGAGCACTTGCAGGCGCTGCGGTTGGAGCACTAGCTGCTTTTTGCGAGGCCTGTGGAGTTGCCGCAGCTGGAGTATAACCCTCAACATCTTTCTTTACGATTCTTCCATTGTCACCAGAACCTGTAATATTGGATAAATCAATACCTTTTTCTTTAGCTATCTTCTTAGCTAAAGGCGATACAAAAATACGTTGACCGTCATTCGTCGCTTTTGGAGCTGAAGTATCTTTGGAAGCTTCCTTTTTAGGCTCTTCTTTTTTAGCATCAGAAGAACTACTTTCTTTTTTACCTGAAGATGGCTTTGCATTTAGCACAGCATCAACATCTGTACCCTCAGGGCCAATAACAGCTAAAACAGCATCAACCGGAGAAGACTCTCCTTCTTGAATACCTATATATAATAAGGTTCCCGAATAGAAAGATTCAAATTCCATTGTAGCCTTATCTGTTTCGATTTCAGCTAAAATCTCTCCTTCTTCTACCGTATCACCAACTTTTTTCAACCAAGAAGCAACCGTACCTTCTTCCATAGTATCACTAAGGCGAGGCATCTTTACTACTTCAACACCTTCAGGAACTTCTGCAGAAGCACTGGCTTCATCGGAACCTTCAGAACCATTGCTCTCAGGCTCACTAGCTTCTTCAACATCTGCGTCTTCTGAAGCACTTGCACTACCGTTTAAAAGTGATGAAATATCCTCTCCTTCTTCGCCAATAATAGCCAATAAAGAATCTACAGGTGCGCCATCTCCTTCCGCAATACCAATATGCAACAAAGTACCTTCATAGAAAGACTCAAATTCCATTGTGGCCTTGTCCGTTTCTATTTCTGCAAGTATATCGCCTTCCTCTACTTTGTCGCCAACGTTTTTCAACCATTTGGCTACGGTACCTTCTTCCATGGTATCGCTCAAGCGGGGCATGTTTATTACTTCTGCCATCTACCTAATTATTTATGTTGTACAAATGGAAAATCTTCTTGCTCATAGACCATATCGTACAATTGCTGCACTGGCGGGTAATCAGACTCGTCTGCGAATTTCTCACATTCCAAAACTAATTCTTTAACCTTCTTGTCTATTGCTTTTATATCTTCTTCGGATGCGTAATTATTCTCCTTAATAATATCCAGCACTTGGGTAATAGGATCTATCTTCTGATATTCTTTTACCTCTTCCTTAGTTCTATAATGCTGCGCATCTGACATAGAGTGACCTCTATATCTATATGTTTTCATTTCTAGGAAAGTTGGTCCACCTCCAGAGCGAGCTCTATCAACAGCTTTACTAACCTCTTGGGCTACGGTCACAGGATCCATACCATCAACAGGCCCACAAGGCATTTCATAACCTAAACCTAATTTCCATATTTCCGTAGAATAAGATGTTCTTTCCACAGAAGTACCCATAGCATAACCGTTGTTTTCACAAATGAATACAACCGGAAGTTGCCAAAGCATAGCCAAGTTCAATGCTTCATGAAACGCACCTTGACGCACGGCACCATCACCCATATAACATAAGGTAACATTATCCCTACCAGCGTACTTATCACCAAAAGCCATACCTGCACCCAACGGAATTTGACCTCCTACGATACCGTGACCTCCGTGAAAACGGTGTTCTTTTGAAAATATATGCATAGATCCCCCCATACCTTTAGAGGTACCTGTAACCTTGCCATATAGTTCAGCCATTACTTTTTTAGGATCAACCCCCATACCAATTGGCTGCACGTGGTTCCTGTAAGCCGTAATCATACGGTCCTTAGTTAAATCCATTGCATGCAATGAACCTGCCAGAACAGCTTCTTGACCGTTATACAGGTGTAAAAAACCTCTAACTTTTTGTTGAATATAAACCTGTGCTAGCTTGTCCTCGAACTTACGCCAGAACAACATATCTTCATACCATTGCAGATATACTTCTTTGGTGATTTTTTTCATTGATGCTAATAATTTGGATTCTTGGTTACAACATCCCGACTATTCCATTTTCTATTATGGAGCGAATCAGAAGGGCAAAAATACATATTAAATCAATAGTTGAAAAAAATTGAAGTAAAAGGTTTGTTAGAATTTATCCTTAGGCCGTCAAGAACTGTTACAAAAAAGAGCTATCAAAGCCTAGTGGCAAAATATCTGCCATAGAATTACATTTAAAAACTTTTCCTTTTTCACCCATCATCATGAGTTCTATGGGCTTTTTTTGTTTTACCTCATATTCGGAAATAGCTTGTCTACAATTCCCGCAGGGCGCCGCAGGGTTGGTTAGCTGATAATTTATAGATGTAGCCGTGATGGCAATTGCCTTTACAGCTACACCTGGGTACTTTGCTCCTGCATAAAAAATTGCGACCCGCTCAGCACAAAGACCAGATGGGTAAGATGCGTTTTCCTGATTATTACCTATAACTATTTCTCCATTTTCCAAGAGTACCGCCGCACCTACCTGAAAATTGGAATATGGGGCATAGGCATCTTTTCTTGCCGCTACGGCTACTAGCATTAATCCGGCATCTTCTTTTGAAAGTTCTTCAATAGAATCAAAAATGGTCAACTCAAAGGTTACGTTCTGTTTTTGCATACTTTGTTTAGTGAAGGCCTAAAATAAGAAAACCTACCGTATGGCAGGTTTTCTTATTATAAATTATATAATAATTTTAGTCGTTATAAAATTCTTCACCTAAGTTAAATGTTAAAGAGAACCGTAACGAGTTTTCTACTGGGTTAGTAATTTTGGATGTAGAGAACAAGTATGATAAATCTATTTGAGCCGATTTAAACTTAAAACCTGCACCAAGAGTAAAATACTTTCTAAAACCTTTTACATCACTTTCATTAAAATAACCGGTACGGAACATAAAAGCGTCTTGATACGTGTATTCAGCACCTAGTGCCCATGTCATTTCTTTAAGCTCCTCACTAAAACCATCAGGGGCATCTCCAAAAGACTTAAACACTCCACTTAAAAAACCGATACTTTGATATTCATCATTATCCGCAGCATCCATATCACCATCATTATCAAAATCTTGCGGTGTTGGAACCAACAGCTTATTAAATTCAGAAGTAAAGCCAAGAACATTATCTTGATCAAGTATAAAATCGAAACCAACCCCGAACTTTAAATTGGTCGGAATAAAATTGTCCTGCCCATTTTCATCATAAGCGATCTTTCCTCCTAAGTTCGAAATATTAAAACCAGCTCTCCAACGACCATCAAACCTGTTGTAAGCTATTTCCCTAGAACGATAAAAACCAGCCACATCAACCGCAAAAGTACTTCCCGGTTTAGCATCTACATTGTTGTCATTTTGAAATTTAAGGTTAGATCTAATATATCTACCACCTACGGCCATTGAGAACGTTGGACTCAATTTTAAAGAGTAAGAACCGTCAAAAGACAACTCATTTGGCTTAACTATAGTTCCTATATCATCAAAATTTTGCCTAAGCTCAATATCTCCAAGTGTAAAATACCTTAGACTGACCGCAAAAGCACTCTGGTCATTAATTTTATTGAAATAACTGGCATTTAGAAGACCAATACCTGAAATAGCATTACTCAAATACGGTGTATACCCCATGCCAATGCCCATTTTTCGCTCAGCGAATGCAAATTTTGCAGGGTTCCATTGTTGTGAGTACGCATCGGTTGAAGTAGCAACACCCAAGTCACCCATTCCCGCGGCTCTGGCATCTGCTGTAATGTTCAAAAAGGGAACTGCTGTGGTAATAACCCGATCACCTGCTTCTTGGGCCGATATTTTGCATGCAAACACAAGCAAAACAAGTATTGAAAGTTTTTTCATTTTTAAATAGAGCTAAATTTAGTCGGTCAAATATTACAAAATAGTGTTACAATCTAAAAAAATACTAGATGTATTACATGTAAACGGGCTTTTAAGGAATATCTTGCATTAAAAACGCAATATTTTTTAATTTCCGTTCAAATTAAAAACAGCGCACAAAGTACGCACATCTTTTGTAATTTCGCGGTCCTAAAAAAAAATTAGGCTCGCCCTAAGGTTTTTAGGCAAAAGAAATAGATTCAGTCATACTATAAAGCTATTTGTACCGTTATGACTTTTAAGGCGGCATAGGTTATTTAAAAATACGAAGGCTCCTGTTTGACAAAATAATTTTTGGCAAATAAAATATTATGTGCAAATCATCGTTTTATATGCCGAAAGTGACACTAAAAATTAATCAAAATAAAATAACCAACTGCGCTACCATTTTAGCAGTGGTACTATTTGAACTCAAGTCCTAATTATGAAAAAACAGTTTATCAAAGTTGTACTTTCTTGTGCAGTACTAGCGGGAGGTTTTACAGTTACCAGCTGTAAAAATTCCGGTTCCTCCAAAGATGTGTCAAGAGCCACTGGCTGGAAAATAAACGCCAAAGAAGGTGGTTTTCAATACAATACGGATTTCAAAGAACAAGAAACAGCACCAGGTCTTGTATTTGTTGAGGGTGGTACTTTCACAAAAGGTAAGGTACAGGATGATGTTATGCACGATTGGAACAACACTCCTACATCGCAACACGTACAGTCTTTTTATATGGACGAAACCGAGGTAACCAATGTTATGTACTTGGAGTATCTTGATTATCTAAAAAGTGTTTATCCTCCAGAAGACCCTAAATATACTAACATTTACAAAGGAGCCTTACCTGATACCTTGGTATGGAGAAACCGATTAGGTTTTAACGAAACCATGACCAACAACTACTTAAGACATCCTGCTTACGCAGAATATCCTGTAGTAGGTGTAAACTGGGTTCAAGCAACACAGTTTGCCGAATGGCGTACAGACCGTGTAAACGAAGTTATGTTAGAGAGAGAAGGTTATTTGGCCAAAGATGCTAAATACCAAGCAGCGCAAGGTGAAGTTGCCGGTACTTTTAGTACAGAAGCCTATCTTAACAGACCTGAATCTGTTTATAACGGACAAATAGATTCTCTACAAGGAAAAGCTAAAAAAGACAGTGTAAATACATTTGCTAAAAGAAGTAGCGGTGTAATTATGCCAGAATATAGATTACCAACGGAAACTGAATGGGAGTATGCCGCACAGGCAAACCAAGGTAACCGAGAGTACAACAACTACAGAGGTAGAAAAAAATATCCTTGGGAAGGTGATTACACAAGAAACGGACAACGTGTTGGTAGAGGTGATCAGTTAGCCAACTTTAAGCAAGGTAAAGGAGATTACGGCGGAATTGCCGGATGGTCTGATGATGGTGCTGATATTACTGCACAAGTTATGTCCTATAAGCCTAATGACCTTGGTCTTTATGACATGGCAGGTAACGTTGCCGAGTGGGTAGCTGACGTATACAGACCTATAGTAGATGATGAAGTAAGTGATTTTAACTACTACCGTGGTAACATATATATGAAAACCGCAATTGGAGAAGATGGCAAAGTAAACATTCTTAGAGATTCTGTAATGTACGATACCATGCCAAACGGAAAAATAATTGCCGTTAACCTTCCTGGAGAAATTAAAATGGTACCTGTTGATGAAGAAGAAACGTATTTAAGAACAAACTTCTCTTCTAGTGACAATAGAGGATACCGTGATGGTGATGCAGGCTCATCTAGATTCTTTGACCAATTTAGCGACGAAGAAGAAGAGCAAGCTGATAGCAAAAAAATGTACAACTCACCTAAACACAGTGTTGAGCGTGATTCTGCAGGAAAATTGGTACGCCGTTATGACCACTCTAACAACAGATCAACTTTGATCAATGATGAAGTAAGAGTTTACAAAGGTGGATCATGGAGAGATAGAGCTTACTGGTTAGACCCAGCACAAAGAAGATATTTGCCACAATATATGGCTACTGACTATGTTGGTTTCAGATGTGCCATGTCTAGGGTTGGTTCTAAATCCAAAACAAAGAACAAAACACCAAGAGGAAAAAAAGTAAGATAAGCTCTTAAAAAAATATATTTCTAGAAAGTCCCGGCACAGTATGCCGGGACTTTTTTTATACTTTTACTTTATGAAAACAGCTCAATTACACAATATCTTTTTAGAATTTCCTGAAATATGTACGGATACCAGGAAAATAAAAGAGAACAGTATTTTTTTCGCTTTAAAAGGTGATAACTTCAATGGAAACAAATATGCTTCTGCAGCATTAGAAAATGGTGCTGCATATGCCGTTATCGATGAAAAGGAATACGCAGAGTCTGACAAACATATTTTAGTTGATGATGTCCTAAAGACACTACAAGAACTTGCTTCTTTTCACAGAAACTACTCCAACGCAAGAGTAATTGCATTAACGGGAAGCAACGGCAAAACAACTACCAAGGAACTGATCAATGCCGTGCTATCAAAAAAGTATCGCACAATCGCTACAAAAGGCAACCTCAACAATCATATAGGCGTACCCCTTACCCTACTCTCCATAAAAGAAGATACTGAAATCGCAATTGTGGAAATGGGCGCCAACCACCAGAAAGAAATTGAATTCCTCTGTAGCTTGGCACTACCCGATTTTGGTTACATTACCAATTTTGGCAAAGCCCATATTGAAGGTTTTGGAAGCGAAGAAGGCGTGATTAAAGGCAAAAGTGAATTGTATGACTTTCTAACAAAGCACAATAAACATATTTTCATAAACGGAGACGACCCTATTCAATTTAAAAAATTAGGGAGCTACATCAAAAAGTATGGCTTCAGCTCTGATCAGAAAGAATTTTACAGAATAGAATTTCTCGGGGCCAACCCATTTGTAAAATTGTCTTTTGAAAACTGTAATATAGAATCTCAATTAATAGGAAGCTACAATTTCACAAACTGTGCAGCTGCTATTCTCATGGGCAAATACTTTAATGTTGGTGTTGACAAAATTAAAGACGCCATAGAGAGCTACTCACCTAACAATAACCGTTCACAGATTATCTCCCATAAAGGGCACCAAATTATTCTTGACGCTTACAATGCCAACCCCACGAGCATGAAAGCTGCTCTGGAAAACTTCGCTCAAATGGAAGGCATCCATAAGGTTGCATTTTTAGGAGATATGTTTGAACTGGGAGAGATTGCTCCCGCAGAGCACCAGAACATAGCCAATTTAGCTAGAGAACTAAATTTTGATGACGTAATATTGGTAGGCGAGAACTTTTACAAAACCAGTACATCTTACAAGAAACACAGTTCTTTCGGCGAGCTTAAGGATTTTTTAAAGGACCAAAAATTGAGCCCTGAAAGCCTTATATTGATAAAGGGATCACGAGGCATGGCTTTGGAACGAATTTTAGATGTCGTTTAAACTAAAAAAGGCAGTACTCTTTAGAGCACTGCCTTTACAATTTATTATAATTGTTGATTACTACTCCAACTTAACTCTATTTTCTACAATCTCTTTTATTGGCACTATTAGCTTTCCTTCTTTCGTATTTAAGGTTACGCTAATATTATCTATTGCCTCAATCGTACCTTCAATATCCGCAAATTTAACCTTATCTCCAGCGGCGTAATTTTTCCTCGCGTAAAAAGTCTTCAATAGACTCTCTACCACATTTCTAGACCCAAGACCAAGACCTAAGGCAAAGGCTAACAAGAACGCACCCAATATAAGTGTAAAATTGCTAGTAAACATAGAAGTATCTATCCCAGCTTGATTTAATGAGGTGATAGTAACAAAAATTACAATAATGTAAAAAACAATACTACTAACAAGCTTACCACCACCAAAACCCATAGAGTCAAAAACACTCTTTAAAGCAGATTTTATCAAATTTGCCGCATAAAGGCCAATCATGAATATGACCATAGCACTTAGCAAAATTGGCAAGTAACGTAATAAGTTGGCAATTTCTTGAGAAATGATGGTCAACTCCACAATATCTGCGGCTACAATTATGAAGACTAACAACAGTATCCATTTTACAAATTGCAGCAATACCTTTTCTATATCAATTTTAACGTTACTATCTCCGAATAGCCTGGCATCATTTATTTTATCAGACAGTTTTCCTACCTGAGCTACTTTAAAAACTTTTTTCAAAACAAAACGTACTATTTTGCTAATAGCCCCACCAATAAGTAAAATAACTATAGCCCCTAAAATATTGGGCAATGCAGATGCTATGTCACTTACAATAGTACTTAGGGTATTGAAAGTTAAATCTTTCCACTCTGAAACTTTCTCCATTTTCTTAGATGTTACTCGTTAATTAATATCGGGGTTGGTTTTGAATATATCTTCAATTGCAGACTTATAGTTGCATGTAAACAGGTTTGCCATGTCCATAACAAGTTTAGCCGAAGCTATATCATCCATAACCTTCTTTTTCAAATGAGGAGGAACCTCGTGTAACGAGTCTTCCATTTCCTTAAATGGGTTTTTCTTTTCCATAGACATTATGGTATTTTGTTATAAGCTTCCACAATTCGTGACTTTGCACGTTTTAGGCGCATTTTCACGGCGCTCTCCCCAATATCTAATATTGAGGTAAGCTCTTTTATCGATATATCGTCTTGATACTTTAAAAGCAATATTTTTTTATCTTCCGGGTCTACTAAATCTAAGGCTTTTTTAAGTTTTTCCGAGCGCATGTTAGCTATTTCCGCATCATCATCCACAACCGATATAGGTTTTGTAGATTGGGAAATAGAATCAGACTTATCGCTCATTAACCTTTGCTTATTCCTATTCACATAGTTTACACAAAAATTATAGGTGAACGCATACACCCAAGTAGAGAATTTTGATTTTCCTTTAAAACTTGAAAGTTTAACAAAGAGCATCAAAAAAACATCTTGCGTAAGGTCTTGCGCTTCAGCTTGCGAATTAGAAAAGCTATAACACTTATTGTATACCCTTTGTGCATACCTGTCATAAAGCACGGCAAAAAGCAAAGCATCATTATGCCTAGCTATCTTGCGAACAAGCTCTTCATCCGACATTAATTCCGGTACTACTTCTGTTTCCAATATTTGGTTCTGGTTGCTAGTTACTTAAATGCGACACAAAAATTGACGTAAAGTCACTTATATACCTTAATAGACTTATAAACGACATACAAAGGTAAAAATATAGTGTCAGGTATCACCTCCAAAGTAGAAAAGTAATCAATGCGACCTCTTGCGTATAAAAATGAATGGTCGTTACGTATTTTGAAGATAGCTAGCGCCTCGTAAGATTCCAACGGTTCCAGAACACATTAAAGCGTGTATTTTTATAAAAAGCATAAAAAACTAAACACCCATCTTTTCGTGTTTCTTTCGGTAAGTGCTCTCTACATTTTTTATTCTTTCCTTACTCTTCTTTTCATCTTTAAGAGTTGTGTTTTTTTTATCCTTATCACTATAATCCGTAGAAAATAAAATATTGGGCAACATGACTACCATGCCCAATAGGAATATGGCAATACTAATACTGAAAAAAACGAATACAAGATCATTCATCATATAGTAGTTTAGTTAGTGTTTTTATTTAGACCCAACTTCTCATAAAAAGTCACTTAACACATATGAATACCTAATCCAAAACTTAGAAATAAAATTCAATTACCGAATCAATACATAGTCCCTATTTCTCCTTTACATTTTTTCTCAATTTTGATTTGGTCTTTAGGAGCGAATATTTACCTCCTTCTTTAATATATTTTTTTGAAGACAAGACAGAAGGTATTACAAATACCACAATCACCAAGAAGATGATCAAACTAACTGCCAAAAGAAGAATAAACGGATTAAACACACTTAGGAATTAACTGGTTATACACTTAATAGGAAACCACTTAACACAAAAAGTCACATTAAAAGACACAAATATTTAATTATTCTTCAAAAAAGAAAGAACACAGCCTGTGACCATTATTAATAACTTAAAAAATTATCCGTATTGCGAAACTAAATTGCAAATCTGACAGACTAAAATGAAGAGGGAAAAATGTGGGACATACTGGATTCGAACCAGTGACCTCTGCCCTGTCAAGGCAGCGCTCTAAACCAACTGAGCTAATGACCCATAAATAGTGGGCCAAAGGTAAAACTAATTTCGGATTAAGAAAACATAAATTAATCGACTTTAAGAATGCAAAAAATTATAAATCCTTTTACACAAATACTCAACAACTTACATTGGTAACGGCACCAAAATAAATTTAAAACTAAAACCAATTATTGCGTTGACGAATAAAGCTCCCCTAGTTTCACCCCTTTTTTTAAAACTACAAAAACTCAACATTGCACAGATTGACCATTTGTTGCACTATTCCTATCATTTAAAATATGTATTTTGCCGCAATCATAATAAGTTTACGATAGTTTCACAAAGATTGACACATAATTTTACAGTATACACAAAACACGGCCCCATAGGCTAATGTTCAAACACAAAGTATTCTTTTTATTACAACTATTCATTTTTAACCGAAACCAACAGATTAGAACCAAGGACTATGATAGCATTAGAATTTACAACTTTTTTAGGACGCTTTCACCCTCTATTCGTGCACCTTCCTATTGGGTTTCTCTTTTTAGCAATTGTTTTGGAGTGGTACGAAAGCTTCAAAAAAACCGAAGTTAAAAGCAAATTAATTCCACTAGCCTGGTTACTGGGAGCATTAAGTGCATTAGGTGCCGCTGTTTCAGGTTGGTTCTTAGGTGAAACAGGTCTATACGAAGAAGAGCACCTTTTTGCCCACAGATGGCTAGGTATAGCATTGGTTATAACCGCTTTTATAGGATGGTATCTAAAAAGTAAACCAAAAGCTTTTCCTGTTAAATTGCAACACGGCTTTAATATTCTTCTACTGGCCATGCTCTTTATTGAAGGGCATAAAGGCGGGAATTTAACACATGGCGAAACGTATTTAACCGAGTATGCCCCCGCTCCTATTCAAAAACTATTGGGTGCCAAGGAAGGAAAAGACACAGGCCCATCGTTCACTACCCCAGATTCAGTTCAGGTGTATGCAGATTTAGTAGCACCAATTTTTGAGGCAAAATGCGTGGGTTGCCACAATGATGAAATAAAAAGAGGTGGATTGAACATGAGTCACCCAGATTCTTTACGAATGGGTGGTGAGAGTGAAAACGTGATTGCTGCCGGAAATACTCAAGAGAGTGAACTCTTCAGAAGAATTACACTTCCGCCAAAGAATATTAAATTCATGCCCCCAACTAACAATGCACTTACCTACGACGAAATCAAGACCGTAGAATGGTGGATTGAACAAGGCGCTCCTTTTGAAGGCGCACTTACCAGCTTAAAAGTAACCGAAAACATAAAACCGGTTTTACTTAGACGTTATGGTATTGACACCAACCCAAAACCATGGTACGAAACTGTACAGCTCGAAAAATTGGACAGCACACAATTATCAAACCTGGTGCAAATAGGTTTTGAAATCAAAACCTTAGGTCCAGAAAATTCACTATTAGATATCAAGTATTCCGGTTCCGATCTAACCCAAGAAAAACTCTCCGAACTTGAAAAAGTGAAAGAATACATAACTTGGTTATCATTAGCTAACAGCAACATTACGGATGAACAGCTTTCCAGCGTTTCGCAATTCACGAACCTTACCCGTTTACAATTGGAGAAAACAGAAATTACCGATAAAGGAGTGGCACATTTGTCAGGATTGGAACATTTAGAAGCCTTAAACCTATACGGCACCAAAGTAACCGATGCGTGTTTACCTTATATAGAAAAAATAAGCAGCCTTAAGCGAGTTTACTTATGGCAAACGGGAGTAAGTGCACAAACCGCAAAGAACATACAGGAGAACAATGAAAAATTGAAAATCGTAATTGGAAAAGGGTAGCCAATACATATTTACAATTTTAAAAAACCATCTAAATAATTTAGATGGTTTTTTTTATGAGGAATAGTTAGTGGTTAGTCCATTTGAAAAATATTGGACTACTCGCATTATTTTAAGCCCATTCCATTTCTTGATTTTAACACTCACGATGCAACACTTCGATACTTGTGGAAAAATTCTCCACATACTTTAGAGACAATCTTTAATTTTAAAAGTAAAACTTCTATGATTTTTTTATGCCCTTATAAACGAGCGGACATGTTTTGTGTGGAATGGACCCAATATCGACCTAAAGATTCAAAGTAAAGGATGTAGGTCAGAAATGCCATAAAATGAAAAAATCCTCAAACATTATAATGCTTGAGGATTCTGGTGGGCAATGAGGGATTCGAACCCCCGACCCCCTCGGTGTAAACGAGGTGCTCTGAACCAACTGAGCTAATTGCCCTAAAAGGTGTGCAAATATAAGACTCTTTTTTACTTCTCAAAAGAAAAAAGAAAAAAATTTAAATTACTTCTGAAACAGTGAACGTACTGCCCCCAACAAAGATGAAATCCTCCGGACCAGCATCTGCCAAAGCAGTATGATAAGCCGCTTCTACAGACGTAAAAATTCCACCATTCAAACCGTATTCTTTCGCCTTGTCTGCCAACTCATTAACCTCTAATCCTCGAGAAATATTAGGTGACGAAAAATAGTATTCTGCGTCCTTTGGAAACAACGGAAGTATTGCATTAAGGTCCTTGCCCTTCACAAAACCTATAACAAAAAATAATTTTTTAAATTTTTGTTGAGACACCTGATTTATGACAATGGACAAGCCTTCCTTGTTATGTGCGGTATCACAAATGACCATTGGAGCAACATTTAATTGCTGCCACCTCCCCATTAAACCTGTATTTTGAACAACATTAAGGAGTCCGGAACGGATTTGCGCGTCGGTTACCCGAAAACCATTAAGGAGTCCTACAACAGCCATTACCCCTTTTACATTCTTTTTTTGATATGCGCCCAAGAGCGAAGTAGGATATACCTCTTCAATTTTTTGTTCGGCATAAATAAGTTCTGCATTCTTAGAGTGGGCGACTTGCTGAAAGGTTTCAGCGGTTTCAGACTGAAATTCACTTATCACCACAGGAATACCTTCTTTAATAATACCCGCTTTCTCAAAAGCTATTTTTGGCAAAGTATCACCTAGCATATCTACATGATCAAAACCAATATTGGTAATAAGGCTTACTTCAGGATGTATAATATTGGTTGAATCCAATCTCCCCCCTAGACCAACCTCAACCACGGCAATATCAACTTTTTCTTTAGCAAAATAATCGAAGGCCATACCTACGGTCATTTCAAAAAAGGATAAATGATAATTTTTGAAGAAAGATTGATTGTTCGCTATAAAATCAATTACAAAACTTTCATCCACACATTCGCCATTTATGCGAATACGCTCACGAAAATCCTTGAGATGGGGCGAAGTATACAAACCGACTTTATAACCGGCCTCCTGAAGAACAGATGCTAACATATGACTGCTAGAGCCCTTTCCGTTGGTTCCGCCAACATGAATACTCTTAAACTTGTTTTCAGGGTTGTTCAAATGATTTGCAAAGTTGCGAATACCATCTAGTTTGGCATTATAGGCTTGCTTTCCTTTTTGTTGATACATTGGAAGCTGTGTAAACATCCAATCCAAAGTTTCCTGATAGGTCACTCTCCCAATTTAAAGTTGACAACCACAAAACCGACTTGCTGACTTGGTGCATTGGAATCTAAATTCCATTTATGCTTAAACGCGGTTTTTTTAGCAGGCTCTAACAAGCAAGGACTATTATTAGTAGTTCCCTTAACTCCTGGCGTAGCGCTTACAACATTTCCATTCCGGTCTACAATGATTTTTACCACTACCCTACCTTCTTCGTTACATTGTTGCTTTACTTGTCCTTTACCTACCAAGGAACGACCATTTAGACCGTAACCACCAGTTCCACTACCAGAACCTGGGCTTCCATAATAACTGGTAGCATAAGGATCACCATCTGGTTGTCCTTTATCACCTGCTCTATTATCATCACCCTCGCTACCTGAAGCATTACCATCTGATTTACTGATACCACCAATAAGTGCATCTAGCTTTTTCTTCTTGGCTTCTTGCTCCTTACGAGCCTTTTCTTCAGCAGCCTTTTTCTCTTGAGCCTTTTTTGCAGCTTCTGCTTTTGCCTTTTTCTGGGCATCTTCCGCCTTCTTCTTAGCAGCCTTCTCAGCTTCCTCTGCTTTTTTCTTGGCCTCCTCCGCTTTTTTAATTTTGATGGATTCCTCGTTCTCTTGTGTCAAAACCTTTTCCGCTGGAGCCTCTTTTGCTACAACTTCTTCAGGCACATCCTCCGCAACCTCCTCTACCTCTTCAACAACCTCTTCTTGTTGAGATGGCTCAACAGGCGGTGTATCCAAAGGTTCCGAACGAATCTTTTCTTTAGGTTGTACATTGCCACTACCAAAGTTGGTAGTACCGAAATTAACGGAAATTCCGTTTTCGATAGGTGGGTCCATATAGGTAAGGCCTATATAGAACAATACAAGCAACAGTACACTTAGTAGAAATGTAGTAAGTGTAAATGATTTCTTTTTGTGTCTCGTGTCTAGGAATGACATTAATTAGGTCGCACAGCCAAGATTACCTTATAACTATTTCTATTGGCTATATCCATAACGTTGACCGCTTCTTTGATGGCAACGCTTTCTTCAGCCCTTAAAATAATAGTGGGTTTATCTTGTCCTTCTAGTGCCTTTTTTAATTCAATTTCTATGTATTCTCCGTTTATTCTCTCGTTATTGACGTAGTACTGTAAATTCTTATCAATACTTACGGATACGTTTTGCGTATTCGTAGACTTCCCTTTTGCCTTTGGAAGCAATAAATCCAAAGCATTAGGAGAGTTTGCAGTAAGCATGAAAAATATCAATAACAGAAATACTATATCTGTCATTGAAGACATGCTAAAATCCGGACTAACTTTGTTTCTTCCCTTTAATTTCATGTCTCGCGAATTATAAAGGTTCGTTCAACAAGTCTAGAAAATCTACGGCGTTAGCCTCCATTTTATGTACCACCTTATCGGTCCTGTTCACCAAGTGGTTATACCCAATATAAGCGATAATACCAACAATTAACCCAGCAACGGTAGTTGTCATTGCAGTATAGATACCAGAAGCCAGCGAGCCCATTTCGGCTTGACCTCCACTTGTTGCCATTTCATGAAATGCCAAAATCATACCTATTACCGTTCCTAAAAACCCGATCATTGGTGCAGCACCGGCAACAGTTGCCAAAATACTTACGTTCTTCTCAAGCTTATAAACTTCCAAGGTGCCTGCGTTCTCAATAGCGGTGTTAATGTCATCCAAAGGTTTCCCTATTCTTGAAACTCCTTTTTCTGTCAATCTCGCTACTGGCGAATCAGTCTGAGCACAAAGCAACTTTGCAGCATCTAAATTTCCGTTCGTAACATAATCACGAATCTGGTTCATAAAGTTGCTATCTATCTTTGAAGCAGCCTTAATAGCAAATATGCGCTCAAAGTAAATATAGAGAGCAACAAACAGCATGATAAAAAGTACTGATATAATAAGTACACTTCCTGTACCGCCATTGAATATCAAATCGATAACAGAAAGTGTCTTCTCTTCTGACATAACATCCGCAGCTGCAGGATCTTGCGCCATATCTTGAAATAACATCATAGAATTCTTAGGTATTAGAGTTGCCTCTATAACGGTATTTTATCGATAAAATTATCCGTCTAACAGAAAATTTCTAATTAAAACAAAAGCAATGGCCCCACTTATAAATCCTATGAAAGCCAACCATGCTATTTTCTTAAAGTACCAGAAGAAATCTATTTTCTCCATACCCATAGCAACAACACCTGCCGCAGACCCAATAATCAACATACTACCACCTGTACCGGCAGAATATGCTATAAAGTGCCAAACAGGATCATCTACTGGAACTGAGAACATACCCATACTGGCCGCAACCAATGGAACGTTGTCAATTACCGCAGAACCTACCCCTAAAATAAGTACTACCAAATCCGACACCAACTCTCCTGGAGATTCCGTACCCAACATAGGCAAGGTGCTTTCTAGGCTTTCTGCAAAGTGAAAAAGCATACCTAAAGATTCCAAAGCGGCCACTGCCAATAATATCCCTAAGAAGAAAAGAATACTCGGTAATTCAATTTTAGACAATGAAGCATGTACCGGACTGTGATGCCCTACAGTATCATGACCTTCGCCCTCCACAGACGAAATACTGAATTTTGAACTACTATAGATTTCCGCAAATGTAGCTACAACGGCCAAAGACAACATCATACCAACATATGGAGGTAAATGTGTAATGGTTTTGAAAAAAGGAACAAAAACAATAGCCCCTAAGCCCAAATACAACATAGTTGAACCGAACTTGGATTTTGGAGCGTCCGTATCAACTGAATCCGTTTCTATAAGACCTGAAAATGCTTTATATCTGCTAGCAAAGAAAACAGGAACGACCATACACACAATTGAAGGAATCAATACATGCTCAATCAATACCGGCGCCGTAACCTTGTCTCCAATCCAAAGCATGGTGGTAGTAACATCTCCTATTGGAGACCAAGCCCCACCAGCATTTGCCGCAATAATTATAAGACCGGCAAACCAAAGACGGGTTTCCCTTTCTTTTATAACTTTTTGCAGGATAGTTATTAGTACAATAGTAGCCGTAAGGTTATCTATAATTGCAGACAGTATAAATGCCAAAATAGCGAACAACCATAGCAGCTTACGCTTACTTTTCGTCTTAATATATCCCTTTATAGTAGCGAAACCGTCAAAATAATCTATAATTTCAACAATGGTCATCGCCCCCAAAAGGAAGACCAGAATTTCTGCCGTTTTACCTAAATGATGGAGCAGAATTTCATCTATATGAGTAGGCTCCAACTCTTTAAGTGCGGTATTCACCTCAAAAACATCCATGTGGGCCAACGCTATAATAGCCCAAAGAATAGCCATCATGGCCAAAGCCGGAATCAGCTTATCTATTTTAAGGTTATGTTCCATGGTTATCGCCAGATAACCGATGACAAATACAATGATAATAATGGTCTCCATACTCAATCTATTTATATTAGTTGTTTCAATGCAATTTCAAATGCCGTTTGGCTGATATTCTCTTTCGAGGGGTTTTGTTTATAAGTGTTCAATATAGCTTTTCGGATGGTATCCGAAGTATCATTAAAAATAAGTTCGTCATCAATACCTACTCTTTTTTCCATAAAGTAAGCAAAAACGCGAGCCATACCGCAGTTTGATATAAAATCAGGAATTACACTGACCTTTCCGTCCGTATATTCCATAATCGGCCCAAAAAATATTTCCTTATCCGCAAAAGGCACGTTAGCCCCGCAAGAAATTACTTCCAAGCCCGTATCGATCAAACTACTTATCTGATCTCTTGTTACCAAGCGAGATGCCGCACATGGCGCAAATATCTCAGCCTGCAAAGACCAAATTCGCTCATTAATTTCGTCAAAAGGAATCATTTCATCAGCTCCAGCTATTAAATTATTCCCATTTTTATTAAGGAACAAGGTCTTGATTTCTTCAAATGAAAATCCTTCTTCATTAATTACTCCGCCGGCACGATCAATTATTCCCACAATCTTAGCTCCCATTTGTGCCAAGTAATAGGCCGCAGCACTCCCTACGTTTCCAAAACCTTGAATTATAGCTTTTTTCCCTACAACGTTCCCGCCATATATATCGTAATAATGCTTTACCGCTTCAGCCACACCATAACCGGTAATCATATCGGCAACGGTATACTTCCTAGAAACCTCAGGCGAATACTTCTTGTTCTCCAAAGCTTTGATCACACCAAGGCGCAACTGGCCAATTCTATTGATCTTATCTGCTTCGGTAGGCTTAAAATGACCATTAAAGACTCCTTCCTGCGGATGCCATACACCTGCATCTTCCGTAATTGGTATAACTTCATGGATTTCGTCTACATTAAGATCCCCACCAGTACCATAGTAACTTTTCAACAACGGAGATACGGCATGGTACCAACGCTCGAGCACTCCTTTTTTCCTTGGATCATTGGGATTAAAGTTAATTCCTGATTTGGCGCCGCCTATTGGTGGGCCTGAAACCGTAAATTTAACTTCCATTGTTTTTGCCAGAGAAAGAACTTCATTCATATCCAACCCTTCTCTCATTCTGGTCCCTCCTCCTGCTGCTCCTCCTCTAAGTGAATTTATGACCGTCCACCCCTCGGCTTCGGTCTCACTATCTTTCCAATTGAAAACAATTTCTGGTGATTTATCCTCGTAAGCTTGTAATAACTCCTTCATTATAAACTGATTTAAATTCTATTATGACTTTAACCTCTCACTTCTGAAAACTTTTTTTCTCTTTCGCCATAACGGCGTTACTGCTGTGTCATAATCTTACGTTTAAATCAATTCGAAAAACGAATTCAACAAATATAAAAATTTGGCTTGGGATAAAAAGTTTTTAGTGCCTAATGAATGATTAATTTTAAAAAAATTAGCAATGAACGACAGGTGCACAATTTAATCCAGAACCTTATATTTGTAGAAGCTCAAAAAAACAAACGAAAAATTATGGATTTCTCATTATCGGAAGAACATTTAATGATTAAGCAGGCTGCACGCGATTTTGCTCAAAACGAATTATTGCCTGGCGTAATCGAAAGAGACGAAGCTCAAAAATTTCCAGCCGAACAAATCAAAAAGCTTGGCGAACTTGGTTTTCTAGGTATGATGACCGACACTAAATACAATGGCAGCGGCATGGACACCCTATCTTATGTCATTGCTATGGAAGAACTATCAAAAGTTGATGCATCTGCATCTGTGGTTGTTTCGGTAAACAATTCATTGGTCTGCTGGGGCCTTGAGACTTATGCAAACGAAGAGCAAAAGCAAAAATACTTGACCAGATTAGCTTCAGGAGAAGTAATAGGGGCATTCTGTCTTTCCGAACCCGAAGCCGGGAGTGACGCTACTTCTCAGAAAACAACAGCTATAGACAAAGGAGACCATTACATATTAAATGGTACCAAAAACTGGATTACCAATGGTGGCACCGCAGATATATATTTGGTAATAGCACAGACCGATAGAGAAAAAGGACACAAAGGCATTAATGCATTAATTGTTGAAAAAGGAATGCCTGGTTTTGAAATAGGACCTAAAGAAAATAAATTGGGGATTCGTGGGAGCGATACCCACTCCTTAAACTTTAATGATGTTAAAGTACCTAAGGAAAATAGAATAGGCGAAGATGGTTTTGGTTTTAAATTCGCCATGAAAACCTTGTCTGGAGGAAGAATCGGTATTGCCGCCCAAGCTCTGGGCATTGCGGCCGGCGCATACGAACTGGCCCTTAAATATTCAAAAGAAAGAAAAGCTTTTGGTACGGAAATTTCCAATCATCAAGCCATAGCGTTCAAACTCGCAGACATGCACGTACAAATAGAGGCTGCAAGAAACCTGGTATATAAATCTGCATGGGACAAAGATCAAGGTAATAATTACGACCTATCTAGCGCAATAGCAAAACTTTATGCATCGCAAGTAGCCATGGACACCACTATTGAGGCCGTACAAATACACGGAGGCAACGGTTTTGTTAAGGATTACCATGTAGAAAGGCTTATGAGAGACGCTAAAATAACACAGATTTACGAGGGGACTTCCGAAATTCAAAAAATCGTAATTTCAAGAAATATTCTAAAAGATTAATATTTTACATAGCCCCCACCCCGTTAATTCTATCACATTTACACTAAAAATCTGACCCAAATACCACAACACCATCAAAAACAGAGGGGGCTAACCTCAAAAGTTAAGAAATATAACAAATACCCCCTCAAAAAACCTTTCACAGGTCTAGTGAATGTGCTAATTTTACCATTCTGATAAATTTAGCTCACATAAAAACCATATCTGAATATTTTTCAATGTTTTATTCGAAACGTTGAATTTTTATTTGATTAGACAAAAATAGCTGCTAATTACTCATCAGAAATGCTATTTTTGGATAAATACCATAATCTATGACGTTGAAGAAGCAAGGGTTGTACCTACCGGAATTTGAACATGACAACTGTGGCGCAGGTTTTATCTGTAGCCTTAAAGGAAAAAAATCTAATGATATCATCCACAAAGCACTGGAGATATTAGATAAATTAGAGCACCGTGGTGCTGTAAGCTCAGATGGAAAAACCGGTGATGGTGCAGGTATACTTATAGATATACCTCATGATTTCTTCAAAGCGGTTTGTGATTTTGAACTTCCTGAGCCAGGTGAATATGCTGTAGGTAACATATTCTTACCACAAAAAGAGAATCAACGGGAGTTCTGTATTTCCACGTTTGAGGAAAACATCAAAAAGCAAGGCTTAAAATTATTGGGTTGGAGAGATGTTCCTGTAAACCGATCTATTCCTGGTCGTGTTGCTATGGAAACCGAGCCTTTTGTTAAGCAGATTTTTGTTGCTAAGGAAGATAAGGAGCAGGACTATTTTAACTTCAACTTAAAATTATTCGTTGCAAGAAAAGTTACGGAACATACCGTAATCAATTCAAAACTATCAGAAAGCAAGTTCTTTTACGTACCTAGCCTTTCTACAAAAATTATCATATTTAAAGGGCTTTTGATGCCAAAAGACATCAGCCTATATTATAAAGACTTAATGGATCCTCGTGTGGTGACCCGCTTATCATTGGTTCACCAACGTTTTTCCACAAACACCTTCCCTACTTGGGATTTGGCACAACCTTTCCGGTACATGTGTCATAATGGTGAGATAAACACACTTCGCGGTAACGTATCAAGAATGCGCTCACGAGAAGAATTATTAAAAAGTGATTGGTTCGGAGATGAAATAAAAAACATCTTACCTACCATACTTCCTGGTAAATCAGATTCCGCAACTATGGATATGGTTGTAGAACTTTTGCTAATGACCGGTAGGTCATTGCCAGAAGTTATGATGATCCTAATACCGGAAGCATGGGAGAAGAACCCGGATATGTCCGAAGCAAAAAGAGCTTTCTACGAGTACCACTCTTGTATGATGGAGCCTTGGGACGGGCCTGCTTCTGTTCCTTTTACAGACGGAAACTATATTGGAGCCGTACTTGACCGTAACGGTCTACGTCCATCTAGATATACGGTTACCAAAGATGATTACGTGATTATGTCATCTGAAACCGGGGTTGTAGAAATAGTTCCGGAAAATGTTGAATTCCACGGAAGATTAGAGCCAGGAAAAATGTTCTTGGTAAATATGGAGGAAGGCCGCATCATTAACGATGAGGAAATTAAAGAAGATATTGCAAGTCGTCTTCCTTACAAGGAATGGTTGGATAAGAATTTGGTTCACTTAAAGAACATACCTTATAATGACTGCCCTTTATTTTTAGGTGAAGCTTCACTTGAAAAGCGTAAATCTGTTTTTGGTTATACGCTAGAGGATATCAATACTATTATCCTACCAATGGGTAAAACTGCCAAGGAACCAATTGGTTCTATGGGATCGGATACTCCAATTGCAGTACTATCTCAACGTCCGCAGTTGATCTACAATTATTTCCAACAATTGTTCGCACAGGTTACCAACCCACCATTAGATGGTATTCGTGAAGAATTGATTACTGATATTAGTCTTACTTTAGGTAGTGACCATAATATATTTGACTTCTCTGAATTGCATTGTCGAAAACTAAAAATTCAGAACCCGGTTATTTCCAAAGAAGATTTGGATAAAATCAAAAATTATGATGCCAGCCCGGATTACAAAGTGGTTTCTATTCCTGTTCTTTATGAAATAGAAAGAGGTCACAACGGATTGGAAGACGCATTGGAATCTATACTAGACCAAGCATCCAAAGCTATTGATGAGGGTACCAATATTATTATACTTTCAGATAGGAGTGTAAGCCAGACTATG
This sequence comes from Zobellia amurskyensis, assembly GCF_009725985.1. Classification (GTDB taxonomy): domain Bacteria; phylum Bacteroidota; class Bacteroidia; order Flavobacteriales; family Flavobacteriaceae; genus Zobellia; species Zobellia amurskyensis. The sequence goes on from NZ_RCNR01000017.1 coordinate 66,981, forward strand.
GCACCCATACCTGCATTGTTAGCCTGTTCGTTCGTAAACAGTGGTCTTCAGCGTTTGGGTAAAAGAAGCAAGCTTAGTATCATTATTGAGTCTGCAGAACCTAGAGAAGTACATCATTTCTGTCTGTTGTTCGGTTTTGGTGCGAGTGCCATTAACCCATACCTGGTAAATGAAATTATTGGCGAGCAAATAGAAGAGCATGACATAACCGATTTTACGTTTGAGGAAGCCGTTAAAAACTACAACAAAGCAGTTGGTAAAGGTATCCTTAAGGTAATGAACAAAATTGGTATCTCTACCTTAAATTCATACCGAGGTTCACAACTTTTTGAATGTATTGGAATCAACACTAAGGTGGTTGAAAAATATTTCCCGAACACACCTACCCGTATTCAAGGTATAGGTTTGTACCAAATTGAAAAAGAAGTAGCCAAGCGCCATAAAAAAGCATTTAACACCAAAGAGGTTGCTGCCAACCTTGATTTAGAGATGGGCGGAGAATACCGTTGGAGACGTGATGGTGAAAAGCATATGTTCAACCCTCTATCTGTGGCTAAATTACAGAAAGCGGTGCGTGGCAACGAAAATGATACTTACAAGGAGTATGCACAAATGGTAAACGAACAGTCTAAAAATTTGATGACTATTCGTGGATTGTTTGAGTTCTCTAACTACGACCCTATTCCATTAGAAGATGTTGAGCCGTGGACGGAAATCGTAAAACGTTTCAAAACCGGAGCCATGTCATATGGTTCAATTAGTAAAGAAGCTCACGAAAACTTAGCCATTGCCATGAACAGAATTGGCGGCAAGAGTAATTCCGGTGAAGGAGGAGAAGATGCCGAACGTTTTTACAAAAACGCAACAGGTGACTGGAAAAACAGTGCCATTAAGCAAGTTGCTTCAGGTCGTTTTGGTGTAACATCCGATTATTTGACCAATGCAAAAGAAATACAGATTAAAATGGCCCAGGGTGCCAAACCGGGAGAAGGTGGCCAGCTACCTGGTCCAAAAGTAAACCCATCTATTGCGAAAACTAGAAACTCAACGCCTTATGTAGGATTGATTTCACCACCACCGCATCATGATATCTACTCGATTGAAGATTTGTCGCAGTTGATATACGATTTAAAATCAGCTAACCGAGAAGCACGTATCAACGTGAAATTGGTTTCTGAAGTTGGTGTTGGTACTGTTGCCGCAGGGGTTTCTAAAGCAAAAGCAGATGTTGTTCTTATTTCCGGATTTGACGGAGGTACCGGAGCATCTCCATTAACCTCATTAAAGCATGCCGGTCTACCTTGGGAACTTGGTATTGCCGAAGCACAGCAGACTTTGGTCATGAATGACCTCAGAAATAGAATTGTTCTTGAATGTGATGGTCAGCTTAAAACTGGTCGTGATGTAGCTATTGCCTGTTTATTAGGAGCAGAAGAGTTTGGTTTTGCAACCGCTCCCCTTGTTGCTTCAGGATGTATTATGATGCGTGTTTGTCATCTAAATACATGTCCAGTAGGTATTGCTACGCAAAACCCGGAATTACGTAAGAAATTTGCAGGTAAGCCGGAACACGTTGTAAACTACATGTATTTTGTAGCACAAGAATTGCGTGAGATTATGGCGCAATTAGGTTTCAGAACCATAAATGAAATGGTTGGTCAAGTTCAAAAGCTAGACAGAAAGAAAGCCGTTGATCATTATAAATCTGCAGGTATCGATTTAACTCCTATTTTGTATGAGGTTGATGTACCGGCAGGAACCAAATTCTACAACACACAGAAACAGACTCATGATATTGATAAGTCAATTGAATTTGATATCATCGCAAAAGCCAATCCGTCTTTATTTAGAAAAGAAAAGTTAACACTAGACTTTCCTATTAAAAACACAGACCGTGCGGTAGGAGCTATTATCAGTAACGAGATTTCCAAAATCTACGGTGCGCAAGGACTGCCTATTAATACCCTAAAATTAAATTTCACAGGTTCGGCAGGACAAAGCTTTGGAGCTTTTGCCACTAGAGGTTTAACTATGACGGTTAATGGAAATACTAACGATTACCTTGGAAAAGGACTTTCAGGTGCCAAGTTGGTAATCAAAGTTCCTGAAAAATCTACCATCATACCAGAAGACAACGTAATTACGGGTAACGTTACCCTTTACGGAGCAACGGCGGGACGCGCTTACATAAACGGAAAAGCCGGAGAGCGTTTCTGCGTACGTAACTCGGGAGCTAAAGCGGTTGTAGAAGGTATTGGTGACCATGGTTGTGAATACATGACCGGAGGTATTGCCGTAATTCTTGGTGAGGTTGGAAGAAACTTTGGAGCAGGTATGAGTGGCGGAATAGCTTTCATATATGACCATAAAGGTACTTTCAGGAAAAAATGTAACAACGAGGACCTTAATTTATTAGAGGTAACAGAAGATAACGACATCAAACAATTGAAAGATTTAATAGAAAGTCATTACAACTCTACTTTAAGCCCGTTAGCACAGCGCATCTTAGAGAAATGGGAAGATTGTCTACCTAAATTTATCAAGGTTCTACCTGAAGAATACAAACAGGCATTACTACGTATGGAAAGAGAAAAATTAGAAACTATTTAAAATCGAGAAATGGGAAAGATTACAGGATTTTTGGAATTCGATAGAAAAGTAGAATCGTATGAACCAGTAGAAAATCGCGTTAAAAATTATAATGAATTTACAGTTGCACTAAACGAGCCGGAACTTAAGGAACAAGGTGCAAGGTGTATGGATTGTGGAATTCCTTTTTGTCATAGTGGTTGCCCACTTGGCAATTTAATTCCAGACTTTAATGACGCTGTTTACCGTGGCAAATGGGAAAAAGCTGCTAAAATTTTACACTCAACCAACAATTTTCCGGAGTTTACAGGTAGACTCTGTCCTGCTCCATGTGAGGAGGCTTGTGTACTTGGCATTAATGAAGACCCGGTAACTATTGAGAATATTGAGAAAAATATTGTTGAAACAGCCTTTGAAAAAGGATGGATAGTTGCTCAACCACCAGTTAGTAGAACTGGTAAAAAAGTAGCTGTAGTAGGTTCTGGCCCAGCCGGTCTTGCAGCAGCTCAACAATTGAACCGTGCCGGACATACCGTTACCGTTTTTGAAAGAGATGAAAAACCAGGCGGATTATTACGCTATGGTATTCCTGACTTTAAGATGGAAAAACATATCATAGACCGCAGACTTGAGGTTTTGGAAGAAGAAGGCATTGAGTTTAAGTGTGGTGTTCATGTAGGCAAGGATATTTCTGGCGAAGATCTTCAGAATGATTTTGATGCCGTGATATTATCAGGAGGAGCAACCGTTCGCAGAAACTTACCAATAGAGGGCGCCGATTTAAAAGGAGTGGTTCAGGCAATGGATTTCTTGCCACAGAACAACAGAAGAGTAGACGGTGTAAAAGAGTTTGAAAACGAAATCATGGCAACAGGCAAAGATGTTGTTGTTATTGGTGGAGGTGATACGGGATCTGACTGTATTGGAACATCTATTAGACACGGAGCTACTTCTGTCTCCAACTTTGAGATTATGCCAATGTCCACTACCGAAAGACCGGAAGGGCAACCTTGGCCTTTTTGGCCAATGCGTTTAAAAACAAGTACTTCACACAAAGAAGGTGCAGAACGTTTTTTCAGCATATCTACCAAAAAATTCATAGGAGACAAAGAAGGCAATCTAAAAGGATTGATTACTACTCAAGTAGAATGGATTAGGGAACCTGGTAAGGCCATGGTTCTAAAAGAAGTAGAAGGCACAGAAAAAGAATGGAAGTGTGAATTAGCGCTTCTTGCATTAGGGTTCACCGGTTCTGAAATGACTATAGCAGAGCAATTGGGCATTGAAGCTGATGGAAGAACTAATATTAAAGCTAGCGAAGACAATTATATGACCAACGTACCTGGCGTATTTGCTGCAGGTGACCAAAGACGTGGCCAATCATTAATTGTTTGGGCTATTTCAGAAGGCCGTCAAGCTGCTTATCACGTAGACACCTATCTTATGGGAGAATCTGCTCTACCGTTAAAAGGAGAAGGAGATTTGCCAAGGGTATAACCCCCGGGTTAGTTTTATAGAACTAGAATTTATACGATCCAACCCAATATAATTGGGTTGGATTTTTTTATCCGCTACATCATCGTAGTAAAAGGCCTTACCGGTTTCTCATTATGAACATTAAGAAAGTTCTCTTTTATATGATTATTAGTGCTCTGGCATTCACATTAATGAATGTTTCCGTAAAGCAGTTGCAGCACTACAGCGTTTACCAAATTGTATTTTTTAGAGGTTTCGGTTCCTTTATACTTACGATGGCTATCTTAAAACGATTGAAGATTCCTATATTAGGAAACAATAGAAAGTTATTGGTACTTCGTGCAATTGTAGGAACAAGCTCAATGACCCTTTTCTTTATGTCATTGAAATACCTTTCGGCAGGCACCGCGGTTTCACTTCGTTATTTGGCCCCTATTTTCTCTGCTGTTTTTGCCATTTTTATACTAAAGGAGAAAATAAAACCTGTGCAGTGGTTATTCTTTATCATTTCATTCATAGGAGTTCTGACCCTAAAAGGGCTCGACTCCAATCTTGATAACACCGGACTTCTTTTAGTATTTGGCGCTGCAGTTCTTAGCGGCCTGGTATATATCATCATAAGTAAAATAGGAAAGAGTGATCACCCAATAGTGATTGTGAATTACTTTATGTTTACCGCCACTATTTTTGGAGGCGTGCTAGCTATACCTTACTGGCAAAACCCCATAGGAGTAGATTGGATGTTCTTTTTAACCTTAGGGATTTTTGGCTTCATAGGACAGCTATATATGACAAAAGCCTTTCAAATAGCTTCTAACAACCTAGTAGCCCCTTTTAAATACCTTGAAGTTCTCTTTACTGGACTTATCGGTTTTATGTGGTTGGGCGAAGTCTATACTATATGGAGCTTAGTGGGTATCATTTTAATTATCTTAGGCCTTGTAATGAATGTTCTTTACAAAGCCCGAGACAAAAGGTATACACTTTAAACACGACACCTAATTACCCATTCTCTAATTATAATTTCTTATCGTATATCTGTTGTAAGGACAGTTTATCTCCCATTGTTTCTTGAAGCTCCAAGAGGTCCGAAAATAACGTTTTTACTTTTTCCGTATACTCGGGATTATCGGATAAATCATTCATTTCATTGGGGTCATTTTCCATATCAAATAAAAGCATCTTCTCTATTTTAGGATAGACCAATAGTTTAAATCCGTCTTTACGAATCATTCGCTGCACATCAATATAAGCACCGTACACACCGTCATAATGACTTTGCTCCCGTTCCCCTTCAATGATATCCATAAAACTATTGAATTGCACATAATCTGGCTTGTCAATATTTGCTAATTCTAGCGTAGTGGCCATTATATCCTGCAAATAGACATCTTGGTTTAAGAGCTTTCCTTTTGGTATGCCAGGACCAACTACCATCAGGGGTATCCGAACACTATGATCAAACATACTTTGTTTTCCGATCAGCCCATGATGCCCTACGGAAAGTCCGTGGTCCGCACCAAAAAAGATATATGTATTATCCATTTTTCCGCTTGCTTCCAAAGCATCCAGAACTTCACCAATCTGTTCGTCCATATGACTCAAAAGGGCATAGTATTCTTGACGGTGCACCTTAACGGCATATTCAGTTCTAGGGAACGGAGCTAAAGCCTCGTCCCTTAAACCCGGCTGATTACCCATATCATCTTTCCAAGGATACTCTGGCATAAAGTTTTCTGGAACCTTTATATCCTCCAAAGGATACATATCTAAAAACCGTTGCGGAGCCTGCCTTGGATCATGAGTGGCGTTAAATGCCAAATACATAAAGAAAGGGTCTTCTTTTTTCTTAGCCGTAGCTATAAAGGATAGCGCATCATCACGCACCACTTCACTCCAGTGCTTTCCACCTTCCCAGAAACCACCTTGTAAAGTATCCGTAGGTGACCATTCTGTGTCATCAGGACTGGTTGGGCGACCATACCCCAAAGGCATATAGTCATTCCAGTCCTTCATATCACCCGATTCTTTTTTCCATTTTTTTATGGCGGCGCCCAGTTCATCTCTATGATCTCCCGGCATCCCAGGACGAATGTGTTCTGCTTCTTTAAAAATAGTTCCAGCTGGTGCCTGTACATGCCATTTACCTGTCATATACGTATCATACCCTTGTTTCTCCAACAATCTACTCCAAGTTTGATTTAATGCTGTGGTATCTCCTTTTGCCCATGCAGTATTTTTTTCTTGTGCATTCCAAATATAAGAACCTGAAATTATCATAGCTCGTGAAGCAACACAGATTGCACCATTCCACCCTCCCATGTTATAGGCATGTGTAAACGAGGTACCTCCATTTACCAATCGGTCTAAATTAGGTGTATAAACCTCATCAAAACCTAGTGCCTTGATACTTTCAAAAGTCTGATCATCCGCAAATAAAAAACAAAATTGGGTTTATCCACTTCCTTATTCCCTTGCCCAGATTTGGATGGCTTACAAGAAGCAACCAGTAGCATTAGCACAATTGGAAATACATATAATATTTTCATAATCATTTAAAATTTAAGTATACCCGCACGGGGTGCAACAAGACCTTTATTAATAATCATTTTCTTGTGCACTATTCTCTTGAGAAGTTTTCCATTTGTTCCAAGTGGTAACCATTGAACTCAGTACTTCTGGTTCCTCCTCGGCAATATTATTGTCTTCTTGAGGGTCATTCGAGATATTGTAAAGCTCGAAATGCTGCCCCTTATCAGCACTATATATCTTGTATTCGTTATTCATAAGCGCAGCTTGCTTCTGAAACTCAAAAGCTAAAGCTTTATCCCTTTCTTCTACTTTGCCTTGCGCAATGGGAAGTATATCAATACCATCATATGGACGATGGTTTTTCTTTAAATCAACTCCCAGTATATTTGCTATGGTAGGAAAATAATCAGAAGTAAAACAAGGCACATCTACTTTAGTACCCGGTTGTATCCTACCTTCCCACTCCATAATTCCTGGAACCCTGATTCCTCCTTCATACAAACTTCTTTTTCTACCCTTTAAGCCATTTGTTACGCCCTGCGTTCTACCTGTGGCCGATTTTCCTTCTGGACCATTATCACTTGTATAAAACAACACCGTATTTTCGGTAACACCCAATGCCTTTAATTTATCTCTAAGACGACCTACTTGTTTGTCCATCGCTGAAATAACTCCATAGTAATGCTGCTCATCTTCAGAAAGGTTGACGTAAAGGTTTCGGTCTTCTTCTCCCGCCAAAACAGGTAAATGGGGCGTATGAAACCAGATGACGGTCAAAAATGGCTTTTTACTTTTAACCGCTTCCTCGATAAATGGAATAGCCCTATCCATAATTACTCTGGAATCGTCTCCTTCTAAATTATCTGTTACTATTTGCTTTGGTCCGGTCCAATATGAAGTATTAAAAGGTTTACCTTCCTCTAAAGTCCCGCTCACATCGCCAGCTGATTTTGGTGGTGTTATCATAGGATTCCAAGTAGGCACTTTTGATTCCGTAACAAAACTAGCATCAAAACCATGGTCCCATGGCGGAGCATAGTCGTCATCGAACTTGGGTCTTCCTCCTCTATTTGCTTCAACTGTATCACGCGTTAACGTACCCAAGTGCCATTTTCCAAAATGACCTGTTGTATACCCAACACTCTTAACCATCTCACCTAAAGTAATTTCCTGTGATTTTATATGACCGCAATTGGCATGGCAAATGCCATAACGCAGCGGGTGTCTCCCCGTCATTACGCTACCACGTGTAGGAGAACAAACAGCAGATGCAGCATAGAAACGTTCAAAAACAGCTCCATTACTTGCCATTTTATCCAAATTGGGAGTTTTTAGATATGGATGACCGTTATAGCCTGTATCTCCCCAACCTTGATCATCCGCCATTAGTAAAATAATATTAGGTCTTTCCTGATCAACAGAGGCGGTTTCTGTTTTTTTGGTTTTCTCAGAACAACCAAAGAACATACTTACTATGAAAAATCCACTTATAATTGATTTCATGATTTTATTCTGGAGTTACTGATGTAGTTACGCTCTATTAAAAAATAAGTTTCCGAAAAATCGTTTAGATTATGGAATAAATACAATGGATTACTGACTTAATCTTCAATCATAGTTCCACAAAATATATTTGGCTAGAGAGATATAAAAATCCCTCCAACCAAATAACTCAACTAATCCATAAAAAAATACTAAATGATATTAAGGAAAACCTCAACTCCCTCTACCAACCTTCATTTTGGGTTAAATTAGGATTTAACCTAACTTGATTGTTTGGAATAGGGAAAAGCAACTTATAGTCTTCAACCGTCTTTCCTTGGGCTCTCATAGTAGTCAGAAATTCTCCTCGCCTTTTTAAATCCCATGCTCTTTGACCTTCAAAAGCCAATTCAAACCTTCTTTCGTCCAATACGGCAGTTCTAAAATCATCTTGTGATAGGCCCGCTAAATCCGGTAGATTTGCTTCCACTCCGTTTCGTGCTCTCTCTCTTACTTTATTGATCCACGTATATTTTTCCGCAGCTCCAGGATCAACTTCGTTTGAAGCTTCTGCGGCAATCAATAGAATATCAGCATATCTGATTACATTAAAATTAACCCCAGACTGCAACTCATTGGCCCGGTCATCAAATTTGCTAACATAATACGGATACACCCCAGGGCCAAAGGCCTCTTCCATGGTTATAGTTCCGGTAACGCCATCAATATGTTCGTAACTATCAGCTATCGTTACCGACCTCCTGTAAGATATTGGATTTTGAGCACTAAACTCTGCACTAGGTGCAATTGAACCTCCTACAACGGTATTAGCCCAAAAAGAATTTCCGTACTGACCAGGAAGTGCGCGTGGACCAAAGCCTCCAGGAATTGGATTGTTCCTTTCCCCGCTAAGGTATTGGATTTGATAAATGTGCTCTATTCCATTATTATGTTCTGTTTTAAAAATATGTGCATAATCTTCAAAAAGATTATATGCCCCCGAATCAATAACTTTTTTGGCATGGGCCAAAGCATTTGGAAAATCACTTCTGTACAGATATATTCTAGCTAATAGTGCATCGGCAATATGAGCATTCAGTCTACCTGCCGTACTTGTATTTGGCAATTCCAAAGAAGCTTCAGTTAAATCTCTTAGTATTAATGCATAAACTTCATCAGCTGAAGCACGAGGTGTATCTACTGCATCAAAACCTATGGTTGGCGTTTCATAAATAGGCACACCACCCATTGTACGGACTAAATGCCAGTAAAAAAGTGCTCGTAAGGCTTTTGCTTCAGAGACAATATCTGCTCTTTTCTCTTCATCAAATTCAATTTCCGCAGTATACAAGGCCACCTCATTTGCCAAGTTTATACCATCATAAGCTGACCTCCAAAACCCTTCGGTAAGTTCATTACTATAGGTAAACTCGTCCCACTCAAACAAATCCGATACGTTTGGGGATACTGTTGCATTATCTGCATTTACTTCTCCATAATTAATTGCGGTATTACCATATAAGGAATACACAGAATTATAAACACCGTATAGGCCAGCAATGGCATCATCTTCCGAAGAATAAAAATTTGCGATACTAATATTCCCTGCTGGATTTTCTTCCAGATCACTCTCGCAAGATGTCAACCCCAAGGCGAAAGACATCATAACAGTGACTATATATTTTATATTTTTCATGATATTTTTCTCTTTAATTTAAAATCCCAATTTCATTCCAATCCTAAAACTTCGAGACGAAGGATAGGCTCCATTATCAACTCCAAAGCTGACATTACTAGAAGCGTATAAATCTACTTCTGGATCAAAACCTGAATAGTTGGTTACGGTAATTAAATTATCTGCAGCAATATAAAGCTGCGCACTTCTGAACCATTGTAAACCAAGGTCATCTATGGGCAAGTTATATGAGAGATTTATAGTCTTAACCCGCAAGTATGAACCGTCCTCAACATTTCTATCACTAAAATTTTTCCACTCTCCTGCATTGGTTAGGGGTGCCTCAATAGTACTTCCGGTACCCGGTCCCTGCCAGCGTTCATCAAAAGCTTTTTGCAGAACATTATGTTTTTGCGGTTGAGCATACAGCCCTATCGTATTCATGTTGGCCAAATCATTTCCTTGACTTCCGTTTATGAACACGGACAGACTTAAATTTTTATAAGAAAATGAATTAGTGAATCCATATATAAAGTCTGGGTTAGGGTTACCGACCACTTCTTTATCATCTAAGTTTTGCTTGAACCCATCCCCGTTTAAATCTCTGTATTTGGGAAGTCCAACTCTGTTTACACCACCAACGGAGTTTCCGCCTGCAAGAATCTCTTCTTCCGATTCCCAAATACCATCAAAACGATAACCGAAAAACTGACCTAACGGTTCACCAACTCTTGCAATGGAGGAGCCATAAGCGGTCTCACCCCTACCGATTCCATTAATCAGTTCATCAGTACCTTCAGGAAGTTCCAAAAGTTTATTTCGGTTAAAGGAAATATTGAAATTAGAATTCCAACTCAGTTTTCCAAAATTGTGATTCATTCCTAAATCAAATTCAAACCCTCTGTTTTCTACTTCACCAATATTTTGCACACTGGTATTATACCCTGATTGTGTAGGTATTGCTACACTCAACAGAAGGTCTTCGGTTGTTTTAACATAGTATCCGGCCTCAAGATTTAAATGACCATCAAAAAAGCCCATTTCCAGACCTACATCTGTCTGTTTTGTACGCTCCCACTTTAAATCAGGATTATTAATTCTGTTTGGCGCTAACCCTACTACTGGAACACCTCCGATAATTGGTTGACTGGTTGCCGCATACAGTGCCAATGAATTATAGGCTCCAATAGATTCATTACCTGTAAGACCGTAACTACCTCTTAACTTTAACGCACTAAAAACATTGAGATTTTTAATAAAGTCTTCTTCTACCAATCTCCATGCAACAGCTCCAGAAGGGAAAACGCCCCATTTTTTACCTGTACCGAATTTAGACGACCCATCTCTACGGATAGATCCTGTAATGATGTATTTATCATCAAACACATAATTAACTCTTCCCAAATAAGACAACAAGGCAGATTCAGTAGCTCCACTCTTGGATGGTCTTGGATCAGAGCCTAGTTCTAGATTATTAAATTCAACTAAATCTGTAAAAAAGTCATCTGTACGAGAAAATACACTCTCCAACTTGTTACTTTGGTACGTGTACCCAATAACCGCATCTACCCTATGTCTATCCCCAATAGTTTTATTGTAGTTAAAGGTATATTCCGCCAATAGATTAGTACGCTGCAAAGTACCTACAGATGCTATACCGTTATTTGGCAATGCTTGTGTTTCTGCTGTAGTAGGCGTGTATGCATTACGTTTTGAATTGATCAAATCAGCTCCAAAATTAGCTTTGAAAGAAAACCCATTTAATATTTCATATTGTAAAAAAGCATTACTCAGAACCCGTGTAGTGTACGTAAGATCTGTTCGTGTTTTGGCAATAGACACAGGGTTCTCCAGCACCTTTACAGTCTCATCATGATTGTGCACATAATTACCATCACTATCCGTAACAGGAATTACAGGAGTAGTTGCCAAGGCATTCCATAACGGTGTATCATTCTGATATCCCCCACCATCAGAATCTACTGCATCATTTATAGTTCTGGTAATGTTGGCGTTCATACCAAACTTCATCCTTTTACCTAAATCTTGATCTAGATTAAATTTAAGTCCCGCTCGTTTAAAATTCGATTCGATGATGATACCATCTTGGTCCATATAATTACCCGACACCAAATATCTAGTTCCTTCACGCCCCCCGGAAACGGTAAGGTTATAATTATTGGTGATGGCACTTCTAAAAATCTGATCTTGCCAATCTGTTCCTTCGCCCAAATCTCCCGGCAAAGGCTTGTTTATCCCATCATAAATTAAAGGTTGGTTGTTGTTCGTAGCCCATTCATTTGTTAGAATTGCTAATTCTTCGGCATTTGCCAAGTCCAACTTTTTCCGAACTGAACTTATGGTTGTAGAATACTCAAAATCTATCTTTGCTTTCCCAGCTCCACCTCTTTTGGTAGTAACGATTACAACACCATTAGCCCCTCTAGCCCCGTAAATTGCAGTTGCGGAAGCATCTTTCAAAACCTCTATTGAAGCTATTTCAGAAGAACTGATACTTGTTAACGGATCACTAGCGGACGCTCTGTTACCCCCAGCTTCTGGAGTGGTGTTACTATTATCTATTGGAAAACCATCAACTACATATAGCGGCTGACTAGAAGCGTTTATTGAATTTGTACCTCTCACCCTAATACGAATACCGCCACCTGGCGCATTGGAAGCTGCTCTAATATCAACACCAGAGGCCTTACCTTGTAATGACTGCACAAAGGTATTAGCAGGAGTTTTTTCTAAATCCGAACCTTTAACCGAAGCCACCGAACCCGTAAGATCTTTCTTTCTTACTGTTCCATACCCTACAACAACCACTTCATCAAGTCCTGCAGCATCTTCTGCTAAACTTACAGAAATATTTGATTGGCCATTTACATTGACCTCTTTAGTTGCAAAACCAATATAAGACACTACTAAAACTGCCGTGTCATCTGCAATATCCAACACAAAATTTCCGTCAAAATCGGTTTGGGTACCATTGGTAGTTCCTTTTTCTAAAATGTTCGCTCCCGGTAAAGGTGCACCATCCGCATCAGTAACCATACCGGATATCTGAAACTGAACAATGTTCTTTTTGTTCGAATCCTTGTTATAGACACCAGGAGACTTGCCATTTACCAAGTTTTTTTTGGTAAGTATTATTTGCCTGTTAATGGTTTTGTAATCAACTTCTCTATTACTAAAAAGTAAGGTTAGAATTTCAGAAATTTTCTTGTTCTTTATATGCAAGGTTACCTTTCTATCAAGGTTAATTTGTTCACTTTCATACAAAAAACGAAATTCAGAAATAGATTCGATTTTATTAAAAACCTGCTCTACACTGGCATTTTCAAGGTCCAAAGTCAATTTCTTACCCTGTGCATAGGAGTTAGCTTGAATCTTGAACAATGAAACTATAATAAAGATAGTGGTCAGTTTCATTTTTAGGTCCATTTTAGGGATATGCCGAAACGGCATCCCCCTACTAAAGATTTTTTTCATAGTTTTGGTTGGATTAAATAATTAGGAAAACGTTGTTTAATTCGCACTTACTTAATCGGGAAATGGTCTCAAGCATTTTCCGATTTTTTTTCATTTAAAGCATTTTACATAGGCTTCATTTTTTATTTATTGAATTATAATTTCATTATCTCGAATTTCATATTTCAAAGGATATATCTCTCCAATTGATTTCATTACATCCTCTATCGACTCAATATTCACATTAAAATGAGCATTCAATTTTTTATTTGCCAATTTAGTATTGTAATTGGTAATGGACACATTGTAACTTCTTTCCAGCCTCTTCTGCATAGCAGAAAATAAGGTTCCTCTAAACCTTAGCTCTCCGTTCAGCCACCCTGTATAAAGGCCAACATCTACGTTTTCCGCCTTGGTAACTTTTAGCTTTTTATTCCATGTTGCTTTTGTGCCTGGTACGATTACCATATTATCCTGAGGAGTAATTGAATTGGAAATACTTACCGAACCCTCTACCAATACGGTGCTTATTTCCGTATCATCTTCATAAGAAGAAAGATTAAATTCTGTACCCAAAACTTCAACGGCTACTTCATTTGCATGTACAATAAAAGGATGCGCTTTATCTTTGGCCACACTAAAATAGGCCTCACCTTCTATGAAGACCTCTCTTTTAATATTCTTTAAAAATTTAACCGGATATTTTATTTTGGACCCCGAATTTAAATGAACCACGGTACCATCAGATAGTTCTACATTAAAAATTTTGCCAAAAGGAACCTCTAATTCATTATAGATCAATTCCTCTATACTAGAATCTGACTTGTAAGTTATTTTATCACCATTTTGCTCACCTAAAACTTCACCAGAATTTGAAACAATTTGTTGCTTCTCCCCTTTCTTAAGTACCCTTACATTGTTATCGCCCATTTTAAGCTTTATGGCCATTTCTGAAATTGGTGCCGACTTGGAATCTTTAGTATTGTAGAAAAAATACCCCACCGTCAAGAACGCAATTAAGATTGCGGCATATTTCATTAAAGGTTTTATAGAATATGTGGATTGTTTTTTTGTACTCACCATTTTCTTTAAAAGCTGCTGCCATTCTTTTTCCGAATCAAGCTCTTCTAAAAAAAGTAATCCTTCAGAAATAAGGTTCTCTTCATAAAGGGCAAAGACTATCTCTTGCTCACTTTTAGACAATTTTTTTAAAACCCCAGTATCAATTTTACCAGACGCTTTAATCTTAAGTAAAACCAGCTTTAATTGTTCAATACCACGCATTATTAGGTGCTTTTACCTTAAGGTTCCCAGAATAAGATTTTAGGGTGACAATAAATTGTGATTTTTTTAAGAATCTGATAATTTTTTGTAATTGTTGAAATTAAATCACTATAATTGACATTGATTTTCCATCAAATACTCAATCAAAACTTATTATAACCAACTTAGACAACTACACTTTTACATGTCATTATTTCAAAAGAAAAACAACCGCGAAATGGAATTGCTCTTTAAAGAGTACTTTCCTCTTCTGTGCTTGGTTGCTTTTGGAATCGTAAAGGATAAAGACTCGGCAAAAGATATTGTTCAAGATTTTTTTATCTCATATTGGCAGCGCCAAGAAACCATTTCAATTACTGTTTCGTTTAAGGCCTATGCTATAAAATCTGTAAAAAACCTAAGTCTAAAAGCTTTGCAAAAAGCTAAAAAACAGGAACTTATTCTTACCGATCTATATATTGATGAGTGTGAAGACGAAAAAATTAGCGATACTCTTTCTAGTAAGGGAAGTGTATTATCTCTCTTAGACCAACTGCCCGAAAGCCGCAGACAAATATTTATTTCTGCTATATTAAATGGTCAAAGTTATGCGGAGATTGCGGAAAGCCAAGGCATATCCATTAATACAGTAAAAACCCAAATGAAACGGGCTTACGCATTTTTAAGACAAGAAAGTGCACAAAAGATAATCCACTCTATCGTGTGGTTATCTTTTGTGCTCTAGCTATCTATTAAATATCTATTCAGGAATTTAATTTCTACTCGAAACTTTCAATACTAACCTGCTTTGCCGGCCAGTAATCGTCTTTTCGGAATTCAAATTTGGTAGGTTTGTAGTCACCAACCAAAGTTACATCTGCCTTTTCTGGAATTTGTAAATCAAGCCCCCAGAATATACCGTTCACTAAAAGTCTTCTTGTACCTTCAATTAAAAGGTCATTTGCAGCACCTACAGTTGATGTAAAGGCTTTTCCTTTTTTACCGCCTGGCAACTGATAGCTTTTTACCCAAGTAACTGGCATCAATACATCACCAAGACTTTTTCCATCTTTATTTGTAGTCGCTATTTCATCATCCGTAGGCTTCATTCCGTAAAAAACATCGTTTTCATCATATTCTCCCTTTCTATTCATCACCTGTCCTAAAATTATAGGCTGCGAATCCCCGGGAAGCGGAAGCGTAACTCCGTATACATCACTAGCGCCCCACACATCACCATCAGAAATTCCATTGGCAATACCTGTAGTATTAGCGCCAATGGCTACCATACCTTTAGTGCTCTGGTGCTTGTGATGCCCGTGATGATTGATCCAAGTTTCACCAAGTACCAAGCGTCCAAAACCACCGTCCCACTCGGTCTTATCTCCTTTGTAGTTGAAGCTATAATGAGCATACTGCGAATCGGAATCCTTAGGGAAATTGAAACCGTGAGTTGCGGTTCTTAACCCCATTACTGGTTTTCCTGACTTTAAATAATCATCTATATATTTCATTTGATCATTCGGAAGTGCACGAAACCGAGTAAAAATCACCATCATATCTGCCGAAGTCAATGCTTCTAAACCTGGTATGTTTTTACCGTAATTAGCGTTTACAATACCTGGTTTATCCTCTTCTTGAGCAAATAAGACAGTACATTTAAACCCATGATGTTTAGATAGAATTTTCGCCAATTGCGGTAGCGCCTCTTCTGAACGGTACTCCTCATCTCCCGAAATCATAACAATGTGTTTCGCATTTTCGTCGGCACCCTTGTAGGTTAGCCACTTTTTAGGAGAATCAACTTCTTGAGCCATTTGAGGTTCTTCAGCAACAGTCTTTTTCTGCTCTTTACACGCAAATAAAATTAGACAAATTACAATTGGCAATACATTTTTCATTCTGTTCTAGTTTAAAGGTGCTTATTTGGTGATTCCCAATCCTTCGGATATGAGTTTAAATCCTTCCGTATATACTTCTTCTACAGGAGAGTAGTTTCGCCAGACATTTATAGCATTGGCAAATTCTGGTATAGTCGTACTAAAGGCCTCAATGGTAACCCACCCTTTGTATTCTATTTCATTCAAAGCCGAGAATACATCTGGCCAGTTTATCTGTCCTCTACCTGGAGTTCCCCTATCATTTTCACTTATGTGTACATGTTTTAGATAAGGAGCTATCGTTTTAATAGCGCCAGATTGGCTCTTCTCCTCAATATTGGCATGATGTGTATCGAACATTGCACCCAAATTTGGATGGTTCACCTCTTTTACCATATCACCTAAATCTGCCATGGTATTATACAGGTAACATTCAAATCTATTTACGGCTTCAGGCGTAAGAACAATATTAGCTCCTTTAGCATACTCGGCCGCTTTAAGTAACATCTCATTACTCCATTTCTTTTCTTCTAAAGTAGGTGGTTGCCTAGTAAACAAAGCAAAAGTGGAATGAAAAGGCCCACATAAGACCTCGGCATTAGCAGCCTCGCCCATATCAATCGACCATTTTAATCGCTCCAAACCTGCTTCTCTAACTTTTTTATCTGGACTAGCTATATTTTGTTCTGCCGAGAGGGATGCTACTCCTGTAACACCCATATCCATACCGGAAAAATGGTTGCCCAACTGTGAATAATATTTTTCACTACCCTCTCCAAAAAATAGCTCAATACCGTCGTATCCGGTTTTTTTTAAATCGTCTACAATACTAAAGTGCTGCTCGGTGACGTGATTCGTCCAAAGCAACATATTCATTCCTATTTTCATTATATAATGGTTAATTTAAAATCTGGCGTAATTATACAGAAACGAAATTCGTGTCTGCTTTTCTTTAAAACTTGGAACTCTGATTCCATAAATTTCAATCGATTAACAAATCTAGCGCTAAATGAAACTTCAAAATTCCTCTATTTTCTTAAAGACTGATACTTTTTTTCCTTTTCAACACATAAACAAAGCATAGTTTCAGGTAATTAAACTGGAGTTTGAATGTTTAAAAAGAGCTTTCTGTACTCCAATGGACACATCTCCGTAATAGATTTAAACTGCCTGTTAAAATTAGAAAGCGCATTATAACCACACTCGTAGCTAATCTGAGAAATATTAAAATTATCTTCTAAAAGTAGTTTTCGAGCGTGCCCTATGCGTATCTCATTAACAAAACGTGTAAAAGTCTTATTGGCTCTAGGCTTAAAGTATCTACAAAAAGATGTAGTGGTCATATTCAACAAACCAGCAGCCTCATCTAATGAAATATTGGTCTTGAAATTTGTCATTACATAATCATAGACCTTTCTCATCTTTTCGGCATCGCCTCCTTTAAATGCGTTCATGTAATTTGGGCTGGCCAACATGGTATATTCCGAGCTGTTCGCCAGTGTATCCAAAATCTCCAGAAGCTTTAGAATACGCTTAAACCCTTTTTGCTCATCAAGCTCTAAAAGAAACTTAATTATCAAATCTCTTGTTTCTCCGTGAAACTCTATTCCTCTGAGCGAATGTGCCACAAGCTTATTTATTTTATAAAACTCTTCCATTTCAAGAAGCGGTTCGTTCAAAAGAACATGGTCAAAATAAATAACCAACCCCCTAGTAGACAAACCACTATCTTTCTTAAAGTAGACATTATCGCTTCTCCATAAGTGTGGCAGGTTAGGACCGGTCATAACCAAATCTCCCTTCTTGAAATTCTGTACATGATCTCCAATAAAGCGAGTACCCTCGCCTTCCATTATATACGAAATCTGAAACTCGGGATGAAAATGCCAATTGGGGTTAAAAAATGGCCCGATTAGATCTTTATAAATAAAAGTTTCTTTTGGTGTTAACGTCTTTTCTATACTAGGAGCACTCATAAATTTTCTTTAGAAATTCATTTAAACATCAATATAAGACAAAAAAGTACCAACTTTTAATAAGATACAGGTCAATTTAATTCAAAATCTATTATAGTTTTGTCTACACTCGCACTAACATTCTAATTTTATTGATAATTTTTTGAAAAAAGCTCAGCTAATATGGACACAAATTCCGATATTAACAAGTGTACAAAGTACAATAATAACTTAATCTTATCAATTTAAAGCAACTCAATTAAAATAATATTTACACCAAACCATATCAACTCCATATTCAAAATAAATTATTCTACATATTATGAAAATGATTAAAAAAACCGGCATAGCAAAGCTCATCCTGACCTGTGCTGTCGTAATTTGCTTTTTGGCATGTAGCGAAAAAGAAGACAACAGCCTTACCGTTCATAAAAACTCCCGCATTGTTTTAGTAGGAAACAATTTAGGATCTAGAATGATGGAATTTGGGCACTTTGAAACAGAGATGCAGCTAAGGTATCCCAATGATTCCTTATTTATTAGGAATATGGCAGATGGAGGTAACACTCCAGCCTTTAGACCTCATGCGGCGCGAAAATCTCCTTGGGCTTTTCCGGGGGCTGATAAATTTGAACACGATTCAGGAAGTAGAATACATTTTATTGAGGACGACAAAGGTCATCAATCAGGTAGTGTGGGCCATTTCCCTACACCTGATGAATGGATTACCAGCTTAAAGCCAGATATTATAGTTGCTTTTTTTGGTTATATCGAGTCTTTTGAAGGTCAAGAAGGACTACAAAATTACAGAGAGGAATTGCGTGCATTCATCAAACATACCATAAGCACAAAATATAATGGAGTAGCACCACCCCAACTAGCCATTGTTTCCCCAATTGCTTTTGAAAATCTGTCTGATAAGATGGATTTACCTGATGGCATTAAAGAAAATAAAAATTTAGCGCTTTATACCAATGCCATGAAAGAAGTAGCCAACGAAGAAGGTGTACTTTTCGTAGATGCTTTTGACGCTACTAAAAAATGGTATGAGACCGAAGATGAAGACCTTACTCAAGATGGATTTCAATTAACGGATTCTGGCTATAAAAAATTCGGAAAACTATTGGCAGACGATATTTTTGGAAGTAAAAATGTAGATGAAACCAACCGCCAACTAGTGCATGATGCCGTTACAGAAAAGAACTGGTTTTGGCTTAACGATTTTAAAATCCCTAACAGTGTTCATGTTTACGGAAGAAGATATGACCCTTACGGCCCACAAAATTACCCGTTTGAAATAGAAAAAATCCGTGAAATGACCGCCATAAGGGATACCGCAATCTGGCAAGCGATTCATGGCAAACAAATGGATTTGGCCGCTGCAGATGCCAAAACAAAAAAGCTTCCGCCAGTAGAAACGAATTATAAAGAAAGTGAAAAGAACGGAGACCCTAAGTACCTTTACGGCGAAGAAGCTTTAGCACAAATTAAAACTGCTCCGGGCTACAAAGTAGAACTTTTTGCATCAGAAGAGCAATTCCCTGATTTAGCTAATCCGGTTCAAATGTCTTTTGACAATGAAGGAAGATTATGGGTAGCCGTTATGCCAAGTTATCCGCATTACAAGGCTGGTGACAGCAAACCCAACGACAAACTTTTAATTTTTGAAGATACGGACGGGGATAACAAAGCGGATAAGCAAACTGTTTTTGCAGATGGCCTACATCTTACTATTGGTTTTGAATTTGCCCCGGAAGGCGTATACATGTCACAAGGAACAAACTTGATACTTCTAAAAGATACAGATGGAGATGGCAAGGCCGATAAAAAAGAAGTTATACTAAGCGGTTTTGATGACCATGATACCCATCATGCCATTAGCGCTTTTACCACAGATCCATCAGGAGCAATCTATATGGGTGAAGGTACTTTTCTGCATTCTAATGTAGAAACCGCTTATGGTAGCGTTAGGGGTAGCAACGGTGGTTTTTACAGATACAGCCCACAAAGACATCACCTAGAACGTACGGCTCAACTTGCTATTCCCAACCCGTGGGGTATTGCTTTTGACGAATGGGGACAGCCATTCTTTGAGCATACTTCCGGTCCTGCTGCCACTTGGATGATGCCGGGAACAATTGTTCCTCGTTATGGTGTGAGCTCGCCCATCCCAGAAAACTTAATTGAAAAAGACCATTTGGTTCGCCCTACTTCCGGTTTGGAATTTGTTTCCAGTCGTCACTTCCCAGATAATGTTCAAGGTGACATGTTAATTAATAACACCATAGGATTTAGAGGAACCAAACAACATAAAATGGTAGATGACCCTAAAACAGCAGGTTATCTTAGTGAGCATAGACAAGACCTTATTTTTTCGGACGATAAAAATTTCAGACCGGTAGATATGGAATTTGCCCCTGATGGCTCTCTCTACTTTTTAGATTGGAGCAATGTTTTGATCGGACACATGCAGCACAATGCGCGTGACCCGTTAAGAGATCATGTACATGGAAGAATATACAGAGTTACCTATCCGTCTAGACCATTGGTTAAACCAGCAAAAGTTGCCGATGCTACCATTGATGAATTATTGGATAACCTAAAATTACCAGAATATAGAACCCGGTACAGAACCAAAAGAGAATTACGTGCACGTGATGCTGATGAAGTTCTATCTAAATTAAAAACATGGGTAGCCAATCTTGACAAAAACGATGCTAATTATGAGCATAATTTATTGGAAGGCCTTTGGGTTACTTGGGGTCTTAACAAAATAGACAAGGATTTATTGACTCAATTATTAAAGGCCAAAGACTTTAGAGCGCGTTCTGCCGCAGTTGAAGTACTGAGATATAATGGTCACCAAATTAATAACCAACCTGAATTATTAATGCAAGCCGCTAAAGATGATAACCCTAGAGTACGTCTTGAAGCATTGGTAGCTGCATCAAGATTAGGTAAAGATATTGGTATACCTATTATTACGGAAGCCGGAAAAAAAGGTCTTGACAAATGGATGGAAAGACCATACGAAGCTGCACTTGCCCATTTAAATGGACATAGAGCAGGCGAAAAACCCAAAGACGTAATTGAAACCGATTTAAAAGGAAGAGATTTAGAACTTTTAATGGCTGGACAAGAAATTTACGAACGAGATGGCTATTGTGCCACTTGTCATCAATCAGACGGAGAAGGCCTTAGCGCTTCTGGATTCCCACCTTTGGCTGGCTCAAAATGGGTTACCGGTAGCGAAGAAAGATTGATAAAATTAACCACTAACGGTATCATGGGACCTATAGAGGTTAAAGGTAAAAAATACCCTGGTCAAGTACCTATGACTCCTTTCGGTAGATTACTTAATGAAGAGGAAACCGCAGCCGTGCTTACTTATGTTAGAAACACTTTTGGTAACAAAGCATCGGCAATTTCACCTCAAAAAGTAAAAGAAGTTCGTGAGCAGATAAAAGATAAGGAAGGGTTCTATTCTCCAGAAGAATTATTACTAGAACACCCTATGAAATAATCCTAGCAAAATTTATCATAACATTTTCAAAAGGAGACATTTAAATGAATGTCTCCTTTTTTGTTGCCAAAAAAGTAAAACATAGAATATGTTAAAATTCACCCAAATTCCTACTATTTTACCCTCACAAAAAACAATAAAAATATTCAATTCACTAGTTAGGACAACTTTTTAAAGTGACTTCTTTTAATCTCAAAACTGAATTTTCAATCCTGAAAATTTGCCAATTACCACACACGCCATAAACTCCAAATTACCATTCAAACTCTGTTATTTTATAGAATTTTGAATCAAATAATTTTCACACATAGGGCAGATATCCAGTTTTGAAATGACTTTTAAAAAAACAACGTTTTTCAAATCCTCAAATATTCCTATAACAAAAAAGAAATTCCTAAAAAGGAATGACACAAAATATCAAATAAGCACAAAATGACAAAAAAATACCATTAATTGTAAATTAATAGGTGTACTCGTTTCCTTCATACAATTACATTTGAAGCTAAATCCCCTTCAACTAATTCACCAACTTAAAAATTTAGACTATGACTTCAATGTTATCATCTTTTAAGATCAAACAGTTTTGTTTCTTATTAGGTATTCAAATTGTATGTCTCCAATCCTCTTTTGGAGCTAGTTTTTCTGTCGATTTAACCAACAGATCTACAGAAAAAAATGACACCATTCGGCTTCTCTTGTCGGATGAACAGGACAACGTAATTACAGGTACCGTTAATGACCAAGGCAACCAACCTTTACCTGGTGCTAGTATCATCGAAAAAGGCACCACAAACGGTGTTACTACAGATTTTGATGGAAATTTTTCCATTGAAGTAAGCAGCCAAGATGCCGTACTAGTCATCTCTTATATAGGGTATGCTACAAAAGAAATTTCTGTTAGCGGACAGGACAACATTACTGTAGGTCTTGAGGAAAATGCTTCGGCATTAGACGAAGTGGTTCTTATTGGTTACGGTACGCAAAAGAAAAGTGATTTAACCGGTGCAGTAGGTTCCGTAAAGGCGGAAGAATTGGCAGAAAGACCAGCCGCCTCTATGAATCAAGCCATAGCAGGTAAGGTTTCAGGGGTTAACATAACTTCTGGATCAGGTAGACCCGGAGGTAGAACGGTAGTTAGAATTCGTGGTAACACCTCGGTAAGTATAGCTAACACGCCACTTTATGTAATTGATGGTGTTATTCTAAGCGCAGCTAGCTTACCAAACGGAAGTACCCCTATTGACTATATGAACCCCAATGATATTGAATCTATTGAAGTGTTAAAAGATGCTTCGGCAACAGCAATTTATGGAGCAAGAGGTGCAAACGGCGTTATCTTGGTAAGTACCAAAAGAGGCACAACAAATGGAGGCGGCCGTCTTAATTACGATGTAGATTTTAGTATTGGAACACTACCTAAAAAACTTAATTTACTAAACTCAGAAGAATTTCTTCAAGTAGAAGAGACTGCATATGCCAATGCAGAAAAATTTGACCCAGAGGGGTGGGCTGGAGGTAGATACACAAATCCTAGACTTAAAAGAACGGATCCAAGACTTTTTGATACGGAAGGCAATCCTTTACATGATACTGATTGGCAAGATGAAGCCATAAGAACTTCTTATACACAAAATCATCAACTATCTTTCACAGGAGGTACTCAAAAAGGCAATTATGGTCTTTTCATGGGATTCCGTGATGAACAAGGTTTAATTGTAGAGTCATGGCTAAAGCGCTATTCAGGTAGGTTTACTATGGATTCTGATATTACTGATTGGTTAAGAGTTGGTGGTAGTTTAGGTTACAATGATCAAAATGAAAAGCAAGTAGACCAACTTGGTGGCGGTGGTATTACTACTATGAGACAGGTATTTGAAGCGCTTCCTATAATTCCAGTTACCTATGAAGATGGAACTTGGGGATCAAACATTGATTATCCTGGTATGGAAGGTGGCGGAAGCCCGGTTGCAGTTGCGAATGACAGAAGATATTTTCTTAAAACACAATCTGTAATCGGTAATTTTTATAGTAATATTTCCTTCAATAAAAACTTACAGCTACGAACTACAGTCGGCGCGAATGTCATAAATCAGAGGAATGATTATTATGGAGGTCGTGATTTAAGATATATTGCTAGACCAGACGGCGCTGCTTATGTAGAAAACGGCCGCTACAATTCATGGCAATTTGAAAACTATTTGACATATAACAAAGATTTTGAAAATAACAATTCACTAACAGCAATGGTAGGGCTATCATGGCAACATATAGATGAATTCAAGTCAAAGGCTGAGACTAGAGGATTTGCTGATGATTTTTATGGGTTCAACAACCTTGGTGCCGGGTCTAACCCACAAACACCAACCTCTAGTAAAATTGCATACGGACTTAACTCCTACTTTGGTCGTGTGAACTACAACCATCAAAATAAGTACTTACTGACCTTAACAGGAAGAGCGGATGGTTCTTCAAAATTTGGACCAGAAAATCAGTTTGCCTTTTTCCCTTCAGCGGCACTGGCATGGAGAGTGTCTAACGAAGATTTCTTATCACAAAGCGAAACTATTTCTAATTTAAAGATTCGAGCAAGTTACGGATCTACAGGTAATTCTGAAATCCCTGCATATAGAGCTTTAGCTGGCTTGGAAAGTGGAACGGTAATATTTTCTGGTGATCGTGCATCATATAGTATTCCACAACGTATGGCTAATTCTGACCTAAAGTGGGAAAAAACAAATCAAGTAGATGCTGGATTAGAATTAGGACTTTTGAATAATCGTATAGCTATAGAACTTGATGTATACCGTAAGTTAACTACAGATATGCTTCTTAATGCACCTGTACCTTCTACCAGTGGGTTCTCAAACGTTTTTAGAAATGTTGGGAGTATGGAAAACAAGGGTATAGAAATTACCTTGAACACTACCAATATAGATAACGAACTCTTTGGATGGGATACAAATTTTAATATTTCAATCAATAAGAACGAAGTAGTAGCACTAACAGGAGGTTCCGATATTTTCTTGGGATCAACACTTATTCGCGAAGGAGAACCAGTAGGAACTTTCTTTGGCTATATAGATGAAGGTACCTGGAATACAGACGAGGCTGCAGAAGCTGCTATTTATGACAGGCTTCCTGGTGACATAAAATATAAAGACTTAAATGATGATGGTGCTATTAATAGTGATGATAGAGCTGTAATAGGAAAAGGTATCCCTGATGGTTTTGGAACTTTCTCTAATACGTTCAGATATGGTAATCTAGAACTATTGGTAGACCTTCAGTTTCAATATGGAAATAGCCTTATGTACCGTGACGAACACTCTGCAGAAGATCGTCAAACTATCGCCAACAGTTTCTCAACGGTCTTAAATGCTTGGACACCGGACAATCAAGACACTAATATTGCCCAAATTAGACCAATTGCAGCTGGGTACGATACCAACAACGATTCAGGAAAACTCAAGGATGCTTCATTTTTAAGAGGAAGAAACTTGATGCTCTCTTACGTGTTCAAGCCAGAACTAACTAAGCGTTTGCACTTAAACCGCTTAAGATTATATACCTCTGTACAGAACTTCTTTGTATCAACTAAGTTTCCTGGATACGATCCGGAAAGCTCTAATGGTAGTCAGGCCTTTGACCAAGGTTACTCACTTTACGATTATCCAAGACCTCGTACATTTATGATAGGACTTAATGTTGGACTGTAATAATATAAAAAGATAAAAAAATGAAAACCTATAAAAACTTTATAAGAACTATAGCGGTCTTTACCGCTGTATCGCTCACATCTTCATGTAGTGACTTTTTAGATGAAGAAGACGAATCCAACTTTACCACAGACACTTATTTCACAAAAGCAGAACATGCCGAAAGTGCGGTAAATGGTATTTACGAACCATTGGTACCAATTACAAATAGTGGTTTTGGTGGTGGAACTTGGTTAATGCTTGAATTTGCAACTGGCTTAGCCAATACTTCTTTAGGTCAGGCCACCAACATTTATCTCGTTAAGGATTTAATCAACAACTCGGACAACGGATATGGTAGTAGCTTTTGGAACGAATATTACACCGGTATATCCAGAGCCAATTTAGCCATTGAAAAGATTCCAGAGATCAACATGGATGAAACCGAAAAACAGAATTACTTGGCAGAAGCAAAATTCTTTAGAGCCTACTATTACTTTGGATTGGTACGTATGTTCGGAAACATTCCAATTATAACAGAATCTGTTGATTTGGGATCAGAGCAACTATACCCAGAACAGGCCTCACCAGAAGCTGTATATGATTTAATCATCTCGGATTTAACGGAAGCCGAGAATTCTAGTCTAGCATGGCGAGATGAGTCGGGAAGAGTATCCATGGGAGCAATAAAAACTCTTTTGGCCGATGTATACCTAACATCAGCAGGTTACCCACTTCAGAAAACGGAAAACTTCCAACTTGCCGCTAACAAAGCAAAAGAAGTAATTGATTCAGCCCAGTATACCATTTTTGATTCATACGATGCGCTGCATGACCCTGCTACAAAAAATAGTGGTGAGTATATTTTCATGACGCAATTTGCAGGAAACATTCAATCAGGAAATTGGCAGCCGGCTATTTTACCCTATAATTTAGGAATTTCTGCATACTCTGCTCAAACGGGTGGTATATTCTCAACTAATGAATTTGCTAATTCATATGAAGCCGATGACAAAAGAGCTGAAGAAAAGCAATTCTATTTTACAAGTTACTCTTTAGAAGCAGATAGAAGCGACAGTGTTAATCTAGGAGCTCCTTACATATTCAAGCATTTTGATATTCAAGCAAATGAAGATAGTGCTCAATCGGATTTAAACTGGTGTATTTATCGCTACGCGGATGTATTATTAATGTATGCTGAGGCCGTAAACGAAGCCGAAGGAATCGCATCTGCAGATGCCTATAATGCCATTAATGAAATAAGACAACGCGCTGAACTTCCTGATTTGGCTGGACTTTCTCAAGATGACTTTAGACAGGCTGTACGCATAGAGCGCATTCACGAACTTAGTTTTGAGAATAAGACTTGGTACGATATGGCTCGATGGAGAAAAGCTTATAATCCAGAAACCAATCAGCTTGAAGATTTCGTAGGACACAACTTCAGTTATTTACCTAACAAAGCTTTAACTGAAAGAGAGCTATTATTCCCGATTCCAACATCTGAGATGCAGAACAACCCTAATCTTGTACAGAATCAGGGGTACTAAATTATTATCCATTCTATACCAGAAAGCCACTGATCTATTTTGATCAGTGGCTTTTATATTTTTCGTTACTTTCAAATGTTTATCCTGCCTTAAATAAGGCCATCCCTTATCCATTATATTCCATCCTAACAACATTCACATTTCCTAGAACAACACATCAACGCGCTAATCTAATAGACTAGATATAATCAATTAATAGTCGCCTATATAAAGCACTTAATTTAACGCAGCTAAGCCAAGAATATATCACATACCTTTTCTTGTACCATGAAGTAGCACTTAATAAAACTCGTTAATAGATTTAATGCTATTGTCGAATAGCAAGTATGAAGTTAGACTGTCCCAAAGGATGTGAAGTAAAATTCAGCAAAACAATCTAGCTAATTACACTTTAATAATCCCATTTAGGAACCCTTGAAGTCATTTATAGGTAGTTGTCAGGTCGCCGGA
>NZ_RCNR01000018.1 GCF_009725985.1 Zobellia amurskyensis
TTTGTCATTTTTAGATGATGGTTTAGGCTGTCATTTGTTCTTCACCAACTAGTACCTAAATCTTCTTCATTTGCTGCTGCATCATTTTTATTTGATCGGTAAGCATATTGCTCTTGTCAAGTTTTTTAGCTTCCTGTAGAAGCGTTGTAGCTTCTCTTTTTCTTCTTTTTTGCATAGCAATGCCTGCAAGGCTTAATTTGGCCATGGCAATATCATAATCCATGGTAAGTCCAAGCTTCAAGGCTTTTTTAAAGTACTTCTCAGCTTGCGTCAGGTTTTTTTGAGAGTGTATGATACCATGTAGATAATTATAATAACCTTGTTGTTTTGTAATCAAGGCTGCTTCTGGGTTTTTTATTTTACCAAGCCATTTTTGTGTGCCTTCTAAATCTTGTTTTCTCATACGGAGAAAAGCCAAAAGAATAATTTCGTTTCTGAAGTAAAGGAAGATGAAGATTAACGATAAAAGAATTAAAAAGATTCCATTACCAATATTGCCTTCTATAAATTGATATACGGCATATGCTATAATAAGTACTGCTATGACAATTTTAAGATTTTTGTTGAACATATGTATTAATTGTTGATCGGTTCGTTTAAATTAGTTAGGAGTTCGTATGTTATAGAAGACTCTATAGTAGTGGGTATTTCTTGGTCGCCCATTTGTGTCATGGTAGATGAGCCTTTGGAAACTCCCTCAACGGTCATTTTTCTAATAAAGCCGGTAATAGCACTAGTGGTAATATTTGTTTTTTGAGTTCCCGCTAGTTTCATGGTCGTAGCAGCTTCGGTTACATTTATTGTAACTTTAGCCGATCCGGTTATATTTGCTGTATCTGCAGTAATTGCTTTTAGCGTCCAAGTATTATCCGCTTGCAATTTGCCAGAATATTGGTTTTTCCAAGTATCCGCTACTTTTACTTTTTTAGAAGGATAAATGAACGTCATTTGCTTATAACTGTTGGAAAGGGCTTCTGAGCCAAACTCTTTTTGCAATGATTTTTTCATCATGTTCAAAGAAAATTCATCTTCAAGACCAGATGCTTCGGCCATTTTTACTACGAGACTATCGCCGCCTTTCACTTCAAGAATATCCCCTGTTTTTGCAAGAATGATATTCACGGGCCTATTTAGGAGGCTGTTGAATATTTGCGATTGCATATCATTTTTGTTGACCTCCTGAGCATGTACGTCCATCAATTCACCTTGAATGCTAGAGGTCATATTTAGATTAAGATCCTTGAATTTCAAAGCTATTTGATATGTGGTATCCCTTACTTCCAGTACCTTAAACTCTAGAACACCATCTATCTTATTAGTTAGAATATGAGAAGCTCCATCCAGTTCTTGTGTAATGATTTGTTTTGCGTTTTGTTTTACGGTGAAGACAGCATTTTTCTTCAGTTTGTATTCAAGTTGTGTCTGAGCTAAAGAAACAGTACTTGATAGAACAATAAAAAGAATGCCTAAAAAGTTTCTCATAGATTGATTTTGTTGCTAAAATCCGATTTTGGCAAAAGTAATAAAATCCTATCGCTAGGCGGCAGGCATTCTTTAAAAATATTTTTCTAAATGTATTTGCCAAAGAGAAAACTCTTTGTATATTTGCGCCCAGTTTTAGCGAGCGGTTTCGCAAACTTGTATCACACAAAGAAAAGGATAATACAATGCCCGGACAGAAAAGAACATATCAGCCTTCAAAGAGAAAGAGAAGAAATAAACATGGATTTAGGGAGCGTATGGCGTCCGTAAACGGAAGAAAAGTTTTGGCTCGTAGAAGAGCTAAAGGAAGAAAGAAACTTTCTGTATCCTCTGAACCGAGACATAAGAAATAATGATTTTATTTTTTAAGAAATATATAGGTGTTACTTTTTATAAGTAACACCTTTTTTTATGTCAGATTTGTACTGATATTTGTAACATTTTATAGCCAAAGTTTTAAAGAATACAACGAATGCCCAAAAGAAAAGATTTAAAATCCATACTACTGATCGGTTCCGGTCCCATTGTTATAGGTCAAGCTTGTGAATTTGATTATGCAGGTTCACAGTCATTGCGCTCATTGCGTGAAGATGGTATTGAGACTATATTGATAAATAGTAATCCGGCTACAATCATGACGGATCCTTCAATGGCTGATCATGTTTATTTAAAGCCATTGACAACCAAGTCAATCATTGAAATACTAAAGGAGCACCCTCAAATTGACGCAGTCCTACCAACTATGGGGGGGCAGACTGCCCTTAATTTATGTATAGAGGCAGATGAAAAGGGAATTTGGAAAGATTTTGGAGTTGATCTTATAGGTGTTGATATTGATGCCATAAACATTACTGAAGATCGTGAGCAATTCCGTGAGTTAATGCTTAAAATTGGTGTTGGTATGGCGCCACAGGCAACGGCTACATCATTCTTAAAAGGAAAGGAGATAGCTCAAGAATTTGGATTTCCTTTAGTTATTAGGGCATCTTATACCTTGGGTGGTGCAGGAGCATCAATAGTGTATAAGCCAGAAGATTTTGACGAACATCTAAGCCGTGGGCTAGAGATTTCACCTATTCATGAGGTGATGATTGATAAAGCCTTATTAGGCTGGAAGGAATATGAATTGGAGTTATTACGGGATGACAATGATAACGTAGTTATTATTTGTGCAATAGAAAATATGGATCCGATGGGTATTCATACCGGAGATTCTATTACTGTTGCTCCCGCAATGACCTTATCAGACAGAACCTACCAAAAAATGCGTGATATGGCAATTCATATGATGCGTAGTATTGGTGATTTTGCCGGAGGGTGTAATGTGCAGTTTGCCGTTAGTCCTGATGATGAAGAAGATATTATTGCAATTGAGATTAACCCAAGAGTTTCTCGTTCTTCCGCTTTAGCCTCTAAAGCAACTGGATATCCTATTGCAAAGATTGCTACAAAATTAGCTATCGGATATCATTTAAATGAATTGGAGAATCAAATTACAAAATCTACTTCCGCTTTATTTGAGCCGACCTTAGACTATGTAATCGTAAAAATACCGCGTTGGAATTTTGATAAATTTGAAGGTTCTGATCGTACTTTAGGTCTTCAGATGAAGTCTGTGGGTGAAGTTATGGGTATTGGACGTTCATTTCAGGAAGCACTGCACAAAGCAACTCAATCCCTAGAAATAAAAAGAAACGGATTAGGTGCAGATGGTAAAGGTTATACTAATTACGACCAAATCATTCAAAAATTGACCATTCCTAGTTGGGATAGGGTTTTTGTAATCTATGATGCTATTCAACTTGGTATTCCTTTGTCAAGAATCCATGAGATTACAAAAATTGATATGTGGTTCTTAAAACAATATGAAGAACTTCATCTATTAGAAAAAGAGATTTCTACGTTTACTATTGCAACGCTTACCAAGGACTTGATGTTGGAAGCCAAGCAAAAAGGTTTTGCCGATAGGCAGATAGCTCACATGCTAGATTGCTACGAGAGCGAAGTACATAAGAAACGTACGGAAGAAATGAACATCAATAGGGTCTACAAGTTAGTGGATACCTGTGCAGCTGAGTTTAAGGCGATGACGCCTTACTACTATTCTACTTTTGAAGCAGAAATAGAGAAGCCAGACGGAACACGTTATGTAGAGAACGATAGTATTGTTACAGACCGAAAGAAGATTGTAGTTCTTGGTTCTGGTCCGAACAGGATCGGGCAGGGAATTGAATTTGATTACTGCTGTGTACATGGTGTTTTGGCTGCTGCGGAATGTGGTTATGAAACTATCATGATTAACTGTAACCCTGAAACAGTTTCAACCGATTTCGATACAGCGGACAAACTTTATTTTGAGCCTGTTTTTTGGGAGCATATTTACGATATTATCCGTCATGAGAAACCAGAAGGTGTTATTGTACAGTTGGGTGGGCAGACTGCTTTAAAATTAGCAGAAAAACTATCTAAATACGGAATTAAAATTATAGGAACTAGCTTTGAAGCATTGGATTTAGCGGAAGACAGAGGTAGTTTCTCTGAAATGCTGAAAGAAAATAATATTCCTTTTCCTCAATATGGTATTGCGGAAACAGCAGATGAAGCTTTAGCACTTGCAGATGAATTAGACTTTCCTTTATTAGTTAGACCATCCTACGTACTAGGAGGTCAGGGAATGAAGATTGTGATTAATAAAGAAGAGCTAGAATCTCACGTAGTAGACTTGCTTAGGAAAATCCCGAACAATAAATTATTGTTGGATCATTATTTAGATGGTGCAATAGAGGCGGAGGCCGATGCAATTTGTGACGGTGAAGATGTTTATATTATTGGTATAATGGAACATATTGAACCTTGTGGAATTCACTCGGGCGATTCTAATGCGACTTTGCCACCGTTTAACCTTGGTGAGTTTGTAATGCAGCAGATAAAAGATCATACCAAGAAAATTGCTTTAGCGTTGAACACGGTAGGTCTGATTAATATTCAGTTTGCGATTAAGGACGATATGGTCTATATCATAGAAGCTAACCCTAGGGCGTCAAGAACGGTACCGTTTATTGCAAAAGCTTATAAAGAACCTTATGTAAACTACGCTACTAAAGTAATGTTGGGCGATAAGAAAGTAAAAGATTTTGTTTTTAAACCGGAGCTTAAAGGTTTCGCAATCAAACAACCAGTTTTTTCTTTTAATAAGTTCCCTAACGTGAACAAAAACTTAGGTCCTGAAATGAAAAGTACAGGAGAGAGTATCCTCTTTATAGACAGCTTAAAAGATGATCAGTTCTATGAGCTTTATGGGAGAAGAAAAATGTACTTGAGCAAGTAGTAAATACTGTTTTAAAATTTAAAAAATAGCTTGAGCAACGTGCTTAAGCTATTTTTTTTATTCAATAGTCTTTCTTTGAAAACTAATTTTAATCGGTGTTTTCAGGAACTATATCGTTACCCATCATATTTTTTATATGTTGGCCCACGACGTTTGGCAGGATAACATTAAAAGTAGTTCCTTTTCCCTTTCCTTCAGATTCGGCATATATAGTGCCATCGTGCGATTCAACAATTTGTTTAATCATATAAAGACCTAGCCCGGTACCATTTACATCAGAATGAAATCGCTCAAAAGGAGAGAAAAGCTTTTTTAAAGATTTTTCCTCCATTCCAGAACCATTATCTGATACTGAGAACTGTATTTTTTCTCCGTTTTCTTGTGCTTTAATATAAACTACAGGTTGTTTTTGGTCGCCCATATACTTTATAGCGTTATCTAGAAGATTACCAAAAACTTGTATAATTCTATTTCTGTCGCCATAGATATTCGGTAGATTTTCTTCAACTATGAGTTTTACTTTAGATGTTTTTAATTTCCCTTTAACCAAAGTGGTTGAGAGTGCCACTATTTCGTTTATATCAAGTACTTCATTTTTGTTTTCGATTTTACCAATTTTCGCAATTTTGGTAATATCGGCAATGAGGTCATGCATGGTATCACATGAAATATTAATCATTTCTAGGTATTGTTCCAACTCAGGAAAATCTTTCATTACAAACTCCATAGGAATTAAGCTTGCAATACCTTTAATACCGCTTAATGGGCTTTTAAGGTCATGGGAAACGGCAAAAGTAAAACGTTGAATTTCTTTATTTTTTGTGGTCAATTCATCTGCTACTTTTTCAAGTTCTTTCTTTTGTTGAAGTAACTGTTGTGTACGTTCGCTTATCTCTTTTTCTAGCGTTAATTGATATTTCTTGATATTCCTAACCCGTAAATAGAGGGCTAAATAAATACAGGTAATTAACAAAGCTATAGTGATTAAGTGAAACCACCAGGTTTTCCAGAAAGGAGGAGTAATCGTAATATGCAGGGTTGTTTCGTTGTTATTCCATATGCCATCAGAATTACTAGATTTTATTCTAAGAGTATATTCACCTGGTTCTAAACTGGTGTAGGTAGCGTTTTTTTTTTGTCCAACATAATTCCAATCTGTTTCAAAGCCATCAAGAAAATAGGCGTAATTTACCTTGTCTGGATGACGAAAAGTTAAGGCATTAAATTCAAAATTAATTACATTATTATCATAGGACAGGGTAATAGAATCTACTTGTGATATATGCTGTTTTAATATTTTTGATTCATCAGCGGCATGAACCGGTTTGTTGAATATTTTCAAACTGGTAATATTAACTTTGGGTTTGTCTTCCCTTTTTTTGATGTTTTTTGCTTGAAATAAATTGAAGCCATTACTACCACCAAAAATCAACTCGTTGTTTTTAGTTTTGTAGAAAGAATTGGAGTTGAATTCGTTGCCTTGCAGACCATCATTGGCATCATAATTAATAGATGCTTTACTTTTGGGGTTGTAGTGAATGATTCCATAACCGGTACTTAACCATAACCAATGGTTGGTATCTTCTATAATACCCTTAATAGCATCATTCTTTAATCCGTTTTTGTGGGTGATTGACTCAAAGGAATCCGTCGTAGAATTATACTTGTTTAATCCGGCTTGAGTACCAATCCATAACACGCCCTCACTATCTTCTACAATAGCATTAATGAAGTCGTTACTTATGGTGTGTTCATTCTCTAGGCTGTTATAGCTTGTGTATTGCCACTCCTCCTTTGTTTCAACTAGTTTAAAGAGCCCAGAAATTTGTGTTCCAACCCATATACTCCCACTTTTATCCTCGGTTATGGTTGTTATGGTAGAGACTTTAGTATTGTTAATAGTGTTGTTAAGGTTTATGTTCTTGTGAGTTTTGGTTTCGGGATTATAGACTTGTAATCCACCGTGAAAAGTTGCAATCCAAATACGACCTTTACTGTCCATCATTAGATTAAACACATTATTTGACAGCAAAAAGGAATTTTCTTTTGTCAACACCTCGTACTGTTTATTCTTTATATTTAAAATGGTTATTCCTTTACCCCAGGACCCTAGCCACAGTTTGTTTGTTTTATCCTGTAGTATACTGAGTACTACGTTGGTGTTGAGATTTTCATTATCTAAACTGTATTTTTCAAAAGAATTAGAGGTTCTGTCCCAATAGTTTAATCCACCGCCATCTGTTCCTATCCAGAGGTGGTCGTTAGTATCATTTATATCCTGAATGAAACAGTTTACGTTATTATTATTTAAAGACTTAGAATCAAAAGGCTCATTTTTTATATGTTCAAATTTGTGATAAATAGGGTCGTAGAAGCTCAGTCCTTTCTTATAGGGGCCTAGCCACATAATTCCATTGTTATTATATATAGACCAAATGGAGTTACTAGAGATTGAATTGATATTTGTATTATCGTACTTTAAATGCGATAATTGTTCGGTGTTTTTTGAATATATATAAAGTCCATCATTTTCACTACCTATCCAATAATCGCCATTTTGTGAAATTGCTAATGATAGAATGGGGTAGCCATTAGTTATATTTCTTCTTTCTAAGTTTAAAGAATTATCGCTTTTTATTTTTAATTCAATGATTTCACCATTATGCAAACCAATTAAAAACTGAGATGAACTTTGTTGTATTACACTTCGTATTCTCTGACTTTCGTGAAGTTTTGATAAAACTTGTAATTCATTATTCAATACCCAAATATCGTTATCGATTATGACTACAATTCTTTCATTATTTAGGCTTGCTATTTTTACAAAATAATTGTTTGGGGTTTCTTGATATTTAAACTCTTTGGTTTTACCTGTGGTAATATGGTACCTAAACAGACTTGTAGTAGTACCTAGCCAAAGAAAATCTGTAGATTTAATAACGGAATAAAAATGCTCTAAAGCTAGTTTTTTACCTTCTCCTATAAACGGGTAAGGCTTTAGGATATCCATTTCTCGGTGATAGATATTTAAACCCTGAACGGTGCCTATATATAATTGCCTATTGTCGTCTTCGTAAATATCCTCTATGTAGCCATTGGTGAGCCCCGTTTTATTATCTAGGGCCTGTTCATATATTTGGAAATTCTTACCATCGTATTTGTTAAGTCCATTTCTGGTTCCAATCCATAAGTAACCGTAACTATCTTCATAAATTACGTTGGCAGAGCTTTGAGATAAGCCTCCCGGTAGGTGTTGAAAAGATATATTAGGTTGATTTTGCTGCGCAAATGCAATTTTACAACATAGCAGTAGTAAAGATGACCATAACACTAGTTGAGTTGATTGCTTGGGTAAAATCATAATAACTGTATAGACTTATGTTAAGTAGGTTAACTCTTACAATTTATGCATGATTACTATATGATATAAATTTTTGTTGCCTATTAAGGATATGTTGTGGTAAAAAACTGGTTTATAGAAGAGTAGATGTTTTGTATTCTCAGATTTTATGTAAAAACGGATAAAGAATACTTACGGTATATGACTATAAATTGGTGGGTAGTTACATAAAACGGGGTTTTTTACACTAAAAAAAGCTCAAAATCTAGAGTAGATGTTCAGCTGTATTTCAGGTAAATAACGATATGCTTAATTCAATTTGTTATGATTTTTCTATAACTCACCTTTTGCATAAAGTCTTCTAATCTCTTTTTTATCGAACTTGCCTACACTGGTGCGAGGTACTTGCTCAACAAAAACATATCTATCGGGTATTTGGTAGTTGGCAAAATCACGAGATAAAAATTCTTTGAAATCTTCGTCTGAAACCATTTCATCCCTAACTCTCATAACAATAATAGCTAAAGGCCTTTCGGCCCATTTTTCGTCCGGTATGGCAATAACGGCAGCTTCTTTTACTTTTGGATGCGACATCAATGCAGATTCTAGGGCAACGCTAGATATCCATTCACCTCCACTCTTGATCAAGTCTTTTGTACGATCTGTAATATGCATGTAACCATCACTGTCAACTGTACTTACATCCCCGGTTCTAAACCATCCATCGTCTGTAAAATTATCTCGATTATTTGTTTTGAAGTAAGATTTAATGACCCAAGCCCCTTTAACCTGTAGCTCTCCCATGGTCTTTCCATCACGATCTGCTACGGAGCCGTCATTACCAATTACACGCATTTCAATACCGGGGAATTCAATACCTTGCTTCGCTCTTATTTTAATTTTTTCTTCTGGAGATAGGTCGCGGTGGTGACTCTGTAAACGACTTACAGTACCCAACGGCGAAGTTTCGGTCATTCCCCAAGCTTGCACCCCTCTAATGCCAAAATCATCTTCCATACCTTTAATGAGGCTTGCGGGAAGAGCAGAGCCACCTACTAGGTACTCCTTCAATGCTAATTTTGGTTTAGGCGGATTTTTCTTTAAAGCTTCATATACGCCCATCCAAATAGTTGGCACACCATTGGCCTTGGTAATTTTTTCTTCTTTTAAAATAGAGATGATGGCTTCCGGTTGTAAATTAGAGGACGGTAGAACCATATTGGATCCGGATATAAGACATAAATATGGATAGCCCCAAGCCATTACGTGAAATTGGGGGACAATCAGCAATACAATGTCCGAACTATCATAATTGGCCGCGTTAGGTGTAGAAATGGTTAAAGCATGTAGGTATGTAGACCGGTGGGTGTACAGCACTCCTTTTGGTAAACCCGTTGTGCCACTGGTGTAGCACATACCACAGGCATCGTTCTCGTTTAAAGTTGGCCATTCAAATTCTTCTAGTTGCCTTTCTAATAAGTCTTCATAATGAAATATATTGAATAGAGAGGTGCTAAAATTCTCTGGCGCATTCATAATAATATATTGCTCTACGGTTTCTAGCTTATCGGCAATTTTCTCCAATAAGGGTACAAGTGAAGCATCCACAAAAATAACTTTGTCCTCTGAATGATTGATGATGAATTCGGTTTGCTGAGATGATAGCCTAATATTTATTGTATGGCAAATTGCACCTATTCCCGGTATGCCATAATAAAGTTCAACATGCTGATGGTGGTTCCATGCAAAGGTTCCGACCATATCACCTTTGGTAATACCTAGTTTATTGGTAAGTACATTGGCCAACTGCTTACAGCGCTTATATAATTGGCCAAACGTATATTCATGTCGGTTGCCGTTAGGTAGGTGGCTAATTATTTTCTTATGTTTAAATGCACTGTTCCCGTATTCAAGAATGGTTGTGGTGGTGAGCGGGTAATCCATGATTAGTCCTTCCATAAAGCTGTAGTTGAAGTGTAGAATCGTTGAGACGTACTTCTCTAAAGTTACTAATTTTTGAAATGTTATGGAAAAAAGAGGAGGGTGGAGGTTAGTTAAACCATACGGCATAGCGCTTCCGGCGTAATTCTAGAGCTAATGTTTCTTCCATTTTTAAGGCATTTGCCCTAGAAGTCAATGGTTTAATATGGTTGTAAAGACTGGGTCTAAGGTATGACCCGTATTTTTTAACGATGTTGGAAGAAAGATTGTGTCCTTTTTTATTCCTGTACCCTTTTTTGTGTTGTTCAAAACGTTCTTTAGGCGTCTTACTGGTCATACCAACATAAACACATTCTAAAACACCATTAAATTGAGGGTTTGCTTCACGGAAACGTCTGTTCTCGGTAAAAACTTTTTTAGAAAGTTCTATAACGTAAATATGATACTGAGTCTTGGCCATTTAAAACGGAATTTTTAATGAGATAAATCCATTTCTTCTTTGGGAAGGTATTTAAAAATGGTCTTTAGAAATTCAGGAATATTGTAGGGTTTATGTATTATATCATTAATGCCCGAATTTAGTATTTCTTTTCTTCCTTCATCCAATTCAACGGCGGTCAGCGCTATAATAGGTATGGTTTTGTTGAATTTACGAATCATCATTGAGGCCTCCATCCCATTAATATTGGGCATATTAATATCCATTAAAATCAAATCGTAAGTATGAGCTTTACTCATGGCTACGGCCTGTTCGCCATCATCTGCCAAACTGGATTTAATATTTTGTCTTTCTAAAGTCTTCTGGGTTACTTTTTGGTTTATTCTATTATCATCAACAATAAGAACATGACTAACATGGCTATTCTTAAATGTATTGGTTGTGCTGGTAACATCATCTAAAACCGGGGGATCGCTATTTTGTTCG
Source organism: Zobellia amurskyensis (assembly GCF_009725985.1). GTDB lineage: Bacteria > Bacteroidota > Bacteroidia > Flavobacteriales > Flavobacteriaceae > Zobellia > Zobellia amurskyensis. Next base: position 11,017 of record NZ_RCNR01000018.1, read on the forward strand.
GTTTGTTTTTTGAGTGTTAATTCAAAACTGAATTCAGCGCCTTTATTGGGTTGACTTTTGAGTTGAATTTCACTTTTGTAAAGATTTAGAATCTTTTTAACAATGGTGAGACCTAATCCTGTGCCCGTGTAATTATGGTTTTTGTTTTCAATTTGGGTAAACTCGTTAAAAATTTCCTTCTGCATGTGCAAAGGTATACCAAGGCCATCGTCCTTTATGGTGAATTTTACGATACAACCTTCAGTTTTGGTAGTTTCCACTAAAACTAACTTCAACCAGATATTTCCGTTTTCGGTAAATTTAATGGCATTGCCCATTAAATTTATAAGAACTTGGGATAGTCTTATGGGGTCTCCAACTAGTTGGTTTGGTATGGTATCATCAATATGTAAGTGTAATTTATTGCTGTTCTCTTGTAAAGTGAACTCAAAAGAGCGGACAATGTTCTGTATAAGGGTATCTAATTCATAGGGTACTTTTGATAAAGTAATGGCCTCTGCATCCATTTTACTCAATAGCAACACATCATTAATGAGCGCCAATAAATAATCTGCAGAAAACTTTAAAGAATTAAGGTCGTCCGAATAGGCTTTTAAGTTTTCGTCTTCTTTTAATAAGGTTGATATACCGATAACTCCATATAGGGGCGTCCGTAGTTCGTGACTAACCGTGGAGAGGAACTTGGTCTTTACTTTAGAAAGTTTTTCCGCTTTTTCATTGGCAAGGCTAAGCTGTTTGTTCTTTGCCATTAATTTATTGATGTAGATCCTTCTGGTTTTAAAGAAAACGATAATTCCGAAAAGGGCTAAAACAAGAATTACAATTGCAACGGTAAGAACCGTGGTAAGCGATTTTGATTTAGAAATAAGTTCTTCGGAATATGCTTGTTCCTTTAGAACGGTCTCTAAATCTTTTTGTGCTTGCTCCAAATCAAATTTGGCTCTTGCTTTTTCTGTTTCCTCTAATTTTTTTAAAGTGTAGGCCTCTTGTTTAAATTGATTGTGTTTATCTAAATTGGCAAAGGCTTTTCTATAATCGTCCGTTTCACTGTACAGTTTGGATAAATCCTCATAGACTTCAATAGCTAAATCTGTATTTTCATTCTCATCTGCAGTTAGCGCTATGGTTTCTAGTTTTTTAGCGGCAGCATGATATTTTTTCTTGGCCAAATAGTATTTACCGTACAGCAGGTCTATATAAAGCCTGTCTAGTGAATCTACTTTTTGTGTAGAAAGTGCTTCTGCTTTTTGAAGAAAAGTATATGCTTCATCTACTTGGTTGTTATCAAGATAGGTCCAAATCAGGTTTACATAGGTTAAGTAAACTTCATCAAAATCTTTATTTTTTTCGTTTAGGGCAATACTTTCCTTAAAAAAACGAATTGCCTTTGCGTACGTCTTTTTATTATCGGAATAGAGAATGCCTAGGTTTAACGCTCCCCACGCCACGAGACTGTCCGATTGTGTTGATCTAGCTAGTTCCAGAGCTTTTTCGGAGTAAATCCTACCTTTTATTGTGTCTTCGGTTTCGGAATAAATTCCCCCTAAAATATCATATCCTAAAAACTCATAATAGTCATAGTTGTACTCGTTACCTTTTTCTATTAAAGTAGAGGCATATTTTATAGCGTCTTTGTAATTGTATTGGTCATAGGCGTCATTTGATTTATTTACATAAGACTCTAAGGTGTCTCGTTGCCATTCCGTAGTATTTTGAGCTAAGGCATTAGTCAAATGGGAAAGAAAAAAAATGAAAATAAGTAGTCTGGATAGGCTCATAAGATCATTTGGGCCAATGGAAAATTTTGGGGTCGGCCTTTTCGACGAGCTAATATAAGGATTTGCTTCACAATATATTATGAAGTAGCCAATAGATCGATGGATAGCATCTCGCTATTAAAATTACAAAAGACTTTTAATGTGTTTAATTTGCATTGACGTCTATTCCTTCTGTAGTAAAGGAAAATGCTTGAGCGCCTAAACCACCTACCATGACAGCTTGAAATAAGGGGTTTACAGGGCGTTTGGAGTACCAATCTATTATGAAATTTGCACCGCTTCCACCAGAAGTGTCTTGCTGCTCTATAACATAATCTATAGATTCCATAGGGCGAAGGTAGATAGCTTGCTCTAGATAACTTCTTACTAAATCACCTCCCGTATTGTAATAGTCTATGGTAGTAATGAACAGACTATCTTTTAAACTGGTGTTTCTAATGCTTAAAGTGGCGGTCAATAAGGTTCTTGAATCTCTGGTCTGGTTATATATATCAGAGTAAATGGGTACGTATACTTGTTTGGTAAGAGGGTCGACAGTAGTTCCATCGACCCTTTTATTTAAAGTATGTTCATCAAGAATCTTTACTGGCTTTTCTTCAGTTGTTCGCTTACAGGAAGCCGCCAGAAAAATGAATATAAGAACGCTGGCCATGGTCCAAACAGAATTCTCAATAAAAAACCTGCTATTGTTATCTTTGTTCATTGCCTAAGGTTCTAAACTCATTATGTTCAGATATTGCTAAACTATTGTTCTATTCCCACTCGGTATGAAAAATACCTTCTTTGTCTAATCGCTCATAGGTATGAGAGCCAAAGAAATCTCGTTGTGCTTGAATAAGATTTAAAGGCAACCTACTTGATGTATAGGCGTCAAAATAAGTAAGTGAGTTTGAAAGTCCAGGTAATGGAATTCCATTTTCCGCTGCATGGGCTACCAGTTTTCTAGCAGAGCCTACGGTACTTTTTACCTTATCAACAAAATGACTTGAAAGTAAAAGGTTCGGAAGATCTTTATCTGCTTCAAAAGCTTCTGTGATATCCGCTAACAAGCCAGCACGAATGATACAACCTGCACGCCAGATTTTTGCAATTGTAGCAATATCTAGATTGTAGTTGTACTCTCTAGATGCATCGGCCAATTGATGAAGGCCTTGGGCGTAAGTTATTATGAACGAAAAGTAAAGCGCTTCCTCGGCCATTTTTGCCAATTCTTCTTTATCTAGTAGTTCAACTTTAGGACGGTCATATAATTTATCAGCTTTTACCCTTTCATCTTTTAGGGATGATATCTCCCGCATACTTACCGCAATATCTATGGAAGGAACAGGTATGCCCAAATCCATAGCATTTTGGCTAGTCCATTTTCCTGTACCTTTTTGTTTTGCTCTGTCAGATATCTGATCCAATAAACCTAATTTACTTAAATTAAGCTCATCCTTCTGGACAAAAATCTTAGAAGTAATTTCAACAAGGAAAGATTGTAAACGGCCCTCGTTCCATTTGGAGTAGGTAGTATGTAGTTCCTCATTGCTGTAGTCCCCAGCTTTTTTAAGCAGGTCGTAAACTTCAGAAGTTAACTGCATTAGTCCGTACTCAATGCCGTTATGCACCATTTTTACATAGTTCCCAGATGATTTTGGTCCTAAATAGGCAACACATGGTTCCCCTTTATACTTAGCGGACACAGCTTCAAAAATAGGCTTTATGTGCTGATAGGCAGATTTTGAACCTCCGGGCATGATACTAGGTCCTAAACGAGCACCTTTGGCTCCACCGGAAACACCGGCTCCAAAGAAATTTATGGCTTTATCATGCAGATAGGCTTCGCGACGGTCTGTATCCGTAAAAAACGAGTTTCCACCGTCTATAATAATGTCACCTCGATCTATATGGGGTAAAAGGCTTTCAATAACGGAATCTACAATCTTACCTGCAGGAACCAAAAGCATAATTTTCCGTGGTTGTTTTAGCGACTGAACAAATGTTTTGATGCTTGTAGATGCGTTAACCTTGGCTTCGTGACCACCTTCTTCTTTAAGGGCGGCTACTTTTTCAGGGTCTAAGTCATGTCCGTAGGCGGAAAAACCATTATCGGCTACGTTTAATATAAAGTTACGCCCCATTACACCAAGGCCTACCAATCCAAAATCATATTTTTCTTCCATTTCCTAAATTTAGAATTACACGATCGGCCCTAAAATTGATATAATTGGCCGATACAATCAAAATTAAACGAAATTATTGAAATGTAAGATTATCTTAAGGGAAACTCGTTGTTATTAGTGCATCTTTTCAATACTTTTAACCTTTCAAAAAGTATTAGGATATTATCTCATTATGAATAAAACAGAAAATCAGATTCTTGTGATATTTGGCGCTTCTGGCGACCTTACGGCAAGAAAACTTGTACCCGCACTTTTTAATTTGTATCAGGCAAACCAACTTCCTGATAACTTTGTTGTGCTTGGGGCTAGTAGAAGCGATATGACAGATAGCGCTTTTAGAAATAAAGTGGTGTTAGAGAGTACCTATTTAGCGGATAAGCTCAAAAAACTAGAGAAAGAAGATATAAAGAACTTTGCCGATAAATTCTTTTACGAAGATTTAGGCGGAAGTTATGATACAGATTACGGACGTTTGCGTAAGAGGGTAGAAGACCTTAAGAACAAATACCAAACATCTGGCAATATCATTTATTACCTTTCTACACCTCCTACGTTGTATGAAACAATAGCCCAGAATTTGGCAGATGCCGGTATGAGCACCCAAAATAATGGTTGGAAACGTCTAATTGTTGAAAAGCCATTCGGTTATAGTCTAGAAACGGCCAAACAGCTGAACAGTGGTCTTCAACAATTCTTTAAGGAGCACCAGATATATAGAATAGATCACTACCTAGGTAAGGAGACAGTACAGAACCTGTTGGTAACACGTTTTGCCAATAGTATTTTTGAGCCTCTTTGGAACCGGAATTACATCCACCACGTAGAAATAACCAATGCAGAGAGTGTTGGTGTGGAAAAAAGAGGAGGGTACTATGATAAATCTGGAGCATTGCGGGATATGTTTCAAAATCATTTGCTGCAGATTGTTTCATTAATTGTTATGGAACCACCTATTAGCGATGCACCGGAGGATATCCGAAACGAAAAGGTAAAAGCACTTAAATCGCTTAGGGTCATGGAAAGTGATCAAGAGTTATTTGATAACACTATTCGTGCCCAATATACAAGTTCCGTAATTGATGGTAAACAAGTAAAAGGTTATCGTGAGGAAGAAGGAGTAGATAAAGACTCAACTACGGAAACCTTTGCGGCCATTAAGTTTTTTGTGGACAACTGGAGGTGGAAAGATACACCGTTCTATGTGCGTACGGCCAAAAGAATGCCAACTAAGGCAACGGAAGTGGTCATTCACTTTAAGACACCGCACCATCAAATTTTCCAGGATTCAGGATTGGATAGTAAAGACAACAAGTTGGTTATCCGTATTCAACCAGATGAAGGTATATTACTGAAATTTGGGGTAAAAGTACCTGGACAGGGCTTTAAAGTGGAACGTGCCAATTTAGATTTCTACTATTCTAGTTTAGCAGAAACCCATGTAATGGATGCATATGAGCGCCTATTGTTAGATGCTATGCAGGGTGATGCTACATTGTACGCCAGAGCAGATGAAGTTGAAGCAGCTTGGGAGTTTGTGGATCCTATATTAAAGTATTGGTCTAGCGGTAAGGATGTAAGAATGTACGGATACGCCGCAGGTGTTTGGGGTCCTGAAAATTCTCATGAATTAATAGAAGGTATTGGTGAATGGAGAAATCCAGGTCCCAATTTAACAGACGACCCTGGTTTTTGTGTCATTTGTTAATTATTGCTTTGGGTGATGTTCTAAGAACAGCCTTTTATACATTTAAATAAGACTATGGAATTAAAGATATATCAAGATAAGACCGAAGTTGCTCAGGAGTTTTCAAAGTATTTTGCAGAGAAAGCTAATGGGAGCGAACCCTTTCATGTTGCACTTTCCGGAGGAAGCACGCCAAAAATAGTTTTTGATGTTCTTGCAAAGGAGTTTGGAGCAAGTATAGATTGGAAGTTGGTACATTTTTATTGGGGAGATGAGCGTTGTGTGCTTCCTACTGATGAAGAGAGCAACTATAAAATGACAATGGAGCATTTATTGTCAAAAATTGAAATTCCAGAAGAAAATATACATAGAATACATGGTGAGAGTGATCCGGAAGCGGAATCCGTTCGTTATGCGCAAGTGCTAAAAAATGAACTTCCGGCCTTAGGTGGTTTTCCTCAGTTCGATTTAGTTATTTTAGGTATGGGAGATGACGGTCATACGGCTTCTATTTTTCCACATGAAATTGAATTGTGGGGATCGGAGAACCTTTGTGCGGTAGCGGTACATCCGGAGTCCGGACAGAAAAGGATAACTATAACAGGTAACCTGATCAATCATTCTAAAACCGTTGCCTTTTTGGTTACAGGTGCTAGCAAAGAGGAAAAAGTTGGTGAAATAGTAAACAGTGAAGGTGCATACGAAACCTACCCTGCCAATTTAGTATCTCCTACATCGGGTGATTTACTTTGGTTTTTAGATGAGGCCGCAGCCGCTAAAATTAGCGAAGGTCAAGTTTAACATTTTCACTGCTTAGACTTTCCAAGTGGTTTTCTAATTTAAATTGAGAGGAGTCAAACTGGGTATCCCTAGAAAAAGCCTCTTCTTTCCGTTGCTTACTTCTGGCAAAACGTCTTACACCTTGTTCGTTTTCCAGAAGTAGACCGGGCACGGGTACGCCTTTTCCGTTCTCATCTTTGGCTACCATAGTAAAATATGAGGAGTTGCAGTGGCGTTTGGTGCCAGAGGTTATATTTTGAGATTCAACACGAACTCCTACAACCATAGATGTTTTTCCGGTATAGTTTATTGATGCTCTTAGCGTTAATAGTTCGCCTACTTCTACTGGATGCAGAAAATCTACTCGGTTAACCGAAGCGGTCACGCAGTACATTTGTGAATGTTTAGAGGCACATGCAAAAGCAATTTGATCCATGAGATTAAGAATGTGTCCTCCGTGTACCTTGCCTCCAAAATTGGAATGGGAGGGTAGCATCAGCTCTGTAATTGATACTCTTGAGTCGTTAGCGCTTTTGAATTTTTCCATTAGTTCTTAAAATGAGGTGATTGTTCTAACTCTACTTTAGTTACAAAATATTTACTGTCGCCTAGCCAAAGAAAGGTAGCAAAGCGTTCAACGTAATGTAATTTTACATACTGACCTTGGTGTTCCTGTAATTGCTCAATTACTTCTTTGTCCTTATCTAAAACGGAAAAAGAAAAAATTTGTGCTCCGGAAATCCCTTGACTTATTTCTCCTTCCCAGGTTTTTATGATTACGCCTTTGTGACTTATTTTTATAAGCTCGCCAGAGCGTATACCGTCACTGTAGGTAACAAAATAAATAAACGCGTAAACAATACCAAAGAGGGCAACAATAATGCCCAGGGTTACAAAAAGCGACTTTTTCATCATTTCAGTTTTAGTTCGCTTTCAAAATCATCATCTTGAGCGCGTTTTAATATGGGTTCAGGAATGGATTTTTTAGCTTTCGCACCCATTACTTTTAATTTTTCAATACTTACTACAATGTTCCCACGACCTTCAACAAGCTTGTTCATGGCACCTTTGTACTCAGATTTGGCCTCGTCCATTTTCTTGCCCACCTTGGTAAGGTCGTTTACAAAACCTTCAAACTTGTCATACAAAGCGCCAGCCTGCCTAGCAATTTCCAAAGCGTTACGTTGTTGTTTTTCGTTGTTCCACATGCTATCAATAGTACGTAATGTAGCTAACAGGGTAGAAGGGGTAACAATAACTATATTTTGCTCAAAAGCTTTGTTGTATAGGTTATTGTCATTATTTATTGCAATAGCAAAAGCGGGCTCTATAGGAACGAACATTAAGACAAAGTCCGGACTTTCCATGGCGTACAAATCTTCGTATTTCTTTGCGGAAAGTTGATCAACATGCCTTTTAAGTGAATTGATGTGGTCTTTAAGGTATTTGTCACGCATATCGTCATCCGCATTTACGAAACGTTCATAATCCGTAAGGGATACCTTTGAATCGACCACCATTTTTTTACCGTCCGGGAGATGGATGACCACATCTGGAAGTACCCTGGTACCATCTTCTCTGGTAAAGCTTTGTTGTACCGTATATTCACGATCTTTTTCCAATCCAGATTTTTCAAGTACCCGTTCTAACACTAATTCGCCCCAGTTTCCTTGCATTTTACTATCGCCTTTTAAGGCTTTGGTAAGGTTTTCGGCTTCTTGGGTTATCTTAAGATTTTGGCTCTGAAGATTTATAAGCTGTTCCCGTAGCGCGGAATGAATACTAATGTTTTCCTTTTGACTCTCTTCAACCTTTTTCTCAAAAAGCAGTATTTTATCATTTAGAGGAGATAAGATGTCCTTAATATTTTTCTCGTTTCGTTCGGTGAATTTTAGGCTTTTTTCCTCTAAGATTTTATTGGCGAGATTCTCGAATTCTTTGGTAAATTTTTCTTGAAGTTTTTCTACTTCTTCCTTTTGTTCCGAATTTTTAAGTTGAAGATTTTCTAAATCTGCCTGATACCGAACAATTTGGTTACCCATTTGTTCCTTTTCTGCTTGTAGGTTTATTTTGTGTTCTTCACTTTCCCGTAATCGTTGTTCCAATACAACTAAGTTGGCGTGTAGTTGCTGTTCACGTTCTTCTAGCGTACTTTGGCTAGACTTCGTTTTTAAATTTTGAATATAATTCCCCAGGAAGTAACCCGCAGCAAGGCATATGAGCCCAATTAATAAATAGATGAGGTAAATGTTCATTTTTAAAGTAAAGTGTTCGGGGTAAAGATACAAGATTGGTGTTAAAATTGAACACTACTCTAATGTTACTTTTTAATTCTAAAAGAACCTGTTTTAGCGTCAAAAGAAACCGTGTCCGAAGGAAATAACGACTCAAACGCTTTTTGCTCGATCAGTTCGCAAGGTTGTCCAAAATAATTATCTTTTCCATCTAACAAAACCATTTTGTCGCAAAGCTGAATGGCCATTTCAATTTCATGTGTAGTAAAGACCACCGTTTTTTTTGTGGTATGTGCAATGGTGCGCAGAAGTTTTAAAATCTGTATTTTATGATAAAGATCTAGATGGGTAGTAGGTTCATCCAGAAGTATGATGGAGGTATCTTGGGTTAAGGCTCGGGCAATCATTACCCGTTGCAATTGTCCATCACTCAGTTCATAACATTTTTTATTTTGTAATTCTTCGAGTTCCAATGCATGCAGGGAATCCTTTATTTTTTGCTTATCGATATCTGTTAGCGTTCCCAGCCAATTGGTGTAAGGTTGTCTCCCGAGGGCAACGAGCTCAAGAACGGATAAATTTTTGGAAGCAATAGGTTCCGTTAGCACCATACTCACCTCTTCCGATAGCTCTAATGGGGCATAAGCCGCTAGAGGTTTATTTTTTATGGCTATACAGCCTCCTAAAATAGGTTGGGCATTACCTAGGCTACGCAACAGGGTAGATTTGCCAATACCGTTAATACCTACTATAGCGGTTAGCTCGCCGGGCTCCAAGCCAAAATTGATGTTTTTGGCAATAGCATTTGCGCCGTACCCAATAGAAAGGTTGGCGACAGTAAGCGTATTATGTTTAGTTTGAAGTCCGACGGCGCTTTTTTTAAAGTTGTTTTTTGATGTTTTTTGGTAATTTGCTGATGCTTTTTATTTTAATGTTCTTGTAGTATACTTCACAAGCTTCGGATTGAAATTGGATTTTACCTTTGGTAAGTGATTTTGCAATACCTTCTTTGTCATATTCTTTAGCATTTTCGAGTACCATTACCACTTTTCCGTTTACAATATGGTAAGCCTTATCCTTTATACAAATAAGTTCTAAGCGGCTCCATTCACCATGTGGGTTTTCAAAATTATCAATTCTTCTACAACGACCATCACCACCGGTTTTAAAAGTACGCATTTCACCGTTTGGGTCATAGAACCAAAACTCTTTACCATCTTCACTGCGTTTAGTGGCTTTAATGTCCATACTAACACCTGCTAAAGGAAAGAAATCTCCACAATCCGTTTCTTGAACCTGCATTTCAGGAGCACGCATCCAAACGTTCCAAAATTGTCCGTGTGGTTCTTGGGCATGATAGAGAACACCACTATCTCTTTTATCTTTTAAGCGAGGTTCGAATTTTTTTGTTCCCCATTTTATATCAAAAACTAAATGATAATCCCCATACTCTTTTTTGGTGCTTAATCCGCCATAAATTTCGCCACTAACGTTCAAAATGGTTTTACCGTTTTCTTGGGTTGTGGTAAAAACATTTAAAGGGTCGTTGTTCAGGCCAATTGGGGTGCCATGCATTCCATCTCCCTTTTCATAGCCTTCTAAGTCTAGCGATGTGTGTGGTACGCCTATAAAAATGTCCCAATTAGTAAGGTCTTTGTCAAGAAGGTTTTCCCAGTCTTTGTCGTTATTTTGAGCGATTACATTACTGGTAGTACACACCAAAAGCAGAAGAAGGTAAGTTAATTTGGTTCTCATAATTAATTAAAGGTATTTGTTGAGAGTTTTTATTGAATGGTTGTTCTCAGTCGGTAAATCTATAGAATTAGAACTATGGCATGTATAACATATGATCTTATATGTATAATTTAAAGTTTTAAGCAAAAATGATATTAAAACACCATCTTTCTTTTTCTGACCAATAACCAAATAACTACGGGAGCACCCAAAATACTTGTAATAGCATTTATAGGAAGGACCTCTGCACTATTGGGTAGTTGTGCAATAGTATCGCAAATAAGCATGAGAATGGCACCATATACCAAAACTGCGGGTACCAAAATCCGGTGTTCCGTAGTGTTGAATATTTGACGTGTTAAATGCGGAACCGCTAAACCAATGAACGCAATAGGGCCTGCAAAAGCTGTAACACCACCAGCTAAAAGGCCAGTGGCAATTATAATAAGGTATCGCGAACGTTTTAGATTTACTCCTAAACTACGAGCGTAGTTCTCACCAAGGAGCAAAGCATTTAACGCTTTTATTGAAAGAACACCAAGAAGTACCCCTATTAGAACAATAACAAACAACAACCCCAGTTGATGCCAAGATAAGTTCCCGACACTACCAAAAGACCAGTAAACAAACTGCTGAAGTTTTTCGGCATCACTAAAATAAGAAAGAACGCTAACTATAGCTGCGCTAATACTGCCAAACATAAGGCCTATTATTAAAAGAGCCATGGTATCCTTAACCTTAGAAGCAACAGTTATAACGGCCAAGAGAACCAAAAAACTACCGATACTGGAGACTACTGCAAGAGAAATATCCGTGACCAAACTTAACCCAAATAGCGATGTGAGTGTTGCTGATCCCATAATTAAAAAAGCAGCTCCTAAACTTGCTCCGGAACTAATACCCAATACAAATGGTCCCGCAAGCGGGTTTCGAAATAACGTCTGCATTAAGAGTCCGCTTAGAGATAAGCCTGCACCTACCAGTATAGCGGTAAAGGCCTTGGGAATTCTATAGTTCCATATAATGTAATCCCAAGCTGTATTTTCTAGAGTTGCCCCAAAAACAGAATGAAGTGTTTCTGAAAAGGGTATGGAAACCGAACCTAAACAGATGTTTACGCCCAATGCAATTACTAGAACAGTAAGCAGAAGAGCAAACGAAGAACGGTATGTTTTAGGGGGTTGCAACTATTCTAAAGGTTTAAAAAAGAAAAGTTCATGATCGGGTAATAATTCAGGATGAAAAATATGAATGAGGTCTTTTAGTACCAAATCGGGTCTCATGGGGCCTAATTCATAATATAATAAGCCTCCTGTAGCTCCTTTGGCAATAGTATTGGAGAAAACAGTTTTGTTTTTGTAGGCATCAAATTGGGTGTAATGGTTATTGGATTCTTCTATATCTTTATATGAAGTGAGCATAGAAGGATTGAGCCAATAATCTGCATTTTGCGCTGTGGCAAGAACAGACTCAAGACTTAGACCGATTCCACCAGTTTCCGGAGTGTCTTTCCATAGATAATCGGTTTTGGCATCCTTAAGAAATTGTGCCATCCAGCTTTTTCCTCCGGCAACGTGCCAAACATCTTTATATAATCCTCCGGTAAGTACCGTTGGTTTTTTGGTTACGTTTTTTACAATAGCCTGTGTTTGTAAGTATGATTTTTCTATCGACTTAAAAACACTATCCGCTTTAGTTTCTAGACCGAAAAATGGTGCGAAAAATTTAATCCATTCTGCTTTTCCTAAAGGAGATTCTTCCGTCCAATCGCCGTTATATACCAGAGGAATATTAGAGCGAACTACGGTTTCGTATGCTTTGTTTTGGTTGTTGATTCCAAACCCAACTACAACGTCTGGCCTTAAGCTAATGGCAATCTCTGTGTTCAGAGTTTCATTATTCCCCAATTCTTTAATCGCCCCATTATCAATTAGTTTACGGGTGTTTTCTGAAGAAATCAATTCAGTCTTAGGAAAGCCAACCAATCTATCAATAACACCTAAAGCCTCAAGAGAAGGTATGTGCGTAGTAGAAGTTACTATTAAGCGTTTTACAGGTGTGGTAATAATAGCATCATACTCATCTTTGTTGAGAGTCATTGATGCCATTTTATCTTTTGGAATCAGTGCATACTTAAAGGTAGTAGTGGCTCCTGGCCAAGCAGATGAAACTTCAATTATGGTAAGTCCGTTGTTAGATTTCTCAATTGTAAAACCTTTCGCATGATTTATTTCGATTTTAGTTGGATGTAAACTACCTAGAGAGGAATCACTTTTTTTATCGGTCTTGCAAGCGATAAAAAGGCAAGAAACTAATAGTAAGATGCTGTTTTTCAATGTGTTTGGTTTGTTGTTGTAGCTTAGAACATGCTTAGTTGTGGCAATAAAGGTACATTCTTTATGTGCTAAGAAGAAAGAGGTGAGGTAATTATTTTTAAGAAAGGGAGTACATAACCGGCTAATTATCATAGCTCTATTGAATTAATATTTGAGGGTAATAAAAATAGTTGAGGTCCTATGGAGAGTTCATTATATTTGATGCTTAAAAATAATTATGATGAAGAGAATTTTATTTGTTTTTGCCTTGGTTGTACTTGCTTCTTGTGGAGATGATGAGAAAAATGAACCAAAAGAGGTTATAGATTATACCGTTAAGAACGAGCAAGATATTAAAGAATATATTGAGGCAAATGAATTGACCGCAACAAGAAGTGAATCGGGTCTTTATTATGTTATAGAAGAAGAGGGTACTGGTGAAAGACCTACGGCTAATTCTGATGTTACTGTAGCTTATAAAGGATACTTTTTAGATAAGGAAGTTTTTGATGAAAGCAGCTCAGATGGGATTTCTTTTAATCTACAGCAGGTAATACGTGGTTGGACAGAAGGTATTACCTATTTTAAAGAAGGTGGAAATGGAATTCTTTTAGTGCCAGCCGCTTTAGGTTATGGGAACTCTGACAACCGTGGTATTCCAGGTGGTTCGGTACTTATTTTTGAGGTTAGTCTTATAAGCACAAATTAAGTGGTTTTTAAGTCAAACTATATTTTTTGTTTTATAGCGTTTGAAGGGGGTTGTTTTTAAGGTTGTATTTTTCAACGAATTCATTACCTTCGCCGCGAATTTTGGTTCGATACGGTAGCATGTACTTTATCGATTAAAAGGGAATCCGGTTAAAATCCGGAACTGTTCCCGCAACTGTAAGTTTATGCCAAGCTATGCTAGGTGCCTCTTAGGAGGGTGTTGTTTTCTTTAAGACCACTGTCTATCAATAGATGGGAAGGTAAGATAACATTGAACAAGTCAGGAGACCTGCCGGATTCAAACAACTAATGTTAAACTTTCGGGATAAAGGTTTACGTATGGGTACAGACATACTATTCGCTCGAACAGAGATTGTAAAATGAACAAAAATTTTTATGGAGTTTGTGCTGCCCTATTGGCAAGCACCAGTATGATTGCGCAAAATGTAGAAGGCGATTCTACAAAAGTGAGACAACTAGATGAGGTTGTGGTCAGTGATTCTAAATTTGAGCTGAAACGTGAAAATTCAGGTAAAACGGTGATAAAGATTACCGCTGAAGAATTAGAGCGTTACCAAGGTAAGAACATCACTGAAATCATCAATAACCAGAGCGGTATTGAAATATCGGGAAGCCGTAGCCCAGAAGGTTCTGTTTTTGGCGTTTACGCTCGTGGGGGCAGAGGGCGCCAAGTACTCATTATTATAGACGGAGTAAGGGTTTTGGACCCATCATCTTTTTCTGAGGTATATGATTTGCGTTTACTCTCTGCCGCTAGTGTAGAATCTATAGAAATCATTAAAGGAGCAGCCAGTACACTTTATGGTACCAACGCGGCCACTGCAGTTATAAATATTACCACTAAAAAAGCCTCGGCAAAACCTATTTCGCTGAATGTACAGTCTAGCGTAGGTACGAATCAAACCCAGGATGACCAAAATTACAATGTATCAAGGTCGTCTAACAGTGCTCAAATAAGCGGTACGTTAAATAAATTCAATTACTCAGGTAGTTTTTCCAATAGGTTTGCGGAAGGTATTTCCTCTATTATTACACCGAATAATGAAGACGATCCGTTTTCGAATATTTCAACAGATTTACGTTTGGGATATGCTTTTACGGATAAATTGAATGTTTCCGTATATGGAAACCAAACAAAAGTAAACACGCACTTTGATGAATCCTTTGGATTGGTAGATGCCCCATATCAATTTTTAAGTAAGCAAGAAAGGGTTGGTCTTTCGGCAACCTATGATTATGGTAAAGGGTCATTGCAGGCCAATGCAGCCTATAGCAGTTATGATTCGGAAAATAAAACTGCTTTCCCTACTACTTTTGAGGGCAACAATTATGTGGTAGATGTTTATCATAAATATAATTTCAATGACAAGTTTTATAGTATTGTAGGTCTGAATTATTTAGCCGACGAAACGGATTTTTCTGCAAAACAGAAGTTTGAGATTACGGACCCGTATGCCAATGTAGTTTATGTATCAGATTTTGGACTTAATATAAATGCAGGAGGTAGGCTAAACAACCATACGGAGTACGGAACCAACTTTGTGTATAATGTAAATCCGTCGTTTACTTATAAGATGGATGGTAGTTATGTTAAGTTTATGACCTCTTATGCCACTTCGTACATAACACCGTCTTTAACACAGTTATTCGGTAATTTTGGGGCTAACCCTGATTTAGAACCAGAGGATAACCGAACGATAGAGGGAGGTTTGGAGTTTGCCAACGAAGGTGATTTTAGAGTGAGTGGCCTTTATTTTAATAGAAAAGAAGAAAACTTTGTATTTTACGATTTTGTGACAAGTAGTTACAAAAATGCCTTGAATACAATTGAAGCACAAGGTGTGGAAGTAGAACTAAGTTGGAATGCTACTGATAAATTAAATTTTGATGCCAATTATACGTTTACCGAGAGAAAGGGAGATAATGCCATTCGTATCCCTAAACACAAGGTAAATGCTAATTTGGGTTATGCATTTTCAGATAGAGCTTTCGCTTCTTTGAATTATAGCCTTACGGGAAGTAGAACGGACACCGATTTTGGAACGTTCCCTTCAGTAGATATGCCTTTGGACAGCTTTTCATTGGTAGATTTATACCTATCACATGAATGTATAGAAAATAGGTTGAAAGTATTTTTGAATGTAAATAATATCTTCAACGAAGAATATACAGAGGTTTTAGGTTTTACTACAAAAGGTAGAAATGTAATGGTTGGTTTCAATCTCAATCTATAAATAAAGAAACGTGCTTAAAGTCTGCTCATTTATGCCTGCTGTTACCCAAATGCTCTATGATATGGGTTTACAAGATCATTTGTACGGTATTACATTTGAGTGTCCTCAACAAGCGTTGGAAGAGAAAAAACCAGTAGTACGTTGTATCTTAGAAGGTAAGAACTATACAAGTAAACAGATAGATGTTTTTTTCTCTGAAAGTAAAAAAGAAGGAAAGAAGCTTTATTATGTTGATGAAAAGGCACTGGCCGAAATAGCACCGGATATTATCTTTACCCAAGATATGTGCGATGTTTGCCAGATTGATACGGAATGTACTGCGGCAGCGGTTGCAAATCTTGAAAAACAGCCAGAGCTCATTTCTATTAGTCCTATGGGTTTTGATGATGTTTTTCAAAATGCCGTTACCATTGCAAAAGCATTGGATAAAGAAGAGGTTGCTTACGCATACTTAATAAAGTTAAATGACCGTGTTAATCATGTAATAGATACTATAATAGCATCCAAGGCTCCTAAAAAGAAGGTGTTGTTGTTAGAATGGTTAGAACCTATTTATAATTGTGGCCATTGGATTCCTCATCAGATAGATTTTGCCGGTGGTGTAGATATGTTATCTAATCCATCTGGGAATAGCGGGGTTATTTCTTGGGATGATATTTTAGCGTACAACCCAGAAGTGATTGTCATAGCCCCATGCGGATTTAGTATGAAAAGAACATTAACAGAAATGCACTTATTACTTTTGAAAGATGGGTGGAATTCATTGAAAGCAGTACAGAATCAACAGGTTTTTATAACTGATTTTGATTTGTTCACTCAATCATCTGCAGGAACGTTGGTAGATGGTGTAGAATTGTTGGCAGGATTGTTTCACCCGGAAGCAATTTCTATTCCCTCGCATTTGAAGCGTAAATACCAGAAGTTTTATGAGTACTGAGAAACTATAGAGTAATAAAAAAAGCGGCTTGTGTTCAACAGGCCGCTTTTTTAGTTTGTGATTTTACCATCTCATATCAGTAACAAGGTCATCGGTTGAAATTAGCCCCCTTATATTCCATCAGCATTTTTCAATTCTGACTTAAACTCTCCATCAAGCATAAGTACTTGTTCTAAAATACTCTTAAAATCACTGTCTGATGCAGAAATTGGAAGATTGTATTTTACTAAGTCTTCAAACTTATTATTATTCAATGCCGCCAAAGAATCAAATCGGGAAGCAAACGCTGCGAATTCTTCCTCTTTGCTTTTAATAGAATAAATACATTCTATTAAACCTTTATTAAAAGATATGCTTAAATAAATAATGTAATTATTGATTGTCTCTTCCATGTAAAAACACTTATCGCTGTTACTGTATGACAAACAAGAGTATGTGTTATTTAATTCTCTAATGATATTGAGTGAGGGAGTTTTTGCATCTTTGAAACCACTGAAATTATTACATAGGACTATATATTTATCGGAAAACTCTATTTTATTTAATAGGGGCGTTAAATATTCATTTTTCATTTCGCAAACTTATTATTCTGCTAAAAATATGATTTCTATTCCATATTCTTTAGCTATTTCAATATACTCTTTCATTTTAGCAGCATTTTTATTTGACAATGGAATTTCAAGGAAGTACTGGCCTGATAATGGAGGAAAATTAGTGAGCTTTCTAGAGTTCAATTTTGTCCCAATTTTATACTTAGTAATTAGTTCATTACAATATTTTCTCCAAGTAGCCTCAAGAATGTTGTCTACATCCGTGGCTTTTCTTGATATAATAGCTTTTCCTGGTATATAAGAATCAAGTCTTTTCCCATTTGCTAAGACTATTTCGTTAAAGCGCCCTAGGCCCAAACGGCCTAACTTATCAAAATTATTGCCTCTTTCAAATAACTTTAATATTTCGGGCCAAGTTAATTTTCTGTTTTTCACTTTGGAAATTTGTGGTAATTCCTCGGCCACTTCATTTATTATATTATCCGCGTATTTTCCATCATATAATAATCTCTTTACTGCTTCACCAGCATTAAATAAGGATGAAAACTCATCGAAGGTTCTTTTTGTAGTATCACTAATTTCTCTTACTACCTTCGTATAGATTTTATTGCCCGATTTATAAATGAAAATCCACTCCTTGGCATTGGTAACCACTTTTTTTACAGGACGTAAGAGTTTTGAACCAGGAATTACTTCTAATATTAAAAAACCTCCTGCCTGAAGTCTATTACTTTCAACACCATTAAAATCTTTACCGTCAATTAATATAATTATATCTTCTACAGGAATGATATACCTACCAACAAATTGAGCAGGACCACTCCAAAATTTGTTTATGAAATAGTCTAAATCAGTTTCTTTGTAGCTTATGGGAGGAACATCATATTGATACCATTCATTTGCGGTTCTACTATAATAGAACGTAACTTCTTCGCCCTCATTTGAATAAGGAGCTATAGGGTAAATTCCATTTACCAAACGATCTCCGTTTTCTAACCTAAATTCTTTTAGTAATCGACCGGCTATTTTTATATTTCTTGTGGCGTTATATTTCAAAGATTCGTGATTATTATAAAATCCTTTTTTAGTAATGTCCCATGGAACATCTTCAGATAATACCATTTCAGTTAATAAATATTCTGAGGTTGTGAATTCAGTCAGATGCTCATCAATAACCTGCTCCTTTAAATCTAATAAATCCTGTTTAACTTTAGCACAGTCACGATTGTCAGGACCTTGTTGCCCGTTTGGACGTTGGTTACCGTTAGCACAATTTGCTAATACAGTACTTATATATTTAGGGGAAAAAACTTTCTCTTCTGCATCTAGAGCAGGTGCTTTTTCCTTGCCCATTTCTAACAAAGTTTCATTGCTCCAAAACGGAGGTATATTATACTTTGGTATGGGCTGCTGTAGTACTCCTAAATTTCTGTTATAATATTGAACGAGATAACTAGTCATTAGAAATACTTTATCTTCTAATCCTTGCTTATCATAATAATTAATATGTTTATTACTCAAGGTGTTGAGGAGATTACCATCGTTAATAATATTATAGATCCCTGAAGCCCATGATTTATTTTGAGCAGATTCATATTCACGTTCAGAAAAATCTATAAGTACCTTATTTCTTAACTCTGAAAACTTTGTACCTGGTGTACCGTCTAATAATTGTGCACTTCCTAAAGATTTAAGTGTTTTACCTCTTACTACAGTATTGAAAAGATTTTGACATTCGTGTGATGCCGGTTGAGGAAAACCTCCAAAAATAATACCGTCAGAGAAGATGCAATAGTCTCCCTTTAATTTCCATTCTTCCAAATAGAACAACTCTTCGGTGAAAACTTCCTGTTCTTTATTTAGGCTTTGTGATTTTTTAGTGTGACTAGCTGCAATGTCATACGCTCTGCTTTCAACTTTTAGAAAGTTTTTTTCATAGTTTTTAAAAAAATCTCGTTTGGCATTTGAAAATGAAGAATGCTCAGTGCCTAAAAGGTGGTTTATTTCATTTTTAAATACTTCTTCTTGCTTTTCTAGCCATTCTTGTCGTTTGGCATTGCTGTAGAAAGAGAGTGCATCTTGCATATCTAAAAGAACTTGCATATCATGGAAATAAAGTTCGAATTCAGCTGGATTCCCTTCCGTAGGTGATTTGTCTGCACTTCCATAAGTAAACACCAACTCTGGAGGGGCTTTAGTTGGGTGTTCTTTTGAGGCAAAGGCAAAATCGTTTGTGCCATCAGGTTGTACCATAATAAGGCTCACTAGTGAATTATCAAGTTTACTTGCATCTAAATCTATTGAGATTCGTTTGCCAATTGCATAAGTACCATTCTTGGTGCCAATGGGGCTTCCGCTTTTTCCAGGCTTATTTGATGAAGAAAGATTTTCTTCGGTCCAATTGGTCGAGTTCCCTTTATATACCTGAATTTCACCAGATCCTGCATCTGCATCTATGGTAAAGTTCAATTCTGCTCCAGTAAAATTTGGTGGTACAGCGCTTAAATCAAACTTTAAATAGCTAGATCTATAGTTTGTGTATACCTTTAAAGTGGCGGTATTACTTCTAGAGGATCCTTGTAAAAAAGCATCATCTAGAGGGGGTATATTGTTGCCTGTCGTGGTGTAATCTTCTTCTTCTTCTTCTTCTTCTGACTTGTTATCATCTGAGGTATCTGGATTATTAGAGGTGTTGCTACTCTCGTAGGTAACCAAAAGTTCTGGCGCAGCAATTGAGCCATGTTCTTTAGAAGCAAATGCAAAATCATTTGTGCCATTTGGTTGAACCATTATTAGACTTAATAACGAAGTTTCTAGTTTATTTACATCAAGGTCTATCGACACCCGTTTACCCATACTATGTGTTCCACTTGTTGTACCAATTGGGCCTCCGCTTTTTTGTGGTTTGTTGGAGGATGATAAAGTAACCTCGGTCCAGTTTGTGGAACTACCTTTGTATACTTGTATCAAACCTGACCCTTCGTCAGAGTCTATCGTAAATTTTAACTTTGCACTGGTAATTTTACCTTGTACTGAATGAAGGTCAAATTTAAAGTAACTTGAACGCCACGAGGTATATACTTTCATTATAGCAGTATTATACCTAGTATTTCCTTGAAGATAAGCATCATCCAGGGGTTTAATGCTTTTGGATATTGTATTGATGTTAGCGGATACTGCAACTTTTTTAAGAGTTTCTTCATTGGAGCCACTATAGTTTGAATAATAGTTCGTGCTTAGTGGGTCAACAATAAACTTTTTTACCTGTGTTCCTGTGTCAGTAGATATGGCAATCAAATAAACTCCTTGTGTTAGCCACCCCACGTCAATATTATAAATATTAGTGTTGTTCACCGGAATTTCCCGCATTAAACGTCCCGTTAAATCAAATATCGAGATATCAATTGGAGCTGTATCAGTAGGTAATACTAGATTTATACGAGTGCTGGCTGTATTTGGAAATAGTTTTATATTGTCATTTAAATTTTCTTGAGAAAAAGAGAAATAAAATGACAGGAAAAATAGTAGGGAAAGTAGATTTTTTTTCATCTTAAATTAAGTTTTGTTCTTTTTCAAATTTAGGAAAAATCTTGTTAATTAATATTTAAATTATAATTATATAAATCCTTGGTTCACATTTAAGAGTATATCAGCTTTTTCATGATTAGGTATAAAGAATGATATAAGCCAATAGAAATAAAGAGTTGCGCTTGAAGCAGTTTAAAGGGTTGAGAATGGTTTTGGTATCTTTGTAGCCTATTTGTAAAATGAAAAAAACCGCCTTAAAAAGCGGTTCTTCTATTGCAACTGAAAATGGGATTAGAATAAGATTAAGTTCTAGTCGACAGTATTTTGTAGTCCATATAATTTTTTGACTTGAAAAACAGAACTTTAGCGGAGGTTAAATTATTTAATTCTTATGTGTCAAGAGTAATTATCTCTTAAAAATAATCACCAAATAATAGGTGGGTCGGTAACGTACATATTATCCTTTAAAGGGGTAAACATTTTAGAGTTGGTCATAGTTTCAATAGGGAATTCTACTTTCTGCACGCCTTTTGCAGATGAACCCGTTATAAGTTCTATGGCTTTGGCCAAAAATGGCTCTTGTAAATCACCTAGAACCCCTAAATTGCTTAGGTCTTCTAGTAGCTCAACCTGAGGAGTGAGTCCGCTAGTGAATTCAGAAAAACCTTCCGCATTTTCATTTCTTCCCAGTAAAGGCTGAATGGCCCAATTATTTTTTTTATTTATTTTTCCTGCTCGTTCCGGACTATAGATGTAGTTATTGTCCCTATCATCTACCATAGTTACACTGAATTCATTTTTTCCGCGTGTAGTGCCCCCAATTTGAATAACATCCATGTAGGGGTCAAGTCCGTTAATAACTAGTTCACTTGCCGAAGCTGTTCCGCTAGTGGTCAAAATATAGACCTTATCTAAGCTTAAGGTGTTGATAGCTGTTCCTTTTCCTGTTTTTTCTGTAAAAAACTGTCTCAGTTCAGTATCATTGTCATCTAATATTTTTTGATACTTTTCGTTGTAAAGAGCCTTTAGAAAAACATCTTTGGAATTGGTACCGTATATCATGCTAGACAAAAGAACGGCAGTATTTACTGATCCACCAGGGTTATACCTAAGGTCTAGTACAAGGTCTGTAACGTTACTTGCTTTAAAGCGCCCAAATACCCTATTAAGCTCTTCGTCATATTCATTGATAAAACCTGTATAGACCAAATAGCCAATTTTCTTATCCTGTATCTCTATAATCTCATCTAGAAGAATAGGGTCTTCCATGAGGCCCACTTCTTTGGTTAATTGTATATCCGTACCATTTGGTTCTGCATTTTCCCCTACAATATCGGCCATATTTAAGGTATAGGTATCGTTATCGCCAAAAAGAAGTGCTATATAGTTTTGGTCGGTAAGGGTGGTGCCATTAACACCTGTAAAAAGGTCTCCTCTTTGAATGTTTTTTGTGGAAGCATTAGAGTTGGGTACAATGTATTGAACATAGCCATAAAGCTCGCTACTGTTCTTATTCTGTCTGGCAAGACCGAACATAAGGCCGTTGCTTTTGGAAATTCCGGCAAGAGATTGGGTAAGTTCTACATAATCATCCGAAAAGAAACTAAAGCGGTCTTTGGAAGACAGTAGCTTGTTGTCAAAAAACTTTCCTGGATCTGATTCGGATGCTAGAAATACAGTGTAAACATCCGAACCTTCTGGAGTATTAGGAAACTTGGTGTCTGAAAGATTTTCAACATCGGTTTGCCAGAAATACCAGAAATTCATGGCTTTCCACATAAAATCCTGTACTTCCACTCCTGCATCCGGGTCAGGGTCTACTGTGTCAGGAATGGAGAAATCATCACTTTTAGTACAAGAAAAAAATAGAAAAAGTGAAAGGAACAATCCTGTTGTTATACTTTTTTTCATAGCCGCTGATATAAGTTACTCGGGGAAGTTTTAAAGAACACCGTGAATAGAATATCACAACGTAAAAAAAACCATCTTATTTTCAGTTTTTTGATTTTAACGGTTTTAGTAATCCATCCATAACCATGGAATTGTTTGTTAAAGAAAATATTCTTGAGTGTGCAAATGATTTAGAGAAAGAACCATGGTTTAAACTTCTTTTAGCTGTATTGCCAGAAATTACGGATAATGTTAAGGCCAAAAGGGGCTCGTCTACATCTCCTAACACACCTAGATTTTCAATATCTTCTATTATTTCGTAATCAGGTACTAACCCATTTTCATAATCAGAGAACCCATCTGCATTTTCATTCTTACCTAACAAGGGTTGAATTCCCCATTGATTATTAGGGTTAATGTTATCATCGTTATTCCCTGTATAGAAGTAGCCAGTTTGGGGATCAGGGGCATCAACAAAGGTATTAGAAAACTCACTTTTACCCACTGTCACTTCGCCTATATGTACTACATCAACGTAAGGGGCAAGACCGTTCATTACCAATTCACTGGAAGATGCTGTTCGCCCGGTAGCAATGATGTACACTTTTTTTAAATTAAGTGTATTAAGATCCGTTTTACTATCATGTGTTTTATCCGTAAAATTATCGTCTACTGGTAAAACTGCCATTTTCTTACTATTGTAACGGGCTTTTAAGAAAAGCTTATCCGTTTCAGTACCATAAACCGCACTTGCCATTTGAATGGCAGAGGTAACTCTACCACCTCCGTTATATCTGAAATCTAAAATTAACTCGTCAATTTTTTCTGACTTAAACTCGCCAAAAACAGTATTTAATTGGTCGTCATATGCTGCTAGAAAGCCATTATACATTAAGTAGCCTATTTTCTTTCCGTTCTGCTCGATGATTTTATTAATATGTATAGGATTTTCTGAAAAATTCTCAATCTTGGTCAGAGCTACTTCTTTACCATTGCCTATGACAGAATCTCCCGAGAAATCAGCCATATTAAGAGTGTAGTTAGAATTATCGCTAAAAAGTAAATCAATATAATTGCTGCGGGTCAGTGTTTGCCCATCTACTCCGTTAAAGACGTTTCCTCTTGTTATTTCTTTACTGGAGGCATCTGAGTTGGGTAATATATAAGTTACAACGCCATATATATCAATGTCATTTTCAGTAACGTATAATTGGAATTCTACACCATTACTACTTGAAATTCCCTGTAAAGAATTTACAAGGTCTTTGTAGTTTTCAACGGCGACACTAAACCTATCAGAAGCGGCTGCATCTCCTACAGCCTCTTTATGGTTATAGGCAAGGTCATTGTAGAAAAAATCACTTGGGTTGGATTCTGAAGCTAAGAAAGCAATATAATCAGGATCATTAGAATCTTCAAATTTATCATCGGCTAGATTGGGTACATCAGCTTGCCAGAAATACCATTCATTCATTACCTGGTACATGAAATTTTGTGCAGGATAATCTGATGCCGTCTTTAATTCTTCCTGCTTGTCAGGAAAAATATTATCGTCATTTTTACAGCCGATGAATAGAAATGCAATGGAAAGGGGTAATAAGAGATACTTTTTCATAGTTTTTAAATATGGGGCTAATACTACCGAATCAATTACCGTTCCAAAGATGAGTGATAATATAATGGGGGAGTTTAAATTAAAAGGTCTTAATTAGTATACGTAGATAATTAGTAAAAGGTTGTAACATTTACTTACAAAACAGAAATATAAAAAATATTTGTAACATAATTAAGAGTGGTTCGTCTTCATTGTGTAACGTCTTTTAAAGATGTTTAAATAACTATACCAATAGAATGCAACAGGCAGATTTTTTAAAGATTGTTGGCCCTTTTCAGGATAAGCTATTTCGTTTGGCAAAACGGTTGTTGGTATCCAAGGAAGAAGCGGAAGATGCCACACAGGAGATTCTGCTAAAACTTTGGACCAAAAGCAAGAATATTGGTGAGTATAAGAACGTGGAAGCCTTTGCAATGACCATGACCAAAAACTTCTGTTTGGACAGACTAAAATCTAAGCAAGCCGGAAATTTAAAATTAGTCCATACGAACTATGAGGAAAAAGGGAGTTCATTACAGAAAAGGATAGAAGCTAATGATAGTGTTTCATGGGTAGAGAAAATAATGGACGGTCTGCCTGATCAACAAAAAATGGTTTTGCAGTTGAGGGATGTGGAAGAATATGATTATGATGAGATTGCTAAAATGCTGGAGATGAAACCAACGGCAGTAAGAGTAGCGTTATCAAGGGCAAGAAAAACCGTCAGAGATAAATTAATACAAAAACACAGTTATGGAATTGGATAACATAGAAAAATTGCTTGAAAAATATTTTGAAGCAGATACAACAGTTGCAGAAGAGAAGCTGTTACAAACGTATTTTTCTAAAGATGAAATACCTGAAAACTTACAACAGTATGTTCCATTGTTCAATTTTATGGACGGAGCTAAAGAAGAGCAGTTTTCTAAAAAAGTTGTATTGGAGCAAGAAACTAAAGGTTCTGGTAATAGTTTATACAAATGGATGTCTATTGCGGCGGCAGTATTGCTAATGTTCGGAGTGTATTTAGGAAAAACCTATTATGACGAAAAGGAAATAGAGCAACAGCAGGCACTATATGCTTATAACGAAACAAAAAAAGCATTAGACATGCTTAGTCAGAATATGGAAAGAGGAACTGAGAAAATGGGCTACCTAAATGAGTTTGTTGTAGCAAAACAGAAAATTTATAACAAAAATTAAAACCCGAAAAATGAAACAGATATTAATTGTACTAATAGCAGCGGTGTTACCTGTTGTGGGCTTTTCACAGTCCCTATTTGATAAATACGAAGACCTGGATAAGGTAAGTGCGGTAGTAGTAAACCGTAGCATGTTTAATCTATTGAGTAAGATAGATGTAGAAGTAGATGATCCGGAAGCCAAAGACTTCATGGATATAGCCAAGAGCTTAAACAACTTAAAAGTTTTTATTACCGAAGACAAAGCTATTTCTGGTGATATGAAGTTATCCGTAGATAAATACCTAAAGTCTGCCAAACTAGAGGAGCTTATGCGTGTTAAGGATAAGGATGCTAATGTAAAGTTCTACATAAGAGCTGGAAAAGACGATGATCACGTGAGTGAGCTCCTTATGTTCGTAACCAGTATCAATAATGCTAATGTAAATGTAAACGGGAGAAAGTTGGAAACGGTCTTATTGTCCTTAACCGGAGATATAGATTTGAACAAAATAGGTTCCTTGACCAAAAAAATGAACTTACCGGAAGAATTGAACGAAGCAGGCAAGAACAGATAATAAATCATCATCAATCAATAATCAAAAAAGAGTCATTAATCTTAAAACGAACAATCATGAAAAAATTAAGTGTATTACTAGTGTTAGCAGTGTTGCCATTCTTTGGAATTTCCCAGTCCATATTTGATAAGTATGACAACATGAAGAATGTAGGGTCTGTAACCGTAAACAAAAGTATGATTAGGTTGGCAGGCAATATTGCCGCTTTTGACGAAGGGGATCAAGACGCTCAGGATTTTGCAGACATAGCTCAAGGCTTAGACGGTATTAAAGTTTTTATTACAGAAGATGCAGGAATTTCGGAAGACATGGGCAAAACTGTCAAAAAGTATCTAAAATCTTCCAATCTTGAAGAGTTGATGAAAGTGCGAGATAAAGATGCCACCGTAAAATTCTATATTAAGCAAGGTAGGGATGAAGACCATGTTAGTGAGCTTTTGTTATTCGTGTCAGATATTAATAGCGACGAGCTAGATATGGGGAATAGAAAGTTTGAAAGTGTATTGGTTTCCATGACTGGAGATATAGACTTGAACAAAATTGGAGCGTTAACGAGAAAGATGGATCTTCCTAAAGAATTGAATGAAGTAGGAGGAAGGTAAAGGGGTATTTCTCTTTATATCTAAAAACAAAAGTTAAGCATAAAGACATTTATATGAAAAGAATAACAATGGTTATGGCCGCACTACTCTTATGTATAGTAAGTGCTTGTAATTCCAAGCCCAGTCTACAGCAGTATTATGTATCAAATTCTGAGAACCCTAATTTTCTGACATTAGACTTACCCGTAGGCTTGTTGAATATAAAAGAATCTCAATTGTCTCCAGAACAGCAAGAGAGTTTAGGAACATTAAAAAAACTCAATGTTCTGGCCTTTAAGAAAACGGAAAAAAACCAAGCAGATTTTCTGAAAGAGAAAACCATTATAAAATCTATATTGAAGGATGAGGATTTTACGGAACTCATGAAAATGAATACGGAATTTGGCAAGGCTACCATCAAGTATCTTGGTGATGAAGATGCTATTGATGAGGTTATAATTTATGGAGATAATGAGGATAAAGGGTTTTTAGTGGTCCGGGTTTTAGGAAATAATATGAATCCAGCAAAAATGATTCAGTTTGTTCAGGCTCTTGAGAAATCAGAATTTAAAGGAAGTGAACTCTCTAAGGTTGTGGATTTTATGAAATAAAAATAATGTCATATTTCAATTGAAAAAAAACAAATCAGTTACTCTGGTTTGTTTTTTTTGGATAAAATTTAAAGTTTAGTGTGACCTTTTAATATATCGGGTGTCTTACCTAGTATAACAATAACCTAAAACTAGAAACTATTATGGAACAAGCAGAAGTATGGATGAACAAAGGCATTGAATTTGCCGTCGAATACGGACCAAAAGTATTAGGCGCAATTTTAATTTATATTATTGGTTCATGGGTCATAAGAAAACTAGTTAAGGTTGTTCAAAAAGGAATGACTAGCCAACAGTATGACAAATCGTTGCAAAAATTTCTATTGAGCTTGGTAAAATGGGCGTTGACGATTTTCTTAATAATTACGGTAATTTCTACACTAGGAGTAGAGACTACAAGTTTTGCCGCCATCATTGCAGCAGCAGGTTTGGCAATTGGTCTAGCCCTTCAAGGTTCTTTGTCCAATTTTGCAGGAGGTGTTTTGATCATCATCTTCAAACCATATAAAATTGGCGATTTAATAGAGGCTCAAGGAGTTTTAGGCTCCGTAAAGGAAATAGAAATCTTTACTACAAAACTAATAACTCCACAGAACAAATTAGCTATTGTGCCTAATGGGGCAATGGCAAACGGAAATATCATAAACTATACTGCGGAAGGTAAAATGAGAGTAGATACCACTATTGGAGTTGGTTACGGAGAAGATATTAAAACGGCCAAGGAAGTTTTACTTAACGTGCTTTTAGCAGACCCAAAGGTTTTAAAGGATCCGGCACCATCTGTAAATGTTTCTGAACTGGCAGATAGCTCTGTGAACTTTGCTGTACGTCCTTTCTGTAAGCCAGAAGATTACTGGGACGTATACTTTGGAACTTTAGAAAACTGTAAAATCGCACTGGATAAAGCTGGAATTGAAATTCCTTACCCACATCAAGTGGAGATTCAAAAGAAAGGA
The DNA here is from genome assembly GCF_009725985.1 of Zobellia amurskyensis. Taxonomy (GTDB): domain Bacteria; phylum Bacteroidota; class Bacteroidia; order Flavobacteriales; family Flavobacteriaceae; genus Zobellia; species Zobellia amurskyensis. Next base: position 39,077 of record NZ_RCNR01000018.1, read on the forward strand.
TAATTTTTACATAAACACTAACCATTATCCCCCGAAGAAGGCCGCAATTGCGGCCTTTTTTTCGTTTGGGATATTTTGGTAACTCTTAAATACCTGTATAGTTACTTGGGGTAATGGCCTTTAATTCCTTTTTGATTTCATCGGAAACCTCAAGCGTATCAATAAAATTAGCAATAGAATTCTGGTTGATTTTGGCGTTGGTACGGGTAAGTCCTTTTAAAGCTTCGTACGGGTTAGGGTAGCCTTCTCTACGTAAAATAGTCTGTATAGCTTCGGCAACTACCGCCCAGTTGTTTTCAAGGTCTTGCTCAAATTTTTCCTTGTTCAATAAAAGTTTGTTCAACCCTTTTAAAGTAGATTGAAATGCGATGACCGTGTGGGCAAATGGCATACCGGCATTCCTAAGGACTGTACTGTCCGTAAGGTCTCTCTGTAGCCTTGAAACAGGTAATTTAGCGGATAAGTGCTCAAACAATGCATTAGCAATACCTAAATTGCCTTCTGAGTTCTCAAAATCTATTGGGTTTACCTTATGTGGCATGGCAGAAGATCCTACCTCACCTTTCTTAATTCTTTGTTTAAAATAATCCATGGATACATAGGTCCAGAAATCGCGGTCCAAATCCAAAATTATGGTATTGATTCTTTTTAATGTATCGAACAGAGCGGCCATATGGTCATAATGTTCAATTTGTGTAGTTGGAAACGAATGGTGTAGGCCAAGTTTCTCTTGTACGAATTTAGTTCCAAAAGCTTTCCAGTCAATAGATGGGTAGGCTACTTTATGCGCATTGTAGTTTCCGGTTGCACCACCAAACTTAGCGGCACTAGGTATATCGTTCAAAAGGTTGAACTGTTCTTGTAATCGTACGGCAAAAACTTCTATTTCTTTACCTAGACGAGTAGGGGATGCGGGCTGACCATGTGTTCTGGCCAACATAGGAATATCTGCCCATTCTTTGGCCAGCTCTTGAATCTTATTTAATAGTGTAGTGTACTCGGGAACATAAACCTCGTTGGTTGCTTCTTTTATTGAAAGCGGAATAGCGGTGTTGTTAATATCCTGGGAAGTCAGTCCAAAATGAATGAATTCTTTGTGGGCTGCAAGTCCTAATTTATCAAAAGCGGCTTTTATAAAATACTCAACAGCTTTTACATCGTGATTGGTAGTTTTCTCTATTTCTTTAATTTCTTGCGCATCTACCGTATCAAAGTTCAGGTAGATTTCTCGTAACGCACCAAATTTGGAGTTGTCAAAATCGGCAAGCTGGGGTAGTGGAATCTCGCAAAGTGCTATGAAGTATTCAATTTCTACACGTACTCTATATTTAATTAGGGCTTCTTCCGAGAAAAACGGTGCCAATGGTTCAGTTTTACTTCTGTAGCGCCCATCTATAGGCGAAATAGCGTTCAAAGCGTTTAGCGACATAACGTTGTATAAGGTTGATTTTTGAAAAAAAGCAAAGATACCTTAAGATGGCTAGTTTTAAAAGGTTTTTAGGTTTCTTGTGATAAAAAGTTGTGCCTAAAAAGTTAATAACTCGGTTTTTAGGGTAAATGTTTCTTCAGTTTGGCTAACGCATGTCTTGCTCTAGCTTTATATGCGGCACTACCTTCTGCATAGCTTTGCTCTAGTATCATTTTTAATTCGGGGTGAATCCATGGGAATTTGTGCCCTAATAAATATAGGGAGGTGATTGAATACGCTTTGGCTGCTACTTTGTAGTCACCGATCAACCAATCAAAGCAGGCAGAGGTTAGTTGTTCTAGTTGGGTTTCGGTCAGTATGTGCTGCAGCACATTTTCTTCCTTGGAGAAGTAAGCCATGGTCAAAAATTCGCAAATCTTAGCTACAGGTCTAATAGCTGAATCAAAATGAACTCTGCTGAGATTACCGGTAAAATAATCTAAATGTGGATAGATAAAAGGTAGGTTTTCCTTTGCTGTAAATTCCAATACCCAGCAGGCTCTATTGGATATAGGATCGTCAACATTAAAGGCGATTTTCATGAGCGGCTTCACCAATTGTGGGTTTCCAGTAATGATATCAGCCATTTCTGCCCGCTTTTCACGGGAGTGGTTTACGTAGTCAAGAGCTTTATAGAGTTCTTCTTTGGTCATTACGGCTTAGGGTTGTGTTAGGCTTGTTTAATGAGTTCGGAAACAAGATTGGGGACACCTTCTACCGCTGTTTTTGCAATGATAGTCAGGTTCTTATAGTTATTTTCTGAAACATTGGGATAAGGGTCTATAAAATAGATAGGGACGTTTTTCTGCGCATAATCTATTAAACCTGCAGCTGGGTAAACTTGCATAGAGGTACCTATAATTATTACAATATCGGCATTTTGTGTAGCAAAAGCGGCCTGTTCCAACAAAGGTACTGCCTCGCCGAACCAAACAATATGTGGCCGTAGTTGGTGCCCTTTTTCACAAAGGTCACCCAAATTTAAATCGGTAGTCCAGGGTAAGATTAATTTTTCGTTTGCCGTGCTTCTTGCCTTTAATAGTTCCCCATGAATATGAATGAGATTGGTGCTGCCCGCCCTTTCATGAAGATCGTCTACATTTTGGGTAACAATAGTAACATCATAATAGTCCTCAAGCTTACAAAGTGCCTTATGTGCTTCGTTCGGGAATACTTCAGGTAATTGCCTTCGCCTTTGGTTGTAAAAATTAAGAACAAGTTCTGGATTTTTGGCAAAGCCTTGGGGAGATGCAACTTCCATAACATCATGCCCTTCCCACAATCCGCCAGCGTCCCTAAACGTGTTTATGCCACTTTCTACACTAATTCCAGCTCCTGTTAAAACAGTAATTTTTCTCTTCATCGCTATAAAAATAGAGTTTTTATTATATTCGATATATGGCAGATGAACAACTTCTTAAATATCTTGAAAATTTTATAACCGAAGAAAGAAAACAAAGGTTTCTGGAGATACTTGAAGACAGAACAAAATTATTAACGGTGGCCATTGAAGATGTATACCAAATGCATAATACCAGTGCCGTAATCCGTAGTTGTGAAGTGTTTGGTATTCAGGAGGCGCATGTTATAGAATCACGGTTTGGCAAGAAGCTGGATAGTGAAATAGCTATGGGTGCGCAGAAGTGGGTAGATGTGCATCGTCATAAAAGTACCCAGAACTGTATAGAAGCGCTCAAGCGAGATGGTTATAAAATTATAGCTACTACGCCGCACAACGATTCTAATTTCCTTGAGGATTTTAAGGTTGACGGAAAAACGGCTCTATTATTTGGAACGGAACGGAACGGTCTTAGCCAAGAAGCGATTGATATGAGTGACGGTTTTTTGAAAATACCCATGTTAGGCTTTACAGAAAGTTTAAACATATCCGTTTCGGCAGCGATAATTTTGCAGCACTTGACAGTAAAATTACGAACAACGGATTTGGAGTGGGGATTGACCGAAGAAGAAAAGGCGGAAAAACGACTGGATTGGACCAAAAAATCTGTGAGGAGTATTGATGATATCTTGAAAAGGTACGAAACAGAGGTAAGCAAAGGTGGTGTGTAGGGTTACAGTTGCACTTGTAAAGGAAATACAGGATTTTCTTTTAATCAAAATCCCGTAGGTTTTTAGTATATTTCTGTAATAACCAACAAATCAATTGATTATGTATATATTACTTTATATTGTCGTAAGTATTGTCGTGTTAATTTTGATATTATCGTTGATTGCACCAAAAACCTATAATGTTTTTAGGACTGTAGAAGTAGCCAAGTCCAAGCCAGAAGTTTTTCAATATTTAAAGTCTTTAAAGAAAATGGACGAGTGGTCTCCATGGGCAAAAAAAGATCCGAATATGGAAAAACGTTTTACCGGCACAGATGGTGAAGTGGGTTGCACAAGTTATTGGAACGGTAATAAAGAAGTTGGGGAGGGTGAGCAGGAAATTAAAAATATTGTTAACGGGGAACGAATAGAATCTGAACTTCGATTTCTGAAACCCTTTAAATCAACCTCTGATTGTTACCTGCAAGTGGATGATGCAAATAATGGAAACACTAAAGTAACATGGGGTTTTTCAGGAAAGCATAAATTCCCTATGAGTATAATGATGCTCTTTATGAGTATGGATAAGGCCGTAGGAAAGGATTTTGAAGCAGGATTGGCCAGTTTAAAAGATAATCTAGAAAAATAGATTGCTGCTAAACAAGAAGAGCCCTTTGTCACAAAGGGCTCTTTTTTGTTTATTCTTTTAGCTCCAAGAGCGCAATATCATAATCATTTTCTAAGATTACTTTGCCGTTTGCGACAACAACTTCGGTTTCTGAATAGGTGTCGTAAAGTGTTGTCCCGTCACCAAAGAACCCCTTTACCCAAAGTGATTTTTTTCCTTTTGGCAGATCTAATCCTACAACTACTTTATCTTTATAGTCTCCGTCTGTATAGGTCCTACTAAAAACATAAGGTTTCTTGCCTAGCCTTTTATGTCTTCCGGCTCCAATAGCCAAATGGTTTCTTCTAAACGTTCCCAATTTTTTCCAGTGTTGTAATATTTCTTGAGTTCTTGGTAAGCTGTCAAGTTCATCCCAGTTCATAAAGGAGCGTAGTGTGGCGTCTCCTTGTACGGGATTGTCCGTAGAACCCTCTATGGTTAAATCTCGAGCAGTTTCATCTCCATAATACACCTGTGAAGCCCCTGGAGTCAATAACAAGATGTTTGCAGCTTTAAAGGGGTCTTTTCTTTCGGCATCAAAAGGATGTCCGTCATCATGAGAAGTTAGGTAGTTTACAACACCTTTACCGTTAAGATCTGAATTCAGTATTTTATTGTATTTGCTAAAAATACTTTCGTAATCTTTTTTAGCATCTTCTTTGAGCTCAAAATTGATAAGACTCTTGAATCCATGAGCAAAGTAATCTACTTTTTTATCACTGAAATCATATTCTCTTCCATTGGATATGCCATAATTATAAACTTCACCTACCATGAAGAATGGTTGCTTGTCAAGCACTTTTTCAGGATGCATTTTTTTCCAATTTTCAAAAGCGTAAGATGCCTCTTTGTAGAGTTCCGACCATGCATTCTCGTTCACATGTTTTACCGTGTCCACTCTAAAACCATCAATACCTAGGTTGTTGATGTAGTCAGTAAGCCATTTTATAACATAATATCTTGGTGCTCTCGGATATCCGGTACGTTCAAAGAATAGTTGTAATTCATCTAGTTCTTGGCTTAAACGTCCTTCTTCTTTCCATTTGGCCAATAGGGCATCAGGAAGCTCAACAGGTGTGTTAACCTCAGTTTTAATATCAGGTAGATTTGCCACTAAGGTACATTCAACCGTAGTTTCGTAGGTGGTAAAATCGCACGTAGGTTCGGTTCTGATCCATTCATCCGGCCAAGCTTCGTCTATTTCTGTTATTGGCCCGGTATGGTTAAGTACTACATCCATCAGAACACGAATACCGTTTTTATGTGCGGTCTTGACCATGGTCTCTAAATCCTTGCGTGTGCCAAAATTTGGGTCAAGTGCCGTCCAGTCTTTAGTCCAATATCCATGATAACCGTAAGTGTTACCCGTTCCTTCATCAGTACTACCGTGAATTTGCTCCACAACCGGAGTAAACCAAATAGCGTTAATACCTAGGTCCGAAAAATAACCGTCTTCTATTTTCTGAGTAATACCTTGAATGTCTCCACCCATAAAACCTCTTAAAGGTCCTGTAGGTTCGGTCCTATCTAAATTAAGGTCGTTTGCTGTATTGCCGTTGTTGAACCTATCGGTCAATAAAAAGTAAATGTTGGCGCCTTCCCAAGCAAATGGAAGGTTTTGTTTAGGTTCAATAACTTTAGAAACGGTGTCGGTCTTTATCGCTACCTCTTCTATAATATCCTTTCGCTGTTCTTTGCAAGCAATAAGGAGTGAAAATATAATAACCGCGGAGAGCAGTCTTTTCATAAGGAATCTATTTTCTCTAAAGCTATAAAATGCAATGGGAAATAGAAAATTTATTTTTTGCGATTTAATACTTTGAAATCTTCGTAGCAACTACTTATTGCGTCTAGGATTTGCAGGTCATTTGCAGTTCTTATAAATGACTTGGAGTAATTACAATTGTTTAAAATATCCTGAATATCTAACTTCTCTATCTGAAGTAGTTCCATTAAGACTTCGCGGTCAAATTTTGACGCCAAAAGGTCTCTTATCTGGTCATCTTCTTTTATTCTGCGTAGTTTTTTCATCTGGTTGGGCTGTTTGCCAAAAAGATTACGCAATAAATCTGCAGGATTTAAAATAGCACCTAAAACCTTGGTAACGGCGCTTGGATTTTTGTTACCTCCTTCATAACCAACAGAAAGCCCTGATATGCTATACTGGTATGCATTATTTATAGGAGCATTCTTAACGTCTATCTCAAGATAGCCTGTAAGTTGATAAGGTTTAACAATCACCTCTTCTAATGCGTAGGCAAGTTCTGTTAGGGCAATTTTTGTGTTCTGAAATTTGAACATATCATTTGTAACCCTAATTTTTTGTGACTTGAAGCCTAAAAAGGAAAAGTAAAGGATATCGTCTACGGATGCTAGAATTGTAAACTCCCCATCTTCTTTTGTAATGGTACCTTTTACCTTATTCAGGTTTATAACGTGAACATCACCCATAACGGCGTCGGTCTGGGCGTTAACAACTATGGCTTTTATTTCTTTTTCTTCTAAAATTTCTTCCTCTTGAGCAAATGAAAAGGTTGAGATAAATAGTAGAATAATTATTAAGAGTGGTTTCATTACTTTAAGCATACGGGTTTAAAAGTACTAAACAAAACAAAAAATACGCCGAAGCGTATTTTTTAATATAGAATTAACTTTAAATCTAAGTTGTAAGAGGTCTAAAAGAAGTCAGTTCTGCTTTTGCTGCTGCTTCTTCTTTTTCCTGAATGGCTAGACTTTCCTTTAGAAGAGCTTCTGCTGTTGTCTCTGCTTCTAGATCTGCCGCCGCGATCGTTACTGTCACGGTCTCTTTTTCTGCCACCACGGTCACTTCTTCCTCGGCCACCGCCGCCACCGCTTCCGCCTGGGTTTTTAGAAACTTCAACATTTATGAATCTACCTTCTAGTTTAAAGTCGGTAAAAAATGAAAGAATTTTATCGGTGTGTTCAGCTTCGGTATTAAAGAAAGAAAAAGATTCTTTGGTATCAACCTTGTAAACATCTTCTTTGCCAAGACTTAAGGTGTCCCGTAAGAAGTCTTTTAACGACATCCAATCATATCCATCCTTTTCTCCAACATTAATAAAATAACGAACAGATCCGTTTGAAGGTACTTGTGAGTTTCTTTCCCCTCTATCTCTATCACGACCACGGTCATCAGAGGTATTCATATCTTTCGTTTTATTGTAATAATTTGAAAAACGGGTAAACTCTACGGATACTATTTTCTTGATAAGTTCGTCTCTGTCCAAACCTTCCAAAACATCATTTATCGCAGGGAGGTAGTTTTCTACATCCTTATTGATTTCCGTTTCTTTGATTTTGTTGGCCAAGTGATATAACTGAATCTCACAAATTTCGATTCCGGTTGGAATTTTCTTTGTGATAAAATCCTGTTGTATCTTTTTCTCGATAGCGTTTATCTTTCGCATTTCGCTTCTGGTTATAATAACCATTGAAATACCTGATTTACCAGCTCTACCGGTACGACCGCTACGGTGTGTATAAGTTTCTATCTCATCTGGCAATTGGTAGTTGATAACATGTGTAATGTCATCAACATCTATACCACGGGCAGCTACATCTGTAGCTACTAACATTTGTATTTGTTTCTTACGGAAAGAGTTCATTACCAAATCACGTTGGTTCTGGCTCAAATCGCCATGTAATGCTCCTGCGTTGTACCCGTCTTCGATCAACTTTTCAGCTACACGTTGTGTATCTCTTTTTGTTCTACAGAAAACTACCGAGAAAATATCAGGGTTGGCATCTGCCAATCTTTTAAGGGCAGGGTATCTGTCTCTACCTCCAACTACATAGTATTCGTGTTGTACGGTTGATGTTCCTGCATTTTTAGCTCCTACTGTAATTTCAATAGGACTGTGCATGAATTTTTTGGCTATTGTAGCTACTTCCCTTGGCATGGTAGCAGAAAACAACCATGTAGATTTCTCTTTAGGTGTATTCGAAAGAATATCCTTTATATCTTCAAAAAAGCCCATGTTGAGCATTTCATCCGCTTCATCAAGAATACAGTAATCTATTTTTGTGATGTCAACAAGACCACGGCTGATCATATCCTTCATTCGGCCAGGAGTTGCTACAACTATCTGTGCGCCTCGTTTGATCTGTCTTGCTTGGTCTGTAATGCTTGCTCCACCATAAATCGCAACGGTGTTCAAACCTTTTACAAATTTAGAATAAGCTTGTATCTCGTTAGTAATCTGTAAACATAGTTCACGAGTAGGGGAGAGAATTAATCCCTGAGTGGTTCTGCTGTTGCTATCTAATTTCTGAATTAACGGAAAACCAAAGGCGGCAGTTTTACCAGTTCCTGTTTGTGCAAGCGCAACGAGATCCGTTTCGCTTTCCAATAAAATTGGGATTGCTTTTTCCTGTACTTCAGATGGGCTTTCAAATCCCATGTCGTTCACAGCGTCCAATAGAGGCTTGCTTAGCCCTAATGCTTCAAATTTTGTCATAAAAAGGTATACTTAAATCGCTAATAGGTGCGTTGCATAGAGCGATTATCGTATATAACCTTAATACTCAGAGCAACACCTGCCATACCGGCGGCGTTAAAATTAAGGCGCAAAGGTACGTTTAATTATTGAGATAGCCGTTATTGTAGAAAATCTATTAATTTTCTCATGGCTCGGCCCCTGTGGCTTATACTGTTTTTGGTGTCAAGAGGAAGTTCTGCAAAAGTTGTTTTATAGCCGTTAGGCTGGAATATTGGATCATACCCGAAACCTTTATCACCTTTTTTCTCTTGTGTTATACTACCTTCTACAATACCGCTGAAAACATGTTTTTTCTCATTTATATTTAAGGCTATGACGGTTTTAAAATGTGCCGCGCGACTATTTTTACCTTTTAGGTTCTCTAGGAGTTTGTTCATATTGTCGTCAGAATTCTTATTCTCGCCTGCATATCTAGCGGAATAAACTCCTGGTTCTCCGTTTAATGAATCTACTAAAAGTCCGGTGTCATCGGCAAAACATGAAAGGCCGTAGTTTTTGGTGACATAGTCTGCTTTTATGTGAGCATTTTCTTCTAAGGTAATACCTGTTTCCGGAATTTCGTCAAAACAACCAATATCGGTCAATGAAACCAATTCAATATGTTTGGGTATTAATGTTTTGACCTCGTTGAATTTGTTTTTATTATGTGTGGCGAAAACAAGTTTCATGTAAAATTGATTTAATATTGTTTTTAGACGGATGCATTTAGCGGTCTCAAAAATAGTAATTTTGAAAAGCTATAAATATTCTATTATGGAATTAAAGATACCTCCCGTGGTTGTTTTTTTTGGTTTTGCAGGTTTTATGTATCTGCTTGCCACATTTTTGCCTTTTGGTTATTTTGATTTTTTCGGTAGATATTATGTGGTTGTTGGTTTGGTGGCTTTTGCTAGTATTGTTGCTGCAGTTGCTCTTTTTCAGTTTTTTCGCTCGCGAACTACTATTGATCCAACTGATCCCTCTAAGGTAAGTAAGTTGGTGGAAAAAGGGATTTTCGCGTATTCTAGAAATCCAATGTATTTGGCTTTGCTTTTGCTTTTGTTGGCTTGGGGTATTTGGCTAGGTAATGCATTCAATACTTTGTTGGCGGCGGGTTTTGTAGCATATATGAACCGATTTCAAATCATTCCCGAGGAAACAGTTCTGTTGGAACGCTTCGGAAAAGGATACAAACAGTACTGTTTAAATGTCCGAAGATGGTTCTAGGTTATAAGCAATATTGCTTATAATTAAATATATTAGCGTTTTAGCTTATATTTTAATATATTAGCGTTTTAGCTTATATAATTATGATAGCAATAATTACTGGAGACATTATTAATTCAGAAAATCACAACTCAGCAGAGTGGTTAGGTATTCTTAAAGACTATTTGTCTAAATTGGGTAAATCTCCAATAGATTGGGAGGTTTATAGAGGAGATGAGTTTCAGTTAAAAATAGATAAGAAAGATGCCCTGCAGGCAGCAATACATATCAAAGCCTTGATAAAAACAGTAAAAGGGCTAGATGTCCGTATGGGTATTGGCCTAGGTAATGAAACATTTAAAGGAGTAGGGGTTAGTGAGTCTAATGGCCCCGCTTATCATAGATCTGGTAGAACTTTTGAGTCTCTCAAAGAAGATAAGCTTAATTTAACCATAGCTACGGGAGATGGTTTTTTTGATGACACCTTAAATCTTATGCTAAAGTTGGCGCTTCATTTTATGGATGACTGGAGTACTGTATCTGCAGAAATAATTGTGTTGGCTTTAGATAATCCCCATGCTTCACAACGCGAAATCGCCGAAAGGCTAAATATTCAACAGTCAGCGGTTAGTCAACGTCAAAAAAGGGCTCGTCTAGATTTGGTCCTGGAATTACTTGAGTATTATTCAAAAACTTTAAAAGAATTAAGTTAGATGGTTCTGTTCACCAAACTTTTACTAGCACATTTAATAGGCGATTTTTTACTTCAGCCTAATCGTTGGGTTATTCATAAGGAAGCTAATAAAGAGAAATCAAAATATCTCTACGCGCATGTTCTGCTTCATTTTGTTTTGATCATGTTATTGGTGTGGGATCTGAGCTATTGGAAAATAGCTTTGATTATAATGGTATCGCACTATCTTATAGATTTGCTTAAATTGTACATAACACCTAAGTTCCGTCTCAAGAGCATTCCTTTTTTTGTGGATCAGGTTCTTCATATTGCCGTTCTGTATTGCTGTGTGTATTATGGTAATCTAATGGAGCATACCGTAGCTCTTTTTCAGAATTTAGATTGGGCACTGGTAACTGCAATTGTATTCGTAAGTTCTCCTGCCGCAATTATAATGGGTAAATTGTTGGAAGCTATGTCCGATAAGATCGAGCTTGATCACAAATCTTTGCCTAATGCCGGAAAGTATATAGGAATCATAGAAAGATTATTTGTTCTTATGTTCATAATCATGGGTAGGTGGGAGGCTATTGGCTTATTAATCGGGGCAAAATCTGTTTTCCGGTTTAATGATTTAAAGGAGAGCAACAATAGGAAACTTACCGAATATATTTTAATAGGAACATTGCTAAGTTTTGGACTTGCTGTAATTACAGGAATTATTTATGTCAGTGTATAAAAACGCAAAACATATAATTTTCGTGGTGGTATTATTCATGTCGGTTACTACTGTATGGAGTCAAACTGAATTTTTCAATTCTTTTGATGATACAAAAATAGCTTATACGGATCAAGGTAAAGGAGATGTTGTATTATTGATACACGGGTTTATAAATACTAAGGAATCTTGGGAGGATGCAAGTTTAAAAGCAGAGTTGTTAGCGGAAGGTTTTAGGGTGGTGGCTCTTGATTTAAGGGGGAATGGTGAATCGGACAAACCGCAGACGGAAGAGGCGTATAGTTTTGATGCAGAGGTCATGGATATTATGTTTCTGATGCAACACTTACGTTTAAAAAAATACATGGCCGTGGGCTACTCTAGAGGCAGTATTGTTCTTTCTAAACTACTGCTTAAGGATAAACGTGTTAAAAAAGCCGTATTGGGTGGTATGGGAATAGATTTTACAAATTACCGATGGCCGAGAAAACTTAAGTTTATGCAGGCTTTTAACGGAAAGGTTACCGATGAAACCAAAGAAGCGGTAGAATATGCTAAATCTGTTCATGCAGATTTTAGAAGTCTGTATTTGCAACAGCGTTTTCAGCCGTACACAAAAAAGAGTCATTTAGCTTATGTTCAGGCCAAAGTTTTGGTCGTAGCTGGTAATGAGGATTTAGATAATGGTAGTCCGGAAAAACTACATGAAGCAATTCCTAAAAGTGAATTTGTTCTAGTTGATGGAAATCATAACGAAACGTATAAAACTAAGGCTTTTTCAGAAGCTGTAGTTTCTTTTCTGGATTAAAAAACGCCATCTTTAATTTTGTGTTTTAATGATGATTGTCAGTTTCGAAAATAATTCAAATCCATATCAAAAAGAGCTAGATTAGTTATAAGGATAACTTTTAGCAATATTAGACGGAATTGGACAGAAATAATCTTTATTTTTGTTCCTTAATTTTTTAGCAAAGACATGGTAGAAACAGGCAGAAAATATGTATTCGATTTTGACAGTACGTTAACAAGAGTTGAGGCTCTAGATGTGCTGGCGGAAATGACGTTGGAAGGCAAGTCTAACCGAGACGAAATCATCAGTCAGATTCAAGAGATTACAAATTTGGGTATTGATGGAGATATATCTTTTACCGAATCACTTGAGAAACGTATAAAATTGCTACACGCCCATAAAGACGATTTGGGGCCGTTGGTAGAAGAACTGCGTCACAAAATATCGAAGTCCATTGCTTCAAACAAGGAGTTTTTTGAGAAATTCTCTGATGATATTTATGTTATTTCATGTGGGTTTAAAGAGTTTATAGATCCCATCGTAAAGGAGTACAACATTCCATCGGATAGGGTGTATGCCAATACTTTTGAATTTGACAAGGAAGGGAATATTGTTGGTTTTGATGCTGAAAACGTACTTTCTCAGCATAATGGAAAAATAGAGTGTCTTAAGAATATGAATCTTGAAGGAGAGGTTCAGGTTATTGGTGACGGGTATAGCGACTATGTTATGCGTGAAGCCGGTATTGCCGATAAATTCTTTGCTTATACTGAAAATGTTCACCGCGAAAAAGCGGCTAAAAATGCAGATTATATAACGCCAAATATGGATGAATTTCTTTTTGTAAACGATTTACCTCGTAATATTTCATATCCTAAGAACAGAATCAAAATATTACTTCTTGAGAATGTTCATGCGGATGCTTTCAAGAATTTATCTGAAGACGGTTTTTCTGTAGAGCTTGTTAAGCACAGTATTGGTGAGGAAGAACTGATTGAGAAAATAAAAGGGGTACATGTGTTGGGAATACGTTCAAAGACCCAAGTAACCCAAAAAGTATTGGATGCTGCAGATAAACTTTTGGTAGTTGGTGCGTTCTGTATCGGTACTACACAAATAGATTTACTTCATGCAAAGAAAAATGGAGTTGTAGTTTTCAATGCTCCGTATAGTAACACACGTTCTGTAGTTGAATTGGCTATTGGGCAGATTATTATGCTAATGCGAAGTGTTTTTTCTAGAAGTAGCGAAATCCATAGTGGACAATGGCAAAAAACTGCCGAAGGCTCAAGAGAGGTTCGTGGTAAGAATCTTGGTATTGTTGGTTACGGTAACATCGGGAAGCAACTTTCTATCTTGGCGGAAGCTTTGGGTATGCGTGTTTATTATTATGATGTTGATGATAAACTATCAATGGGTAATGCTAAAAAATGCAATACGCTAGAAGATTTATTGAATGTTTCCGATGTGGTTACTTTGCATATAGATGATAATAAGGCTAACAAAAATTTCATTGGTGAGCGTGAAATCAGCCAAATGAGAAATGGGGCAATGCTCATTAACCTGTCAAGAGGTTTTGTTGTAGATATAGATGCTTTGGCTAATGGTTTAAAATCTGGTAAGATTGCTGGAGCTGCAATTGATGTTTATCCAGAAGAACCACGTAGTAACGGTGAGTTTTATACGCCACTTCAAGGTTTGAACAATGTTATTCTAACGCCTCATGTTGGTGGTAGTACAGAGGAAGCACAACGGGATATTGCGGATTTTGTTCCAAACAAAATAATGGATTACATCAACTCAGGTAACACTGTAGATGCTGTGAATTTCCCAAATATTCGTTTGCCAAAACAGCAGAATGCACACCGCTTCTTGCACATACATAAAAATGTACCTGGCATTATGGCTAAGATTAACGAGGTATGCGCTAAATACGGTTTAAATATTTCGGGACAATTCCTGTCTACAGATAGTGAGGTTGGTTATGTAATTACAGATTTGGACAAAGAATATAATAAAGATGTTATCAAAGCACTTAGAAAGGTAGAGAACACTATTAAATTTAGAGTTTTGTACTAGCCTTTAGCAAATATTTTAAATACAAAACGGTCTTCTTTTTAAGGGAGACCGTTTTTTTTATTTTTAATTATTGATGATGATAAGGTTCATTACGTAAAATGGTGAAAGCTCTATAAACTTGCTCTACAACAAAAAGCCGTACCATTTGGTGGGAGAAAGTCATTTTTGACAAACTTATTTTACCTTGTGCTTTGTTGTAGACTTCAGTGCTAAAACCATATGGACCGCCAATTACGAAAACCAGTTGCTTAAGGCCGGCGTTCATTTTTTTTTGTAAATAACCGGAAAAATCTACGGAAGAAAATTGTTTTCCGTTTTCATCTAAGAGTACTAAAACATCTGTGTTGGTCAGGTGTTTTAAAATTAGTTCCCCTTCTTTATCTTTTTGTTGCGTTTCGGAAAGGTTTTTGGTGTTTTTAATATCGGGTATGATGGTAAGGTCGAATTTAACGTAGTGTTTTAATCGATTCTCATATTCGGCAATAAGCTGCAATAAGGCCTTGCTATCCGTTTTTCCGATAGCGATAAGTTTTATGGTCATGTCGCAAATATAATTTGAAATAATAAATATCAGCTATTCCGTTCAAAAGCTGTTCTCATAAATAACCCTTGAGGTAAGGTCTATAAACCCCTAACAATTTACTAATTTAGCTTTAAGTAAAATTTCGCAAATGATTTCCAAAGAACAATTCCAAAAAGAAATAGATTATATTATAACTAACGCCATTCGCGAAGATGTAGGGGATGGGGATCACAGTTCATTGGCTTGTATTCCCGCTGAGGCCAAAGGAAAAGCTAAGTTGTTGGTAAAAGATGAAGGTATTATTGCAGGTATAGAATTCGCTAAACAAGTTTTTGAGTATGTGGATACCGGTATGAAAGTGGAGACGCTCATTGAGGATGGTTCGCCCGTAAAGCACGGCGATATTGTTTTTTATGTTTCAGGGAGCTCCCAAAGCATTTTAAAGGCTGAAAGATTAGTTTTAAACGCTATGCAGCGTATGAGTGCTATCGCAACCAAAACAAACTCATTCGTGAAATTACTGGAAGGTACAGGAACAAAAATTCTGGATACCAGAAAAACTACACCAGGTATTCGTGCCCTAGAGAAATGGGCGGTGAAGATAGGCGGTGGTGAGAATCACAGATTTGCGCTTTATGATATGATTATGCTTAAAGATAATCACATAGACTTTGCTGGAGGAATTGGTAAGGCCATTCAGAAAACCAAAGATTATTTAAAGGAAACCAATCGCGATCTTAAAATAATAGTGGAGGCAAGAGACTTGGATGAAATAAAACAAATTCTTGAAGCAGGTGGTGTGTACCGTATCCTTATAGACAACTTTAATTATGAAGACACCCGTAAAGCGGTTAAATTAATTGGTGATATCTGCTTAACGGAGTCTTCTGGAGGAATTAATGAAGATACGTTGCGGAAATATGCGGAGTGTGGTGTGGATTATATTTCTTCGGGAGCATTAACGCATTCCGTCTATAATATGGACTTAAGCTTAAAAGCGGTTTAAATGTCGCAAGAGATAGAGAAGAGAATTGAAAAAATTCCTGTCGTCAACCGGCTTGCTCATTTTTTGAAGCGTATAAAGTTGCCGGCTTTTGAAGGGCTATCTCTTTATGATTTAATGGAAATGTATATTCTTGGTATTTTTCGTGGGGCCATCTCTACGAGAGCCAGTTCTATTGCGTTTAGTTTGTTTTTGGCGTTGTTTCCGTTATTGATATTTCTCATCACATTAATCCCTTTTATTTTGCCTTATGTAAGCGTTGGCAATGAAAATTTCGATTCTCAATTTCTAGTATTTTTGGAATCTTTTTTGCCATCTGCAACCAGTGATTACTTTGGGGATATCTATCAGCAGATAAAAGATCAGAAACGAGGGGGGTTGTTGTCTTCGGCATTTTTGTTCTCAATTTTTCTGATGGCCAATGGGGTAAATGCCATTTTTGGTGGATTTGAAAATTCGTATCATGTAGAGCTTACCAGGAATTTTTTCCGTCAATATCTCTATGCTCTAATGGTTGGGCTTATTTTGTCCATTTTACTTATTGTTGGTGCTGTAACCTATGGCTATTTTGAGTTTTATATTACGGATTACCTTAGCGTTTGGGCTGCAAAAACACGCGGATACGATTTAACGGAGAATGATATCGTTGGTGCTCAGATGGGTAAGGTTTTGTTCTTTGTTCTATTGTCTTATTTTACCACCGCTATATTGTATTATTTTGGTACGATGGAAGGTAAACATGCTCGCTTTTTTTCGGTGGGAGCGTTAATGACAACTTTGTTATTCATGCTAACATCATACCTTTTTGGGGTATATGTTGAAAAATTTGCTAGATATAATGAATTATACGGAGCTTTAGGAGGTTTGTTGATCCTTATGGTTTATATCTGGTTAAATTCCAATATATTGTTGCTCGGGTTCGAGCTTAATGCTTCATTGAACTCTTTAAGAAAAACATATCCTAAAAGATGAGTATGACCAATATTGCTAGTTTATTTTTCCTGTTTTTAACAATGCTTCCTATAGGCCAGTCTCAAGGTATATTCGGGAAATGGAAAACCATTGATGATCGTACGGGTAAACCAAAAGCTATCATAGAGATTTATGAAGAGGATGGGAAAATGCATGGAAAGGTGATTGAAATAGTAGAGGAGGGGAAGGAAAATTTTATTTGTGACAAATGCGAAGGAGACCTCAAGGACAAGCCGGTATTGGGCATGACTATAATTGAAGATGCAGAACACCAAGGTGATGGTGTCTATAAAGGCGATACTCTTTTTGATCCTCAACAGGCCATGACCTTCAGGTGTAAAATTTGGTTGAATCCTGACAACCCCGATGAACTTAAGGTAAGGGGTTATTTAGCCTTTATTTATCGTACTCAGACTTGGGTACGTGTAGACGGATAGAATTCTAATCACAGTATGCAGTATTTTATTGATGTAATTTTACCGATTCCTTTAGAGAAACTTTTTACCTATTCCGTTTCTGAAACCGAGGCTGAGTTTTTGCGTCCGGGTATGCGGGTTGGTGTTCCTTTTGGCAAATCTAAGATCTATACAGGTTTGGTGCATAAGGTGCATAACAATGAACCTGAAATATATAAGGCGAAAGAAATAGACCGCATTCTAGATGAGCACCCTATTATAAATGAAATTCAACTAAAACATTGGCAATGGATCGCAGACTATTACATGTGTACCATTGGTGAGGTTTTTAGAAGTGCTGTGCCGGGAGCTTTCTTGTTGGAGAGCGAAACGCTTATTCTAAGAAATGATGAAGGTGAAATTGATGAATCTAATTTGGAGGACGATGAATTTTTGGTTTATGAGGCATTACAGCATCAGGCATTATTAAAAGTACAAGAGGTAAGTGCTATTATTGACCGGAAGAATATTTTGCCGGTTTTAAATCGTCTTATAGAAAAGAATGTTATTCTTTTAAAAGAAGAAATGTACGAGCAGTATAAACCTAAACTGATTCGTTATGTAAAACTTGGGAAGGAATACCTTTTGGAAGAGAAGTTAGAAGCTCTTTTAAATGATTTGTCTAGGGCACCTAAACAAAGTCAAGTGGTGTTGTCCTTATTTCAATTACAAGCAACAAATAAAAAGCCGATTAAAGTAACGGAGCTTGAGAAGGCCAGTGGAGGTTCCAAAGCGGTAATAAAATCGCTAGTTAATAAAGAAATCTTAGAGGAGTACTTTATAAGAACCGATCGGGTTAATTATGAAGGTGAAGAAGAAAACTATAATTTAAAGGCATTTAATGAATATCAACAAAAAGCTTTTGATGATATTTCAAAGAGTTTTTTAGAGGATAAAGTAACGTTGTTGCATGGGGTGACTTCTTCTGGCAAGACAGAGGTGTATGTAAAATTGATAGAAGAGTGTTTACAAAGAGGGCAACAGGCTTTGTATCTTCTGCCGGAAATAGCACTGACTACACAACTTATTTCTCGGTTGCAAAGTTACTTTGGAGAGAAGGTGTCTGTTTACCATTCAAAATACAGTGTACAAGAAAGAGTAGAAGTCTGGAACAATGTTTTGACCCAAAAGGATAAAGCACAGATTGTAATAGGAGCACGTTCTGCCTTGTTTTTGCCGTATTCGGATTTAGGACTTATTGTGGTCGATGAGGAACACGAGAGTTCTTTTAAGCAGTTTGATCCTGCGCCAAGATATCATGCAAGGGATGCGGCTATAGTATTAGCCAAACTTCATGATAGTAATATTCTATTAGGTTCGGCTACTCCCAGTATTGAAAGTTTTTATAATGCAAAAATCGGTAAATATGGTTATGCCCAAATAAGCCGGCGCTATGGTAACGTGCTCATGCCAGATATTGAACTGGTAGATATAAAGGAGCAAAGCCGTAAGCGTCGTATGAAAGGGCATTTTTCGGAGCGTTTGTTTCTAGCTATACAAGAAGCCTTAGAGGCAGGAGAGCAGGTAATCTTATTTCAAAATAGAAGGGGGTACGCACCTATAATGGAATGTACTACTTGTGGGCATTCGCCACAGTGCCCTAATTGTGATGTAAGTTTAACCTACCACCAATACAAAAAACAATTGCGGTGTCATTACTGTGGTTATCATATGGCATTGCAGGAAAGTTGCCAGGCCTGTGGAAGTCATACACTGGATACAAAAGGTTTTGGAACCGAACAGGTGGAAAAGGAATTAGAAACCTTGTTTCCGGACGCTAAGACTTGGCGTATGGATTTAGACACTACGCGCGGCAAACATGGGTACGAAAAAATAATCACCGCTTTTGAGCAGCAGGAAATGGATATTCTTGTGGGTACCCAAATGTTGACCAAAGGCCTTGATTTTAGAAATGTTAGTTTGGTAGGAATCATGAATGCAGATTCTCTTTTAAATTTCCCGGATTATCGTGCGCACGAGCGTTGTTTTCAGTTGTTGACACAAGTTGCTGGCCGTGCGGGAAGAACAAAAAAAAGAGGCAAGGTTTTAATACAAAGTTATAATCCGTATCATCAAATATTACAGCAGGTATCTACTCATGATTACGATACAATGTTTAATGAGCAATTATACGAGCGAGAACAATATAAATATCCGCCTAATAATAGGATTGTAAAAATCACTTTTAAACATAAAGAATACAATCGGTTAAATGAGGCAACGGAATGGTTCGCAAAAGCTTTGCGAACAACTCTGGGCGGGAACGTGCTGGGTCCTGAATATCCGCCGGTAGCTCGGGTACGGAATCAGTTCCTGAAAAATGTATTGATCAAGATACCAAATGCACAATCGGTCGTAAAGACTAAAATGGCTATAAAAAAAATTGAAAAATCGTTTAATTCTATTTCTCAATACCGCAGTGTGCGGGTCATATACAATGTTGATCATATTTAGGGACGAAGCAAAAAAAAAATCCCGGACATAATTTAATGTCCGGGATCTGTATTTTAAAGTAGAAGTGCTAGACATTGGCTAATGCTTCTGCCAACTCGGTCTTTTTATTCCTGCTGAGAGGAATGGACCTTCCACTAACTTCAACATTTTTACTGTTGAATTTTTCTATCTTCTCTAAATTCACAATGTAGGATTTGTGAATACGCAAGAATTTATCTTCTGGTAATTGCTGCTCAAATGACTTCATGGTAGACAAGATAACAATGTTAGCTTCGTCTGTTACCAATTTAATATAGTCGCCAAGAGCTTCAATCCATTTAATATCGTTTAAGATTACTTTACGTTTCTTAAGGTTGCTTTTTACGAAAATATGCTCTTCGTCTTCCTGTACCTTATTAATTTGCTCATATTTAGCTACGGCTCTTTTTACCGATGCATCAAATCTGGCAAGGGTAATAGGCTTGTGCAAATAATCGGTTACATCGTAATCAAACGCTTTAAGTGCATAATCTGGTTTACCTGTAATCAAAATTACTTGAGGACTGTTTTCTAGGGATTCGAGTAGGTCAAATCCACTAATGATAGGCATTTCAACATCAAGAAAAATAAGATCGATCTCGTTGTTCTTGATGCCGTTTTTGGCTTCGATCGCATTGCTGTACTCGGCCACCATAGCAAGGTTGGGATGACTGTTTACAAGCTTCGCGACTGCCATTCGTTGCATGGACGAATCGTCTACGATAATACTTCTTAATTTCATAAAAGGGTCGATTTGTGGGGTTAAATCACCGACAAAATACTAAAAAAACAGGCTTAAATACAATAAATGTTGTAAACATGGCCTCCTTTTCTGTGTAATTTGCAATGACATAGGTTAAGATTTGGTTATGTAAGATTTTAGGATTATCAAACTATAACGAAGAAATTACCGTTTTCTTGTAAAGTCTCATAAATATTATTACTTTTGCACTCCTAAAAAATATACATTTATGAACCATTACGAAACTGTTTTCATTTTGAATCCCGTGCTTTCTGATGATCAGATAGCGGAAACAGTTAAGAAATTTGAGGATTTCTTAATTAAAAATGGCGCCAAAATGGTCTCCAAAGAAAACTGGGGACTTAAGAAATTGGCCTATGCCATCCAGCACAAGAAAAGTGGATTTTACCACTTGTTCGAATTTACTAATAACGGAGAAGTTATCACTCCTTATGAGCAAGAGTTCAAAAGGGATGAGCGTATCATGCGCTTCTTGACAGTAAAGTTAGACAAGCACGCTATTGAGTGGGCTGAGAAAAGAAGAACAAGGTTAAAAGCTAAAGCTTAAGGAATTATGGCAACATTACAACAACAAGCAAAAGGAAAAAAGACGGTGAAATCCGTTATTTGACTCCATTGAACATTGAGACCAATACTAAAAAGAAGTATTGTCGTTTCAAGAAATCAGGTATTAAGTATATCGATTACAAAGACGCGGACTTTTTAATGAAGTTGGTAAACGAGCAAGGTAAATTGTTACCTAGAAGACTTACCGGTACTTCTTTAAAATACCAACGCAAAGTGGCTCAAGCGGTCAAAAGAGCACGTCATTTGGCTTTGATGCCATACGTAGGCGATCTATTAAAATAAATTTTAAGGCAAGATGGAACTTATACTAAAACAAGACGTAGAGCATTTAGGCTTTAAAGATGATATCGTAAACGTAAAAAACGGTTACGGTAGAAATTACCTTATTCCAAGAAATTTGGCTGCTATGGCTACTGTTTCTGCTAAGAAGGTATTGGCGGAAAATTTAAAACAAAGAGCTCATAAAGAGAAGAAGGTTGTTGATGCTGCAAGCAAAACTGCTGAAGCTCTTAAAGCTTTGGAAATGAAAATTTCTGCTAAAACAGGTGCTGCGGACAAATTGTTCGGATCTGTTACTACTATTGATCTAGCTGCTGCTCTTGAAAAAGAAGGTCACAGTATCGATAAGAAGTTTATTAGCATTCAAGGTGGTGCCGTTAAGCGTACCGGTCCTTACAACGCACAAATAAGATTACATAGGGAAGTAATAGTTGATTTCCCATTTGAGGTTGTTGCAGATAAAAAATAACGTTAACAGAACGTTAATAACCTTATGATAACTTAAAAGAGCTATGCTTGCATAGCTCTTTTTTTTTGTTCTTTTTTGTAAGACTAACTCAAACAGATAATTATGTCTTACAAACTTCATTTAAGTCTTGTACTTTTTTTTGTGTTGTGCTCTTCCTTTGCACAAGTTACCACCTCTAACATGAGCGGGTCGGTGGTCGATGATCAAAATCTACCTTTATTAGGTGCAAATGTGGTTGTAGTGCATACTCCAACGGGCACCAAATCCGGTGCTATAACCAACGAAGATGGTCTCTTTAAAATCTTGAACCTTAGGGTTGGCGGGCCTTATACGATTACAGTTTCTTATGTTGGTTTTAAGCCACATAGTCTAACTAATGTGTATTTGTCATTAGGGGAGACATTTAATGCGAACATAAACTTAACAAGTGAAAGTCAGGCATTGGACGAAGTAGTTGTAGTTTCAGATAGGTCCGGGACATTTAACGGAGACAGAACTGGTGCGGAAACAAGTGTAGGAAGAAGAGAATTAACACGCCTACCTACCATTTCTCGTTCTGCTCAAGATTTCACACGACTGGAACCAACTGCAAGTGGCGAGTCTTTTGGTGGAAGAAATGGTAAGTTCAATAACTTTTCGCTAGATGGAGCTATTTTTAACAATCCTTTTGGTTTAGATGCTGCAACACCTGGTGGACAAACAGATTCTCAACCCATATCCTTAGATGCCATTGAGCAAATTCAGGTTTCTACAGCTCCTTATGATGTTACACAATCTGGTTTTACAGGAGCTGCTGTCAATGCGGTGACTAAAAGCGGAACAAACGAATTTCACGGAACAGTATATGGCTTTACAAGGAATGAAAGTTTAACCGGTGGAAAAATAAAAGGGGAAGACGTTACAAAACCAGACTTGAACCAAAATCAATACGGAATTAGTATTGGGGGGCCTATAGTAAAAGATAAATTATTCTTTTTTGCAAACTTTGAAAAAGATGAAAGAGATGATTTGGGAACAAACGGTTGGGTTCCAAACAGTGGGTCAGGAGCCATTAATGAATCTAGAGTTTTAGAGAGTGATTTAATCTCTGTTCAATCTGGCCTTGCAGCCGCGGGTTATAATACCGGTTCATATGATGGCTTTACCCATGCTTCAAAATCTACCAAAGGTATTTTTAAACTAGATTGGAACATTAATGACGATCATCGTTTAGCTGTTATTTATAATTTTTTAAGAGCATCTAAAGAAAAACCGGCGCATCCAACAGCTATTAATACAAGAGGACCCAATGCAAATACATTGCAGTTTCAAAATTCGGGATATGAAATAAATAACAATCTCAATTCATTTCAACTAGAACTTAATTCAACTTTGACACCAACTACGATTAATAAATTACAAGTTGGGTTTACACATTTTGATGATTTTAGAAACCCGTTTTCAACACCTGCCCCAGTAATAAATATTACAAAAGATGGTTCGCCTTATATTATAGCTGGCCATGAACCCTTTTCTATTAATAATAAATTAGATCAAAAAGTTTTTCAGGTTACGAATAACATGAATTTCTTTAAAGGTAATCACACGTATACAGTTGGTTTTTCTTTTGAAAAATTTCAGTTTGACAATTCATTTAATTTAAAGGGCTATGGCTTTGATGTCTTTGGTAGTGTAGATATTGCAAATTTTGATCCAAGTAATTATGACTTTGCTGCGGCACAAGCTACTTTTAACGCTAAGAATGCTTTAGGTGATGGAGCAGATGGTGGATGGTTATTAGCCGAAACAAATGTTGGGCAATTGGCTTTTTATGTACAAGACGAGTGGAATATATCTGAAAAATTTAGATTGACTTATGGCATACGTATGGATAAACCACTATTTTTTGATACGGCGGATAAGGCTCAAGAATTTATTGATACGGATAATGGTGAGATATATTTGCCAGACACAGAATACTTTGACCCGGAAACGGGAGAAGCTTTGTTGATTGATTCTACAGAAATGCCTGATAATGATTGGTTAATATCTCCACGAGTTGGTTTTAACTACGATATAAAGGGTGATAATTCATTTAAGCTAAGAGGGGGTACAGGTGTGTTTACCGGTCGTTTTCCTTTTGTTTGGGTAGGTAACCAAGTAAGTGGAGTAGATGCATTTTTCTATCAAGCGGTAGATCCGGATTTTAAGTTTCCACAAGTTTGGAGAACAAATATTGGAGTAGATAAAAGATTAGATAATGGTATTGTTTTAACTGCGGATGTTTCTTATACCCAAGAGATTAATGGAGTGCATGTTCAAAATTGGGGATTAAACGAGCCTACGGGCCAATTGCAAGGGGTGGATGGTAGAGCAACTTATTTAGATGGTGATCATGCGAAAGCCACCTTACCGTGGGGCGAAGTTGCCAATGGAAACGCTTTTGTAATGACAAATTCTGACAAAGGAAGAATCTGGAATGCTTCTTTAAAAGCTGAAAAATCCTTTACAAATGGATTGTATACAATGTTGGCATATAGCTTCTTGGATTCTAGGGATGTAAATTCAATTGAAGCAGAGATAACAGGAGATGCTTTTGCAGGAAATCCAGCTTTAGGTAATGTAAACAATGATGTTTTAGCCCATTCCAAGTATGGCGATAAACATCGTTTTATTGGTGTAGCAAGTAAAAAGTGGGACTACGGTAATGATAAGTGGTCAACCACACTTTCTACCTTTTTTGAGTATGCTCAAGGAGCCCGTTTTAACTACACTTATGGAGGGGATATTAACGGAGATGGTTCTAGTATTAATGATTTAATTTATATCCCAACTACCGGTGAAATTGGAGCAATGCAATTTAGTGGTACGGATGATGCCGCAAGTTTAGAAAATTACATTTCCCAAGATGATTATTTAAATGAAAGAAGAGGTGAGTATGCAGAAAGATATGGAGCAATATCACCTTGGAGAGGAAAGTGGGATGTGAAATTGTTACAAGATTATAGAATTAAATGTAGCAATGGTAGAACAAACACTATTCAATTAAGTTTTGATGTATTGAATATTGGAAACATGATCAATTCAAATTGGGGACTTATTCAACAACCAAATAGCGAACAACTTTTAGGAGTTGGGTTTGATGACACTGGAGCGCCACTTTATACTTTTAATGGAGATCAAAATAGCACAACTTTTGGTTATGACTCAAGCTTAGCCTCTAGATGGCAGGCTCAAGTAGGTTTGCGTTATATTTTCTAAATAAACTTAATATTTATAAGAATAAGGGCGTACGTTTCGTACGTCCTTTTTATTTTTGCAGAATGAAATACACGAGGCTTACTAAGCAGCAATTAGAAGAGCTGCACCAAGAGTTTATAAACTTCTTGGCTACACAATCTATTACAGGTGATGAATGGGAAGAAATTAAAACAAACAAACCACAGGTTGCCGAAGACGAAATAGATGTTTTTAGTGATTTGGTTTGGGAAGGTGTACTTTCCAAAGTTGAGTATTTAGAGAATATTTCCGAAAAACAGATGCACCTTTTTCATTTGGCCGAAAAGGAAATGAAATTAATTTCAGTTAAGGTGATGAACCCGGAAATAGATTTGAACACTAGTATCGGGTTTTCTTGGTTCAAAAAGAACTGGCAGTCAGATTTTGTGGAATACTTAACTGCATCCAAGGCATATACAGATGATAAAAACCTAGATAAGTTTCAGCTTATTCAGCAAGGGGCCGTTATTACCAAAGGTGACCTATACCAATGGTTCGATAATGTTATAGACGCCTAGCGTAAAAAATAGTTATATTTTAAGAAAACTTTGTTTTAGAAAGAAAGATTTGTAATGTCTAGATAAGACAGGGCTCCTCTTTCTAAAATTTTATATTTGCACCACAATTATATCTAATGGCACAAAAACCGAGCATACCAAAGGGAACCAGAGATTTTACTCCTTCTGAAGTCATCAAACGAAATTATATTTTTGACATCGTAAAAAGACATTTTCAGACGTTTGGTTTTCAGCCTATTGAAACGCCTTCTTTTGAGAACTCAGATACGTTGATGGGTAAGTATGGAGATGAAGGTGATCGCTTGATTTTTAAAATTCTGAATTCAGGCGATTTTATAAGCAAGGTTGATGATGTTACTTATAGTTCTAAGAATTCCAGTTCACTTACGCCAAAGATTTCTGAAAAAGCATTAAGGTATGATTTAACCGTGCCTTTTGCTCGTTACGTAGTCATGCATCAAAATGAGATTGACTTCCCATTTAAGCGGTATCAAATTCAGCCGGTATGGCGTGCAGATAGACCTCAGAAAGGGCGCTTCCGCGAGTTTTTTCAGTGTGATGCCGATGTGGTTGGTTCTGATTCCCTTTTACAGGAAATAGAATTGGTACAATTGTACGATGCCGTTTTTACTGATTTAAAGTTAGAAGGAGTCAACATCAAATTGAACAACAGAAAAATTCTGTCAGGTATAGCCGAGGTAATTGGCGCACAACATCTTTTGATAGATTTTACCGTTGCTTTAGATAAGTTGGATAAAATTGGAGAAGAGGGTGTAAAGAAAGAAATGGCTGAAAGGGGATTAACTCCTGAAGCGATTGCTAAAGTAGAGCCACTTTTTTCGCTTTCAGGTAGTAACCTAGAACAGCTTCAGGCGTTAAAAGATCTTTTAAAAGATTCAGAAACGGGGAGTAAAGGAGTAGAGGAGTTGACTTTTATTGTCAGTACTATAGAAGAATTGGGTCTTCAGTCCGCTAAGCTTTCTATTGACGTTACTTTGGCCCGTGGGTTGAATTACTACACAGGAGCTATTTTTGAAGTAGGGGCGCCAGAAGGTGTTCGCATGGGATCTATTGGTGGTGGTGGTCGTTATGATGACCTTACCGGAATTTTTGGTTTAAAGGATGTTAGCGGTGTTGGTATCTCGTTTGGTTTGGATCGTATCTATTTGGTTCTGGAAGAACTAGGTCTTTTTCCAGAAAGCATTGACCAGTCATTACAAGTACTTTGTTTGAACTTCGGGGAAAAGGAAGCTTTGGCATCTTTAAAATTGGTATCCGCCTTGCGGAAAAATGGAGTAAAGGCAGATTTGTATCCTTCCAATGCAAAAATCAATAAGCAGTTTAAATATGCCAATAACCGGAATGTTCCTTATGTAATTTCTATTGGAGAAAATGAATTGGCAGAAAATGTTTTTGTCGTCAAACATATGGAAAGTGGTGAGCAACAAACATACGCTTTAGATGCCGTAGTTGATTTTGTAGCGAAACTATAGTCGCCTTTTAATCTCTTTTATAATAGTCTTATAGTATTCCGTACTATGAGGAACATATTTTTGTGGATTGGCAAGTCCCCAAGTTTCTTGTGAAAACTGAAGTAATGATTGTAAGGCAAGATCTTCAACTTCGCTTTCTTGTTTTTTAAGTTGATGGAGAGGTACCTTGAGTTCGCACAAAAATGTATGGTGATATTCGCAGTCAATTAAATGCTCTGAATGTCTGTGAACGGATTTAAAGACACCTATTTTATCTAAGGCTTCCGGGTGAACGGTAAGACCGATTTCTTCTTCAATTTCTCGTATGGCCGAAATCTCTATACTTTCCCCGGCGCCAATATGGCCTGCTACGGATACGTCCCATAATAAAGGAAATACATCCTTGTTTTTGGACCGCTGCTGAAGTAAAATTTGTCCATTTTGAGTATAGAACCAAATATGCACGGTAGGATGAAATAATCCTTTGCGGTGGGCTTCGGATTTTAGTGCTGTTTTTCCGGTGGCATTTCCATCAGAATCAAGAATATCAATTAGTTCGTCCATATTTAAAAAAATAAACCCTCCTTTTTGGGGAGGGTTTTGTATTATTTAATCGAAATAACTAAAAGTTTCACCGTCTTTAATATTCAGGACAGTTTCGTAAATCAATCTAATTACGTTTTCAACATCATCTTTATGAACGGTCTCTACGGTAGTGTGCATGTAGCGTAACGGTAATGAAATAAGCGCAGAAGCAACACCTCCATTACTATAAGCAAAAGCATCCGTATCCGTTCCGGTAGCTCTTGAGGCTGCCATACGTTGGAAAGGTATTTTATTAGCTTCGGCTGTTTCAAGTATGCGTTCGCGTAATTTGTTCTGAACCGCTGGTGCATAAGAAATTACAGGGCCAGCGCCTATTTCTGTGTGACCTTGAGTTTTCTTGTCGATCATTGGTGTGGTCGTATCGTGACATACGTCGGTAATGATAGCAACATTTGGCTTAATGGTCTGTGTAATCATTTCCGCACCACGCAAACCTATTTCTTCCTGAACCGAATTGGTGATGTACAATCCAAAAGGCAATTTTTTCTTGTTTTCATGAAGCAAACGCGCCACTTCCGCAATCATAAATCCACCCGCACGGTTGTCAATGGCACGACAAACAAATTTATCACCGTTCAATATCTGAAACTCGTCCGGATAGGTAATGACGCATCCTACATGAACGCCCATTTTTTCTACCTCTTCTTTATCCTTGGCTCCTATGTCAATAAAAATATTATCTAATTTGGGAGGCGTTTCTTTTCCTTTATCACGTGTGTGAATAGCTGGCCATCCAAAAATTCCTTTAACTATTCCGTTCTTGGTATGAATGTTCACCCATTTAGAAGGGGCTATTTGGTGGTCGCTACCTCCATTTCTAATTACGTAAAGAAGTCCGTTGTCACTAACATAGTTTACGTACCAAGAAATTTCATCTGAGTGTCCTTCGATCACTACCTTGAATTTGGCGTCAGGATTTATTACCCCAACGGCCGTGCCGTAAGTATCCGTAATGAACGTATCTACATACGGTTTAAGGTAGTCCATCCATATTTTTTGACCTTCCCATTCGTAGCCTGTTGGGGCCGCGTTATTCAAATATTTTTCAAAAAAATCAAGCGATTTTTTGGTAAGAATTTTCTTTGTAGCCATTAAATTTATATTTAAATACGAATTTACTAATATTCACTTTTATTTAATAATAAGCAGACCTATTTATCGTTAATTTGGCAAGGCTTTTGTATTATGTCCGCTATGAAAAAAACAATTCTGTTTTTATTTTTTGTCAATCTCTTGTTTTTTGGTTATTCCCAAGTAGAGGAGCAGCCTTTGGACTCTGTTGCGGAAAAGATGATTATAGTAGAAGGCGATTCTATTTTCAGAAATTCTATTGACCTTGATGAAGTATATCTATTTGGAAAGCTAAAGTTTGGTTCTTATCAGAGTAAGCTACGGTACTATATTCTTAGAAGAAAGACGTTAAAGGTTTACCCTTATGCCAAATTGGCGGCTGAGCGTCTAGTAGAACTGAATGATAGTATTACCAAAATCAAGAAAAAAAGACATCAGAAAAAATATACCAAAGAGATTCAGAAATTTATAGAGGAAGAATTTTCTGAGGAGCTTAAAAAATTGACCCGTACCGAAGGTCAAATACTAGTAAAATTGATTTACAGGCAAACAGGGGAAACTGCGTTTGAGCTAGTTAAGGAGCTGCGTAGTGGCTGGCGTGCCTTTTGGTACAATACTACTGCAAGCATGTTTAAAATAAGCTTAAAAGAGAGGTTTCAGCCTGACCAGGTGCATGAGGATTACCTTATTGAAGACATCCTGCAACGCGCCTTCTCCGAATTTAGGCTAGAACGCCAAGAATCGGTTTTAGATTATGATTATGCCCAGTTGAGTAACAAATGGGGAGATGTAGGTAAAAAGCAATAGGTTCTAGAGCTTCCGTTTTTTCTTTCCGAATAGAGATTCCATAATAAGTTTTAAGCTGTAAAAGGCCATGGCTACGGCGCCAATCGCTAAAATAAAGCCTAAAATAAGAACCGGCCAATACAGAGGGTGTCCTTGGTTCTTGAATGCTTGGTAAATGACTCCCGGTGCCAAAAACATTAGGAAAATAGTGTAAGCAATATGTTTGATGCCCTTAACGAGCAAGTCTTTATCAGTTCTCTTTTGAGACATATAGGTTGCGCTTCTTTAGATGGGTTGGATAAAATTATTCAATTGTAATAGATCTGTTGAAAGTTTGGCATACGGCAAAATAACCAAGAGCAAAATTGTCCTGGTCTATCATGGAGGCGATATTGTCCAAATCAGATAGGTCCTCAACACCGGTTACGTTTACAATATTACCTCTTACAGTGGCCGAAGGCGTTTGAAATGGTCCTTGGTCACCACCAGATTGAACAATAAGTTGGTTCATATAATTGTAAAAAGGTCTATCAACCCCAAGTATGCTCACATCTATAGTCATTCCATCTTTTACGTCGTCGTCATAAAAATAGGAGAACTCAAAAGTGCGCCCTGGGTAGAATGTATCTTCGGTGACTAAATATTCGTTGAAATCAAAATCGAAAAGATAAAAATCAGTTCGATTGGGTTGGTCGTTGAAGGCTACAATAATTTCTGTTTCCTCTCCCGAAAAAAGAGTGGCATCACCCTGTTCTAATTTAGTAACGGGTACACTGGGCACATAGGTGGTCCTGGCAGCATATTGCAACCCTTCATACTCTATATAAAGTACTAATTCACCAGAGGTCATAAAATCTATAGTAGTTTCTTGTTGATATACGCCACTGCCGTTAAAGGTGTTGAAAAGGGTAATACTTTCTTCCGTTTCTAAGTTAGTAATGCTCATTTGATCTACTTCTATAGGTTCTATAGTGTCAAAAAAATTGGTGGAAGCACTTACTTTTACTTCGGCAATATATATGGAAGATGCTTGGGTGGTATCTATTCGCATTAATGCATCAACGGTGAGGCGGGCTTGGTCCGTTGGCACATCAACTTCTATAACATCTTCACAAGCCATAAAAAACGGAAGCATACAAAGTATATATATGAACTTTCTCATAGACTTAAAATTTGAAATTATAAGTTACTGCGGGAACTATGCCAAAAATAGAGGTACGTACCGCTTCATTTTTTCCTGTATCTTGATTACGACTAAAACCTATGGATGCTGCATTTCTCCTGTTATAAACGTTGTAAATGCTAAAAACCCATTCGGTCTGCCATTTCCTTTTTTTATTCTTTTTTGGTGTTAGGGTAGCGGAAATATCCATTCGGTTATAGGAGGGCAAACGTTCTTCATTTCTTAAGCCATAATAAGGGATGGTGAGTCCTTGAAAAGAGAACTGCCCAATAGGATAGTTTGTTGGTTGTCCGGTCTGGAAAACAAAATTAGTATTGAAGTTCCATTTTTGGTTTAGGTCGTAACTTGCATAAACCGATACATCATGGGTCTTATCATACGGAGTATTATACCAACCTCCTGAATTAATACCGGCCTCCGTAAAAGAAGTACCATCTAGAAGCTCAACGGTTCTTCCAGGAGTTCTCTGTTCAGATTTGGATAGGGTATAGGCAAGCCAACCTTGAAATCTCCCCTCGTTCTTACGTAACAAAAACTCTAAACCGTATGCCTTTGCTTCCCCGTTAAGAATTACCTGTTCAATGGCATCATTGGCTATTAAATTGGCGCCGTCTATATAATCTATTCGATTTTTAACGTCCTTATAAAAAACTTCCGTTTCAACGGAATAGTCCCCATCTTTAAAATTATTGAAATACCCCACGGCATATTGGTCTAAAAGTTGCGGTTTTACAAATGGTCCACTTGGTGTCCAAACATCTAGAGGAGTAGGGGAGCTTGTGTTGGATAGAAGGTGTAGGTACTGGGCCAGATGAGTATAACTTGCCTTTACAGAACTATTATTGTTTAAAGTGTAAGCCAGTGATATACGGGGTTCAAGATTATTGAAAGTAGCTAAGCTTCCGCTTTTTTTAACGCTGTAGGTGTCAATTGGTCGGCCTTCTTGATAAACATTTAAAACAGGGTCAAAATTAACAGGATTATCATTAAAGTATACATTGACTTCATCTTGGCCTAGACGCATGAAATTGCTGAATCGCAGTCCATAATTCAAGCTTAAATTTTTAGTTATATCATGTTCAATATCTATGTAAGCGGCAAACTCGTTGGCATATTTCTGTGTAAGTTGTTCTTCAACAATACCAGAGTCTGAGTTGCTAGGTTCTATTTTACCAGGGTTAAACCGATAATAAATATTATTGATGCCGTAGTTAATCTGAAACTTGTCATTAATGTAGTGTTTCAAGTCATATTTAATATTGAAGTTTTCAATGCCCGAGTTCCAGTCAAAGCCTACGAAATCTAGTTTTAGCCCGTAGTAATAGTTGGAATAGATTAACGATAGATTAGAGAACAGTTTATCAGAGAACAAATGGTTCCATCTAAAATTCCCGACCGCATTACCGTAGGTGTTTACAAAACTATCGCTAATACCAAATACATCCCGACCAAAATAACCCGATAGAAAAATGCTGTTATTATCGTTGATGTTGTAATTGAGTTTGGTATTCAGATCATAGAAATAAGCGGTGTTGTCCACATCAAAAAGAGGCAAAAAAAGATGGGCGTACGAAGCACGACCGCCTATAAGAAAGGCAGCTTTATCTTTTTTTATAGGACCTTCAACCAACAAACGACTAGCTACAGCGCCTATACCACCGTTCACTTTAATTTTTTTACTGTTCCCTTCCTTTTGAAAAATATCTAGAACGGAGGAAACCCTTCCGCCATAACGCGCGGGAATTCCGCCTTTATAAAGCTTAATGTCTTTAATAGCATCAGGGTTAAAGACAGAAAAGAATCCGAATAGATGCGATGAATTAAAAATAACAGCTTCATCCAACAAAATTAAATTTTGGTCTACGGCACCGCCACGCACATTAAAGCCGGAAGCGCCTTCTCCTGCATTGGTCACTCCGGGAAGTAATAGAATGGATTTTATTACATCGGCTTCGCCTAGAATAACCGGAATTTTTTTAATGGTCCCCACGGACAAGGAGTTCACGCTCATCTGGGGTTTTCGCACATCCATTTTCTCAACATCTTCGGTAACTACAACTTCCATTAGTTGTTCGGCAGACTCTTCTAAAGAGAAGTTCATTTTTTGGTCGGCATCCAGTGTAATGGTTTTGACAATATCCTGAAATCCTAGATAGCTAACTTGTAATCTGTATTCCCCTTCTGGTAGGGTAATGGAGTAAAAACCATATTCATTGGTGGTAACACCTGTTTGGAGTTCGGGAAAAGCAATGGTTACCCCAATAAGGGTTTCGTTGCTTGAGGCTTCTGAAATAGCTCCGCTTAGTGTATACCGCTGTTGGGAGAAGCTATCTATAAAAAAGAGCAGAAAGACCGAGAGAACGACCTTGGTGAGTTGATTCATCTAAAGAGCAATTTTTGATAAAAGTAACCAGAAAAACACCTTTAGGGAAAACGTTAACAGTATTTTAAAGAGAAAAGGCCCCTACATCTGTAGCGGCCTCTTATAACTAAATATTAAAATTATTAGAACGTATCTAATATAGAATTAAAAGTCTGACTAGGTCTCATTGCCTTAGCGGCAAGTTCTTGGTCTGGTTTGTAGTATCCTCCAATTTCCTGAGGCTTACCTTGTGCCTGCATCAACTCATCAACAATTTTAGATTCTTGAGACTGAATAGCTTCAAACACTTTTGAGAAAGTAGCTTTTAGTTCAGCATCCTTGTCTTGGTTTGCCAAGGCTTCGGCCCAGTACATGGCCAAGTAAAAATGGCTACCTCTTGTATCTATTTCCTTAACCTTTCTTGATGGCGATTTATCGTTGATCAAGAATTTCTCTGTGGCGCTGTCCAAAGCATCACCTAAAATTCTAGCTTTTTCATTGTTATTCTTTTCTCCATAAAAGTCTAAGGAAACTCCTAGGGCAAGAAATTCACCTAACGAATCCCAGCGTAAGTGGCCTTCTTCAATAAACTGTTCCACATGTTTTGGGGCAGAACCACCAGCACCTGTTTCAAAAAGCCCTCCACCGTTCATAAGTGGCACTATAGAAAGCATTTTGGCACTGGTACCAACCTCTAATATTGGGAAAAGATCGGTTAAATAATCTCTAAGTACATTTCCGGATACGGAAATGGTGTCCTTGCCTTCTTTCATTCTAGCCAACGTAAACTCAGTAGCTTTCTTAGGAGAAAGGATGCGGATGTCTAATCCAGAGGTATCATAATCAGGTAAATAAGCATTTACTTTTTTGATAAGCTCTACATCGTGAGCGCGATTTTCGTCTAACCAGAAAACAGCAGGGTCATTAGTTGCTCTAGCTCTAGAAACGGCCAATTTAATCCAATCTTGGATAGGAGCGTCCTTTACTTGGCACATACGCCAGATATCACCTTCTTCAACAGCATGTTCTTCAAGCACTTTTCCTGAATTGATATCAAGAACTTTTACGGTTCCTGCTGCAGCAATTTCAAAAGTTTTGTCATGTGAACCGTATTCTTCGGCTTTTTGAGCCATTAGACCCACATTGGGTACAGTACCCATTGTAGTAGGATCAAAAGCGCCATGCTCTCTACAGAAATCTATAGTGGCAGAATAAATCTCGGCATAACTGCTGTCAGGTATAACCGCTTTGGTGTCTTGTGGCTTGCCTTGGGCATTCCACATTTTACCTGAATTACGTATCATTGCCGGCATTGAAGCATCAATGATAATATCACTAGGAACATGAAGGTTGGTAATGCCCTTATCGGAATTAACCATCGCCAAATCAGGCCCTTCATTTATAGTTTTTTGAATGTCTTTTTCAATAGCTTCTTTTTGATCAGCAGGTAGCTCATTTAGTTTTGCGAACAAGTTTTCTAAGCCATCATTTGCGCTAATACCTAAAGTTTTGAACGTTTCCTGATATTTACTGAACACATCTGCAAAGAAAACTTCAACAGCATGACCAAAAATAATTGGATCTGAAACTTTCATCATAGTCGCCTTCATGTGAAGCGAGAACAATACACCTTTATCTTTGGCGTCCTGTACTTGCTTTTTTAGAAATGCTACAAGCGCATTTTTGCTCAACACGGTAGCGTCTATGATCTCACCTTCTAGAAGACCTAATTTATCTTTAAGAACTTCAGTCTCTCCGCTATTCTTTACTAGTTCTATTCTTATTTCGGTTGCCTGAGGTAGTGTCAATGATTTTTCATTGGCTTTAAAATCTCCGTGGTCCATAGTGGCCACGTGAGTTTTGGAATCAGGGCTCCAAGCTCCCATACTGTGTGGGTTTTGCTTGGCGTAATTTTTTACTGCTCGTGGGGCTCTACGATCAGAGTTTCCTTCACGAAGCACAGGGTTTACTGCACTACCTTTAATCTTGTCGTATCTAGACTTAATATTTTTTTCGGCTTCGTTGGAAGGTTCATCTGGATAACTTGGTAAAGCATAGCCATTTTCCTGTAGTTCCTTAATAGCTTCTTTCAATTGAGGAACGGAAGCACTTATGTTAGGAAGCTTTATAATATTGGCTTCTGGATTTTTGGCTAAAGCTCCCAACTCTTCTAAGTCGTTAGCTATTTTTTGATCCTCTTGAAGAAAATCAGGAAATACCGCAATAATTCTTCCAGCCAAAGAAATGTCTTTGGTCTCTATTGTAACATTGGCTGTTTTGGTAAATGCTTTTACAATTGGTAAAAATGACTGTGTAGCTAAAGCCGGAGCTTCGTCTGTTTTCGTATAAAAAATTTTGGACATGTAAGGAAAGGTTTAATTTAAAGCGGCGTAAATATACAATTTTATGTATTCTTACGAGGTAAAAGGTAGTAGGTTGTTACGAGCAGAATCCCTTTAGGAGCTATTTTAACAAAAACCTTGCGAATTAGGAAAAAAAAAGGCAAAACAAAAGCCATATCATTGTACGTATACATTGATATGGCTTTTTAGAAACTGATATAGCAAACTTTCTTCCCTGTTCTTCTGACAGATCGGCAACCATTGATTGCATTCGCATCACAATTTCAACGTTTGAGATGAATTGTACTTAATTATCGAACCAAGCTACAATTTATATCTCTTCTCATTGTTTACACATTTTTGTGCATATTTCCTGGACTTGCGTCTTTTGAATATTTACAAATCTGTTCACATAATCATTTCTCAAAAAGCGACAGCCCTTTGTTGATATGTTCGTTTTGCTAAATGGCGTACTCTGAAATACATCTTTAAACATTTATAAAACCTAAACAATAATATAAAGAACGTAAACTCTATAACAATTTCTGAAATTCTCTTAGACAGATGGTTTCTTTAATTGTTTTATAAATGTAGGAAAAATAGTTCTGGCCACCAAAATAATTAACATATTAATAATCAATACATTATGAACTATAGATGTTAACAATTGTTTATAACGCAAAAATCCCGCAATTGCGGGATTTTTTAATAATATGTATTTTGGCTTAAGAACGAACTTCTTTGATACGTGCTTTTTTACCAGTAAGGCCTCTAAAGTAGAAGATACGAGCTCTACGTACTTTACCTCTTTTGTTAACTTCAACCTTCTGTAGGGCTGGCATGTTCACTGGGAAAATACGTTCAACACCTACTGTACCTGACATTTTACGGATTGTAAAAGTTTCGGTAGCACCAGAACCTCTTCTTTGAATAACAACGCCTCTAAAGAACTGAGTACGTGTTTTTTCACCTTCCTTAATTTCGTAGTACACAGTAATAGTGTCACCAGCTGAAAATTTTGGAAATTCTTTTTTTGGAACAAACTCGTCTTCTACGAATTTTAATAATTCTTCCATGATATTTTTTTATTGATTATGTTATGGTCAACATTCACGATTTTCGTCAGAGGTTGATTTAACAGGGTGCAAAAATACGCTATAATTTAGAACTGACAATTATTTTCAATAATTTTTTAAATGACAGATGCCCGTTTGCTTATTCCAATAAATCAGGCCTGCGTTCTTCGGTTCTTTTTTGAGCTTGGTCTTCCCTCCATTTTTCTATTTTAGGAAAGTTCCCGCTTAAAAGTACTTCCGGAACCTTCATTCCTTTGTATTCTGAGGGTCTTGTGTATACTGGAGGGGCAAGGAGGTCATCTTGGAAGGTATCGGTCAGGGCAGAAGTTTCGTTGTTCAGAACTCCTGGAATCAATCTAATTACCGCATCGCAGAGGATGGCCGCACCTAATTCTCCACCAGAGAGCACATAATCGCCTACTGAGATTTCACGTGTAATAAAAGCATCTCTTACTCTTTGGTCTACACCTTTATAATGACCGCAAAGAATAATAATGTTCTTTAATAACGAAATTCCATTGGCCATTCTTTGGTTCAAGGTTTCGCCATCTGGTGTCATATAAATAATCTCATCGTATTCCCTCTCGGCTTTTAATGCCGTAATACATTTATCTATAGGTTCAATCATGAGCACCATACCGGCTCCGCCTCCAAATTGATAGTCATCAACTTGATTATAACTTTTGTTCGTGTAGTCTCTTATATTGTGCATGTGCACCTCTACAAGTCCTTTTTCAATGGACCTTTTTAGTATGGATGCTCCAAAAGGGCTTTCGAGCAATTCCGGTAAAACGGTTATGATGTCAATGCGCATTTCAACTTGGGCTAAGAATTAGAGGGCCAAAAGTAGTGAAAACCATGCGAATCTTTTTTCCATCCCATTTTTTCATAAAGCTTTTGAGCTGGATTATCGGTTGCAGTTTCCAGCGCTAAACCTTTGTATCCATTTTTAATACAAAATTCTTGGGCCGTAGTCAGTAAAGCAGCACCAATTCCTTCTCTTCTGTGAGCGTTATTCACATATAAATCATTCAATATATAATAAGGCTGCATAGAGACAGAGGAGAAAGTGGTGTACAGTTGTGTAAAACCTACAGGTTCATCTTCAATAAAGGCAAGAAATACGATGGATTCTGATTTTGATAGACGCTGCTCTAGAAATGAGGTGGCGGCTTTTACATTAGAGGTTTGCTTATAGAATACTCTATACTTGTCAAACAGTGGCGCCAATAATGGAATGTGTGATTGGTTAGCTTGTATGATTTTCATAGTGGCTAGAATTAAAAAAAGCTCCGTGAGGAGCTTTCTTTATTATTTTTGTTTCTTGTATTTATTGATTTCATCTTGAAGCTGCCTGCTAATTTTTTGCTCTCTTTCTAAAGCCCTTCTTCGGTGGTCTTCATATTCCGTTTCCAGCTCGGATAAATTAGTCTTGGCCTCTTGTGTTAAGATATTACTGTTTCTAAATCTATAGATAAAGAAAAGTAAAAGTGCCAAGAGCGAGGCTATAACTGTCCATAAGATACCATTATAAGTACTTTTTGAAACCATAATACCTAAGAAAGACATACTATCTTTTTCTTCGGTCACGGCTGCCAAGTTATTGGTAGTCTCTTCCAGTTTTTTGTTAAGCGATCCAATTGTAGATTCATGACCTCCAATGGTAGCTTTTAATTCAGCAGCTCTTTTGTTGTACCCTTTAAGAGTATCAAGAACATTTTGACGTAATTTGTCCAATGAAATAGTACGAACAACTTCGTATTTCTTCCCGTCTGCACGATAATTACCCGACTTGGTAAAAATAAATTCGAACTGACTATCTATAGGCCCTTTGTCTAGAGATAACTCTTCTTGAGTTTCATCTTCTTGGGCGAATTGTAGGTTATACGCTAATAAAGCCGTTATGAGTAACAGGATTCTAAAGCCTTTCATGTTGAAGTGATTCTTTGAATTAATGTTTTAGAGCCGACTAAAGTAATTCAATAATATCAATTAATAAAAAAAATCAAGGATAAGGTTGCTATTAGGAGAGAAATACCTTGAAAAAACAACAAACTTATCCTTGTAACTCCTTAAAAATTAATAATATGTGTACCGTCTGACCTTTGCGATGTATTTAGCTAAACGAATTACCTGATGTGAATATCCATACTCGTTGTCATACCAAATATAGAGTACGATATTTTTTCCGTTTCCGCTAACTATTGTGGCATTACTATCATATATAGAAGGTGCATTTGTGCCAACTATATCCGAGCTTACCATTTCCTTGCTTAAAGAGTATTTAATTTGCTCTACTAAATCTCCCTCTAGTGCATACTTCTTTATAATGGTGTTGATGCCATCTATGGAGGTTTTGTTCTTTATTTCTAGGTTTAAAATAGCCAAAGATCCATTGGGTACCGGAACCCTGATGGCATTGGAGGTTAGTTTGTCTTTTAACTCGGGTAGAGCTTTTGCCACTGCAGCACCTGCACCAGTTTCGGTTATAACCATGTTTAGGGCTGCGGCCCTGCCACGTCTATGTTTGCTGTGCATGTTGTCTACCAGGTTCTGGTCGTTGGTATAGGCGTGGATAGTTTCCAAGTGCCCTTTTACGATGCCCAGGGAGTCTTCTATAACACTTAGGATCGGTGTTATGGCATTGGTGGTACAGGAAGCAGCCGAGAATATTTTAATGGTATCTGGGTCATACGTTTTATGGTTGACGCCATGTACTATATTGGGAACTTCCTTACCCGGAGCGGTAAGAAGTACTCTAGATGCCCCATCGGCCTCTAAATGTCTTTCAAGTTGTTCTTTGGTTCTAAAAGCACCCGTGTTATCTATAATGAGTGCATCATTTATTCCATATTGAGTGTAATCTATATTTTCCGGACGGTCTGCACTGATCATGTGTACCGTAGTTCCGTTAATAATAAGGGCACTATTTTTAATATCGGTTTCTACCGTGCCCGAAAATTTACCATGAACGGAATCTATTCGTAATAAGTTGGCCCTTTTTTCAAGGATTTCACTGTCGCCGGCGTTTCTGGTAACAATTGCCCTTAAGCGCAGCTGGTTGCCTTGGCCTGTTTTTGCCATGAGTTCCCTTGCCAAAAGCCTGCCTATTCTTCCAAACCCGTAAAGAACAATGTCTTTTGGTTTTAAAGGAACTGCATCATCGGCATCCTTTAGTTTGTCAAAAACAAAGGTTTTTATGTCGGTGTGGTTGTTCTCTTCAGAATGATATTCATAAGTGAGCTTACCAATATCCAATTTTGCAGGAGGCAATTGTATATCATTAATAGCTCTTAAAATTTCGGTTGAGTCGAAAATAGAGATTGGTTTTTGGACAAATGCACCTGCATACTCGTGTAGATTTATAATGTCACTTACATTTTTGTCTATTACCTGATTTTTGAAAAGTACGATTTCTATGGTCTTATCATACCAAAGATCGCTTACCAGTTTAATGAATTCGGTAGTAGCTTTTCTTCTATCGGCTTGGAAGGCCAATTCTTTTTCGTAAGAAGCGTTGGATTTCATTTATTTAGTTGGGTTAAATTTTGATATAAAAGTAGCTATTTAGTGTTGTTTGAAACAATTTAAAACAAAAAAACACCCCAATCGGGGTGTTTGTAATAGTAAGACTTTAATATATTATTGAAAAATAAGACGTTCTCTTTCTCCATTTTCATTAATCATGGTAATGCTGGTTTTTCCATATCTAGAAATACTTCCAAAAAGGTTTCTTGCTTCCTCAATGTCATTTATTTCTTTATTGTCCACAGATAATAAAACCTTTCCTTCTAGCCCGTACCCACGGTACGTTTCTGGTACACCAACTATTTTTACACCTTGTTTGGTCTTGAACTTTTTGTTGTCTTCTTTTGTTAGGTTTTTCACTTCAAGGCCCATCACCGGAACAATTACGGTTTGCCTTTTCTTAAGCAAAACGGGCACGGTAAACTCATCACCGTCTCTATCAATAGTAACCTCTACGGAATCATCAGGTCTTTTAGCGGATAGGTATCCAGTAAGGTCTGCAAATTTACGAACCTTAATATTATCTACTTTTTTGATAACATCTCCTTCTTGTAATTTTGCATCTTCTGCACCTGTTCCTTCTTCCACTCCTGAAATGTATACGCCCTCTATCTCATTTAATCCTTTTTCTATAGCGTAAGGTGTATTAATATTCAAGGTCTTTATTCCTAATATTCCTTTTTGAACATTTCCATATTCAAGAATATCGTCTACTACTTTTTTTGCAATATTACTAGGCACCGCGAAAGAATAGCCCACATAACTACCGGTTTGAGAGGTTATGGCCGTATTGATCCCAATAAGATCTCCATTAGTATTCACTAAGGCACCACCACTATTACCTGGGTTTACCGCAGCATCCGTCTGAATGAATGACTGGTTTTTACCTAAATCACGGGCTTTGGCACTAACAATACCTGCGGTTACCGTAGATGTTAAGTTAAACGGGTTACCAACGGCCAATACCCATTCCCCAATTTTCATGTCATCAGAATCCCCAAAAGCCAAATATGGAAGGTTGCCTTCTGCATCAATTTTAATAAGGGCAATATCTGTATTTGGATCTGTTCCTATAAGTTCTGCATCGTAAGTTTTATTGTTATTCAGCGTTACTTGTAGTTTATTGGCCTTACTGATTACGTGGTTATTGGTCACAATGTAACCATCTTGTGAAATAATGACACCAGAGCCTGTACCGACTTGAGGTCTTTCACTTCCGCCACTTCCGTAAAAAAAGTCCATTAAGCTATGCGGTGTTCTACTAACGGTTACGTTTTTAACGTGTACTACCGCATTAACGGTATTCTCAGCCGCCACCGAGAAGTCAACTTCATTTATACCTGCTCCCTTTGGGGAAGTAGGGGTTAGACTGGTATTGAAAACCGACTGTCCCTCGTCATGAGATATGATCGCATAGTTCGTATTTTCAAAAAATAATTTGTAGCTGCCCAAAGTTATTGCTCCAGCAAAAAGGGCGATTAAAAAGG
The DNA here is from genome assembly GCF_009725985.1 of Zobellia amurskyensis. Classification (GTDB taxonomy): domain Bacteria; phylum Bacteroidota; class Bacteroidia; order Flavobacteriales; family Flavobacteriaceae; genus Zobellia; species Zobellia amurskyensis. The sequence continues at coordinate 80,418 of NZ_RCNR01000018.1, forward strand.
TACTGGCAATTTTTTTCATGTTATGTTTTGTTTAAATTCTTTGATATGTTAAAATTAGTCGTTTTTAGAGTGTATTAAATTTGCTTTAACTACTTTTTAACTGCTAAATATATCTTAATCCCTACTATTTCAGGTCGCTAGCTTGCTTGCTAAAGGGGTGTTTCCAATAGGGATAAAAGCCTATATTTGTGTCTTTAAATAATGTTATGACACTTAGTTTTTACAAATATCAAGGCACCGGAAACGATTTTGTTCTAATCGATAATCGACAATTACAATTTCCCAAAAATGATACCAAACTCGTTGCATCTCTTTGTGACCGAAAGTTTGGCATAGGTGCAGATGGTCTGATACTTTTAGAAAATGACGAACTGTCAGATTTTAAAATGGTGTATTACAACGCAGACGGCCGCGAAGGAAGTTTATGTGGTAATGGCGGGCGATGTACCGTGGCATTTGCCAAGTTTTTGGGTGTTATAGATAAAGATACCGTTTTTAACGCTGCAGATGGTAAGCATTCCGCGACTATTGAAGGAGGTATTGTAAGCCTTCAAATGCAAGATGTTTCAGAGATTAGGGAAAAACCGGAATATGTATTCTTGGATACAGGTTCTCCCCATCATGTGCAAATGGTAAAAACTGTTCAGGATTTTGAAGTTTATAAAGAAGGTAAGAAGTTACGTTATGGGCTTTATGGTAAAACAGGGAGTAATATCAACTTTGTTGAAGTCTTGGAAAAGGACACCTTTGCGATAAGAACATACGAACGTGGTGTGGAAGATGAAACTTTATCCTGTGGCACAGGCGTTACGGCTGTAGCGATAGCTATGCACAATGCAGGAAAAACTTCGGCAAATAAAATTAAGGTGCAAACCCAAGGGGGTGAGTTGCAGGTTGAGTTGCGTAAAGAAGATGGAATTTACAGTCAAATTCATTTGATAGGCCCCGCTAAGCAGGTGTTCAAAGGTGAGATAGAATGCTAAACTTAAAAGGTGAACACATATATCTTAGAGCCTTAGAGCCAAGCGACTTGGATTTTCTGTACGATTTGGAAAACAGTACCGAAATCTGGGAAATCAGCGGAACTACTGCGCCATATTCAAAACACGTATTAAAGCTGTATTTAGAGAATGCTCATCGGGATATTTATGATGTTAAGCAATTGCGCCTATGTATTTGCGATCAAGAAAATTTTCCGGTAGGACTTATTGACCTATTCGATTTTGATCCTAAAAATTTTAGAGCAGGAATTGGAATCGTAATCCTGAAAAATGAAAATCGAAATAAAGGAGTAGGGGCAGAGGCAATACAATTGGTATGTAATTATGCTTTTAAAACTTTAAATCTACGTCAGCTTTATGCTAATGTTATGGAAGGTAATAACCCAAGCCTTCATTTGTTCAAGAAAATGGGTTTTGAGGAAGTAGGTCTAAAAAAAGATTGGATTTTTTCCGAAGGAAAATATAAGAATGAAATTTTGTTTCAAAAAATAAATACCTAATGTATATAAAACGTATTCTACTGTTTATTGTAGTTGCCGGTCTTATTGGTGGGGGAATCTTTGCCTATACCGTGTACAATGCCATTTTTGCACCAAATACCAGTTTTGAGAATAATGAGGCTTATCTGTATATACCTTCGGATGCCGATTTTAGCGAAGTGAAGGAATTGGTTACTCCTTTATTGAAGGACATGGCTTCTTTTGAGAAAGTGGCACAACGTAAAGGATATGTCTCAAATGTTAGGGGAGGTAAGTATGCTATTAAAAAAGGTGCGAACAATAATGATATTGTAAATTCACTACGTAGTCTAAATATACCGGTTAAGGTGGCTTTTAATAATCAGGAGACTATCGCGGACCTTGCAGGAAGGATAGCCATGCAAATAGAACCGGATAGTGTGGCTTTATTACAAGCTTTTACTGATGATGCTTTCTTGAAAGCGAATGGCTTTAATGCGAATACAGAATTGGCTATGTACATTCCTAATAGCTATGAGTTTTTCTGGAATACATCAGGTAAGGAGTTCAGGGAGCGCATGCTAAAAGAATACAAGCGTTTTTGGACCGATGCGCGTTTATCCAAAGCAAAAGCGTTGAACCTTACTCCCGCCGAAGTAATTACTTTAGCTTCTGTAGTACATAAGGAAACAGCAAAAGTAGATGAAAGGCCAAGAGTTGCTGGTGTATATTTAAATCGTTTACGCCAAGGAATATTGCTTCAGGCGGATCCAACGGTAATCTATGCCATAAAAAAACACACCGGTAATTTTAACACTGTAATTAAGAGAGTCCTTTATAAGGATTTAGAGTTAGATTCTCCATACAACACATATAAATATGGCGGTCTTCCTCCAGGACCTATTGCCATGCCGGATATTTCTGCTATTGATGCGGTTCTGAGTCCTGAAAAGCATGACTACCTATATTTTGTTGCCAATGTAGAAAATTTTGGATACCACAAATTTGCTAAAACTTTAGCTCAGCATAACCGTAATAAGGCGCAATATGTCCGGTGGATAAACGCACAAAAAATCAATAGATAGGCATTTTGTCCATTGTTTATTACTTGTTAACTAAAACAGGATATTTTTAACAAAGCATTCTAAATTGCAACAGCAAAACGAGCTTATCTTTGCCCCTCGTAATCTAAGCGGGTTAAATTTTCGTAAGTCTTAGGTAAATAAAATGTATGAGAAAGTGGCTAGGATTGTCAAGCCCCCTAATCATTACCTTTATTTTATTGAGTTTCGGTTTTGAATCCAAAGAGGTGAAAGTACCGGAAACCCTTAAAGTAAAACAACCTACTGAAGTTTTGTTTCCCAAAAACAAAACTATGCATGCTACGATATTAATAGCTCCACCATTTTTGGGGAGTAGTTATATCGGATTTAAAGAAGCTCTAGCGTTTAAAGAATCGCAGGGTAATTATTTTACAACAAATACTCTTGGGTATTTGGGAAAATACCAATTTGGTATCGGTACCTTACAGCTAATGGGTGTTTACAATGCAACAAGTTTCTTAAATGATCCTGTGTTGCAAGAAAGAGCTTTTCATACGAATATAGCTCGTAACAAATGGATTTTGAGAAGAGATATTGCCCGTTTCGTTGGAAAACGAATAGGTGGGGTCGAAATTACAGAATCTGGAATGATGGCCGCAGCTCACTTGGCTGGTGCCGGAAACGTTAAAAAGTACTTACGTTCATGGGGTGCGTTCGATGTGTCGGACAGCTACGGAACTACAATTGCAAAATACATGAAGAAGTTTTCAGGATATGATATTTCTTATGTTTCGCCAAAACGAAACCCGAAAGTTTAACTATCTCCTGTTTAAGATTTAATTTACATATGAAAGTGGACATGCCCCAATAGAAATATTGGGGTTTGTTTTTTTTATACTTCTTGTGATTTTTTACAGAAAGAACTTTTATTGTGGGGATATATCTGTGCAATTTTACATTATAGTGAGCCTAGGCGTATGAATCTAGCTTGTAGTTAACAATATAATTAGAAACACTTTCTGTTGTATGCAGCTATTTTCTCGTGAATCTTACCTTCTTAGCATCAAAATTGGAAACCTCAAATCCAACATTGAAACAATGCTATAACAGATTAAAGTGCCGGAAAGCAAAGCCGTTGGTGGTTTTAAAAGCTTTTCAAAGAAAATCATTGATATTTATGTTATGGAAGAATGAGGGTTTTTTTTAGTTTCAGCTTATGAAACTAAAAAGCAGTATAAGCATAAAACTCTTGCTGCCCGGGATAATAACTTGTTTCCTAAGTGATAAAAAATCTTGTTTTTTGAAACAGTACCTAAATTTAGTAACTTTATAATTATACGCAGACCTTTCAGATTAGTCCTTAAGTCCACATTACGTTTAGGTTTTGTCACAGTGCGCTATTCTTATTTATCAAAAGGCGCAAAATTTATATCCTTTATAATTTCTCTATTTTTAAGAAAAAAATGGTCATAAATTTTATCGCTGCCTATCAAGTACGTCAAATACTTATTATGTGCTGCTTTTTATTCATCAGCTTACAAACTAGGGCCCAGGATATAGAAGCAAAAAATATCAATCAAAAATTTGACGCGATACGCAACATGCCATTTGACACTCCGTTCGAACGTAGTGAAATCAATCTCCTTAATTGGCAACATTGGCCTTATAGCCGTTATGCAAGTCATCATCCGCGTGAGTTTATGCCAATGGCTACGATCCACTCTGACCCTGAAGCTCCAGCGCTTGATGAAGTAAAAAATGACACATTCAATCTTAAGAAGCTAAGGGTTTTTGTAGATAAGGAGAAAGATGTTCTATTGCCGGACCTTCTGAAGTCAGTACAAATGAAAGGCTTTGCTGTTATGCATGGTGGTAAGTTAGTTTTTGAAACCTACGATCAAGGCATGCAAAAGCATGATATTCAAATTTTGCAATCTAGTTCAAAAACGTTCGCTGGTATGTTGATACACAAACTAGCGAACGAGGGCTTGCTAGATTTAAACGAAAACGTAGACGAATATTTACCTGACTTGCGTGCCGGAGTTTTTAAAGGTTCTACGCTGCAACATATGCTTGATATGGAAGTAGGTTTTCCTGATTTTGGTAATTATCATAATGCTGGAGATTATGGCTATTTAAGTGAAATTCATCTAGGGTTGAAGCCAAAAGGGCTAGGTGTTGAACGCCGTTCTGTTCGCTCATTTATTCAGCAGTTTCAGGAACCCGTATTTGCTGCTGGTACTAAATTCTCATATAATGACATGAATACCCAGGTGTTGGCTATGATTGCGCAGGAGGTAACAGGTAAACGATATGCTCAGTTGATAGAAGAAACTTTCTGGCGACCTTTAAAAGCCCGGTACGATGGAGCCGTTGCTATTGATGAAGACGGTAATCCAGGCGCCAGTTTTGGAATGGCAATAACACTTAGGGATGCTGCTAGATTTGGTCAAATGATGTTAAATAGAGGTAGTTATAAGGGGAGTAGAATAATCCCTGAGAGTTATTTTCAGTCAACATTTGATCAACCGCTTACCGAGCCTTTTTCAACTTATAAATTACTTGGTCAAATAGAGAATTATAAAAATCAGGTCTGGATGCTGCGAGATGATGCGCTGATGTATACCGTAGGTTCTTTTGGCCAGTTTATTTTTGCTGATTATAACAACCAGATCGTCATAGTCTTCATGGCAAATTGGCAAAGTAATGGTCACTTGGAAAACAACGAGAATTTGCTACGGATTGTTCGTTCTATAGGTAGGCATATTGGATTGTAGTGATTTTTTCTACAATGAGGGCGAAGACCATGTGAGCACAGGGAAAGATAATCCCAGTCCGAAAGCTATTTAACAATCATTGTACGGGCACGAAGAAGAAAGTATACCGAGCGTCAAGCATAATTTGTAAGAGTTACGACCGAAAGCTACCTGTCTGGGCAGGGTTAACGAAAAATAATTCTCGGTTATCTATTACCGAGCTGAGTTGATGATAACATTGAACGGATGAATAGCGGTCAGGACAAGTATATGAAGGGTAAACGACAGAGTACGGTGGAGGTCGGGTTTCGATGAGATGACATAGTTCATGGAACTTAGGAAGGTAAAAACCATAGAGCTGGAACAGGCCAACAAGGTGATGCATTTTTCGGACATGGCCTACAACTTGAAAAAGTACCTGAAATTTGAACAAAAACAATAGATCTATGCATATCAACTAACAAAGGCTATTTAAATTGAATAAATAGCCTTTGTTGTAATTTGCTTGTTTTCCTTGCTTAGGTAGGAAATTATTTCTTTTTTCGGTCATCTCCTGGTCTAGGGGATTTGAATACATCTATTCCCTCTTTTCTGTGCTCCAGCACTTGTTCCTTGATAAATTCTCGGAACTCCCTATTACTCTGTGTCTCCTGCTTGGAGAATTCTGCTATTGTTTTTGTTATTCCTTTTGACTTTGTGTTCAAATAGGTTATACTCATAAATAATTCATTTTTTTCTGTTCAATGCAATAATAAGGGTTAGATATCAAAACCTTATTAAGTTCATCTTAAAACCAATAGACCAAATCTTAAATTTGAGTTGTTGAAGATTGTTGCGAGTAGACAATATTCAAACTTTCTTTTAGGTCTGAGCGCCATGGACAAAGGGGGGTCCCCTCTCGAGAACTACGGGGGCAGGACAGACAAGGGCCAAATCAGCGATACGGCGTGCAATAACGAATGGCGGTGATAAAGGGTAGGAACAAAAAAAGGGCGAAGAACAATGGGGCCAAGTATACGAGGAACAAAAAACATTACAGCCCCACGGACCCCGATGCGAGGATCAGCGTAAAACCGGGCAAGGCCAGAAAGCTGAACTACCTGAGTCAATTGAGCAACGCAACATAGAGCGGGTGAACAGTCCACAGGGCAGGTATATGAAAGGGAAACGACAGAGTACGGTGGAGCCTGTTTTCGGTACGCTGACACAGTTCATGGGGCTCAGGAAGATAAACACCATAGGATTGGCACAGGCCGACAAGGTGATGCACCTATCGGCCATGGCCTATAATCTTAAAAAGTACCTGAAATTCGAAAAGAAACGCTCAAAAAGTGGGGCGGTGTAGCCTTACCCTTTCTAGGACATCGCTAAATTCATAAAAATATCATTATTGTTTGTCGTTTCGGGGAAGAATTCTTCCCCGAAACGGTTTTTATATTCTCTCGGTGGCATATCGCCCAATGATGAATGGGGATGTTTCGTATTGTAACCCTCCCTCCATTTTTCGGTCAACGTCCTTATCTGGTGAAGGTCGTTGAACCAATAGGCATCGAGCACGTCCTCCCTGTAAAATCTGTTGAGTCTTTCCATGTACCT
>NZ_RCNR01000019.1 GCF_009725985.1 Zobellia amurskyensis
AAGAAGATTCTGAAGATAATGTTGCGATTACCGAGGAAGAGTTTTTTTAATTATGTCTATAAGGGTGAAACTGTAAACATAGATAACTGGACTGGACAAAAAGTAGAAAATACATTAAGCATCACCGCTTCGGGCTCAGATGGGAACAGTATTAATTTGCTATTCAATACATTTGGAGACCAAGGAAAAATATCTTCATATTCCACAACTGATTTTGATTTTCCTTCATCAGGAAATTTTGCTTACTTCACGTCTAATTTTTTCACGTTCGAGTTGGTTAATATTGATGAAGTTAATAAAAAGGTTGAGGTTCAATTCTCAGGAAAATTATACGAGGATGAGTATGATATAGAATCTGCCTCTCATGAAGTGGAAGGGAGTTTTATAGCCAGTTACGTTGAAACGGAACCTAGTATTGCAAATTTGGGAGCTTATGCCCAAATAGATGGAGAATCTTGGTATGAAACAGGTAGCTTTCAGACAGGAGGATTTGTTAGTGGTTCTGACATAACACTTCACCAATTAAGTGATAATGAACACCTAATATCTATTACGATTAACCATGAGGAAACGGAAGAAGGTACTTTCATTTTTAATGCAGACAGTAGTGTTAATTCAGTTGCCCTTTCGCGTTATGATGTAATTGCTCATGAATTTGTATCGTATGAAAGCTCTGGTACCTTGGTTATTACCGCAAAAGAGGTAGGGCCGCAACTAACCCTGTTAAAAGGAAAATTTAGTCTAACAGGAATAGATAATACGGACAGCACAACCACAGAAGTTACTGATGGTACTTTTTCTCTAGTTTATGCAAATTACTAAAGACAAGATTTACATTTTTAATTAGCAGTTTTTTTCTGAAACGATTTGCTGAATACCAAAAATAAAGCGCCGCAGAGCAACCATGCAGGTAGTGTTACAAAGGATAGGAATACATCAAATTGAATTGAAATAAAGTAAAACAATCCAAAACTGATGGCCCACGCTAAGAACACCGACTTGTTGAATTTGATATTCGCTACTTCAGCATAGTTTTTTACGATTCCCGCTTGTTTATGGAAAAAGTGCTCAAATACGATTACGGCACCAAAGGGAGCTAAGATAAATCCGTAAAGCGCAACAAAACCAAGTAATTTCATGGCAAAAGCGGGAAACAATCCGGCAATCGTGGCTACTGTTCCCGCTATAATGGTAACCCAAAACGTAGACAGCTTAGGCATAATGGCCTGAAAGGCTAATCCAGCTCTGTAAATAGTGGGGTTTGCCGTTGTCCATCCCGCTAAAACTACTGCAATAATCCCGAATATTCCAATAGCATTGTTTGCCAGAGGCCCTGGGGCTACCGGTGGTGCTTCTCCATTGGAAAGGAATGCTTGGGCTTCAGGAGACTTTAAATAGACGGCATAGAGCAAGGCAGCGGCAATCCACGCCATATAATGACCCACGTACATTCCTGCAGCGGTTGTCCAACCTGCATTGGCTGTTTTAGCGAATCTGAATACCGATAAATCTGACATACCTACGTGCATGGCAGCATTGGCAAACCATGACCATATCACTACGTGCCAAAAAGTGTATTTTAATTGTCCGGGAAAGGGTTCCGAGCCTTCTCCCCATATATTCCAAAAATCAGCAAAACTCGTAACACCTAATTGATTTAGAGCAACAATTCCACAGGCCAAAAAAGCAAGGACAATTACGGGCGACATATAATTAGCGGCTTTGGATACCGTATCATATCCTTTAGAGGCAATCAATGAAATTACCGCACCAATGAGTATTACAATAATTACCCATGTAGCACCATTAGGCGTGGTGTCGGTCAGTTTTGGCATTTCCATATCAAAGGGAATACCAACAGCGGTGGCTGATACCGTTATCATGGCACCGGCAAGAAAACAGAATAAAATGCCGTTGGCCAGATTATAACCAATGACCAGTTTTTTACCACAGATTTTTTCAAATTGATAGTAAAGTGTCAACCTATTTTCTACGGCTATTTTTGCGGTTAGAAACCTCCAACTTAATACTGCAAGAAGATTTCCTATCAATAAGCCCACAATCAAATCAAAAGCACTGACACCGGCAGTCAAAAATAATGGGCCAATCATAAATTCGGTTCCTGCAGCATGCTCTCCGGCATACATTCCTAAAAAACTTTTCCAGCTTTTTAGTTTTGAAGCGGGTACAGGCTCTCTTTCGAATTCGCCACCAACCAATTCTTCAATTAGTTCTTCTTCGTGATGATTTTGGCTCATAATGGTGGTGGTTATTTATTTAATAAGATGTTTTGGCAAATCTTCTACACGTTCACAGCACAACTGGTCCATAACCTGTTTGAACTGTGTTTTTAACATGGATATCGTATGGTCTCCACCGTTGTTGCCTAATGCGCTACAACCATAGAGAAAAGATCGCCCCATAAACGTGAATTTCGCTCCACTAGCCATAGTCCTGGCAATGTCCGGTCCTGAGCGTAGCCCACTATCCATCATAATTTCTATCTGGTCGCCATATTTTTGGGTAATCTCAGATAGGGAGTTTATTGTAGATTGAGCAGCATCTAGCTGTCTGCCTCCATGATTGGATACGATAATACCATCAAATCCCATACGAATGGCATCTTGGGTATCTTGTTCAGAGGCAACTCCTTTAAGGACTAATTTTCCTTTCCATTTATCTCGAATAGGTTTTATTCGTTCTTCGTTTAATCTACCAGAAAAAGTTTTGTCCATAAACTGCCCTAATTGCCTTAAATTAAGTCCTTCTGGTGTATAGGGTTTTAATGTTTCAAAAGTGGGTTGGCCATATTTTAAAGTGTTCAGTGCCCAGGTGGGTTTGCCTAAAATTTGTAAAATATTGGTCAATGACATTTTAGGAGGTAAGGCCAATCCATTACGTATATCTCTAGGCCTGTAGCCAAAAGTAGGTACATCACAAAGCAATACTAATACTGGGCATCCAGCAGCTTCCGCTCTATTAATAATGTCATCTCTTAAAGCATCCTCAGCAGGATTGTACAACTGAAACCATGCATTGCCTTCGGTCAATTCACTTGCCCGCTCAATACTCATTGTAGTTACCGTACTGAGAATAAAAGGGATGTTATTTTTGAAAGCCGATTTAGCTAAAATCTCTGGAGAATTGGGCCACATTAGGCCTTGAAGACCAACGGGAGCAATCCCAAAAGGCGCATCAAACTCCATACCCAATACTTTTGTCTTGGTTGAGCTAACCCCTTGGTTTCTTAGATATCTAGGTTGTAGTTGCACTTCACGAATTTCTGAAGTGTTTCTGGTAATACTGACATCTTCATTACAGCCACCATCTAAATATTCAAAAGCGAATTTAGGTATACGCTTCATAGCCTTATTTCTCAAATCATCCATTGAAGGGTAAGCCGGGTTGAATTCCTTAGTCATATCATTGGTTTATTTAAGGATAAATGGACGATGGTTTTTAACAGCGTAATTTTTGTCTAAAAATGTAGCTTCCAATACTACATCAGAAATAACGATTGCCGCGCCCAAGGCAGACCCCAAAGAAGAATCTGTGGTACTAAGCTTCATATTCCCCATGTATTGTGAGAGCAATTGAATATAAATTTCATTGTCACTGAAGCCGCCATCAACATAAAGTTGGTTTATTGCAGAATTTCCTATAGCCGCCCTAATACTTTTTTCTTGAAGCAAAACCAATTCTAACATTAACTGATGATAGGCATGCTCAAATTTGTCATAAGATATGGTGGTCTCATTGGGCATATCTTCGGAAGACATGGTAGACCATTTGAACATGTGAGTAAAATCTTTGTTGATCTCAAAAAAAGTATCCTGATTAAATTTCACTTTTTTATGAGCATCAGGAGAGACATTAAAATGGTCGGACAAAGCTTTAACTTGAAGCTTATATTCATTACCCAAAAACAAGCGGGAAACTTTTACCGGACTACCGTCAATTCTCATATTGAACAACGAGTCGTTCTCTATATCCTCCGCAGTAAGCATTCCTTCGTTGAAAGGGTTAATAGAAATACTCCATGTTCCTGTAGAAATAAGAAGAAATGGTTTGTTTACGCTTCTAATATAGGGTAACAGGGCAGAAGAGCTATCATGGATTCCAACCCCCATTTTAATTGTTTTCCCCTTGTAATTTATGAGTGCGGTTTTTCTAGAGGAATCAATAGGAGGTAATTTTTTATCGATTCCTTCTTGATAGACCCATGAATGATAATCTTTTTTTTCAAAGTCCCATAGCATGGTGTGGCAACCAATGCTGGTATATTCGCTTACTGGAATACCTGTAAACAAATAGCTCAGGTATTGCGGTAGATGAAGGGAGTATTTTATTTTTTTAAAAGTTTCTGGCTGAGTGTTCTTCAACCAATATAAGTGCATGCCGGTATTTAACATACCCAGTTTTGGAGAGCCTGTAACTCTTGATAATTCGTTCTCCGGCCCGTATGCCCCATAAAAGGAATTAAAAATATCATCCTTTAAAGGCTTCATGTAGTTGTAAAGGGGCGTGAGTGGTTTCCCATTTTCATCAATATGTACCCAGCTTGCTCCGTAACATGAGAAATTTAAAGCTTCAATTTCATATGTTTCGGAATCGAGCATTTTATCAAATACTTCTTTTACCCATTTTTCTAAAGCCGCAAGGTTTTCCGTAGGGTAACCGTCCTCATCTTCAATTTCATCAAAACGATTATATTCACGATGAACTTCTTGAAAATTCTCGTCAAAAAGAAAGAACTTTTTGTTGGTCCTTCCAATATCAAATACAGCCGTTACTTTAATTTTCATGGTATTGTAATTATAGTCCGGATGCTACGGAGTTAGCGCCTCTTTCTTTGATTAAACTCTCTCTTACTTTTAAAGACCGATAAGCATCTATTGGGCTTAAAGCTCCACCTCTATTTAATCTTGCTTTTTCCAATAGTGGTCTAACATCTGTCCGGTAGGCATCTTGAAGAATCTCTTGACATTTAACAACATCATGATTCAGTTGCGCCTCGGTTAATAATTCTTGATCAACAAGCAGTGCTTTTGCGTGCGCTTCTTGTATGGCCTCTAAAGATTGAATTAAATCTTCTAATGGGTCTTTTATATTATGACTGGCATCTATCATCCAGGCTGGATATGGATTCTGGGGATTATTTTCCATTCCATAAACCAATGCATTGAAAATCAAAAATAGGGCATAAGGTTTAACACTACCAACGGTAAGGTCATCATCGCCATATTTACTATCATTAAAATGGAACCCGCCCAGTTTTCCCTTTAGCATTAATGTTGAAACAATTTGTTCAATATTAGTATTGGGTAAATGATGTCCTAAATCTACTAAAGTATATGCTTTGTCACCACATGCATTGGCAAGCATGAATGAGGTTCCCCAATCTTGGATTACCGTACTGTAGAAATTAGGCTCGTAAGGCTTATATTCAATGAACATTTTCCAGTCCTCAGGAAGAGTTTTGTAAATATCCTTAAGACTATCTTCTGTATTTTGGAATGCAGATTGAAAATTGGTTTGTCCGGGAAAATTAGAACCGTCTGCCAACCAGACCGTTAAACTTTTGGAACCTAGTTTATCTCCAATTTTTATTACTTCTATATTGTGTGCTATAGCTTGTTCGCGAGAAGCTTTACTTGTGTTGCTCAAAGAACCAAACTTGTAACTTTCCTTAGCGTTCTTTTGATCTTGAAAAGTGTTTGAGTTTACTGCATCAAATAGGATATTATGAGAGTTTGCTAAATCTTTGATAGCATTGTAATCCGTTGGAACATCCCATGGAATATGCAATGATATAGCGCCCGCAGTTTGTGTGAGTGAATGAATCAATCCAACGTCATCAATTTTCAGTTCCAGACTTGAAGGTTCTCCTTGAAATCCAAAACGCCCGAATCTTGTGCCACCAGCACCCAAGGCCCAACTAGGTATTGCTACTTGAAAGTCTTGAAGTTTTTTGATAATGGCGTTAACATCTTTACCTTTTTTGGTAAGGGTATATCCTAAAAAATCGAAACGCTCATTATGCTCGGTGATACCTTTTTTATTGGTGTCACCAAGTTGGTTTTTATCTATTCTCATAAAGTTCTTGATTTTGGAAAAATACTTCCATGAACCGATCCGGTCCATGGAAGTAAAAACAAACTAACTCAAAACAAACTATCTTACAAATGCGTTGGCCATACCGCCATCTACATTAATAATATTTCCTGTAGTCTTATTCAATACACCAACACAGGCAAAGACCCCATCAGCAATATCTTTCGGATAAATAATTTCGTTCAATAGGTTACGTTTGGCGTAATGGGCTGGAAGTTCTTCAACCGTAATTCCGTATGCTTTAGCACGTCCTTCGGCCCAATCACCTTCCCATATTTTACTGCCAACAATAACCCCATCAGGATTAACCGTGTTCACTCTTATTTTATCGCCTCCTAGTTCTGCCGCCAATAAACGCGCCATATGCTGTTGGGCAGCTTTTGCCGTTCCGTAAGCCACATTATTAGGTCCTGAAACCAAGCCGTTTTTACTGGCTATACTAATAAAGTCACCACCCAAGCTTTGCTTGCGCATAATTTCTACGGCTTGTTTAGCTAATTCAAATTGGCCTTTTACAAGAACATTTTGAAGTATATCCCAGTCTTTCTCCGTAGTGTCTTCTAAAGGTTTTGAAATGGCAAGACCGGCACTATGTACAACGATGTCTACACCACCAAAATCTAAACATGCCTTTTTATAAGCATCCACTACCGATTCACTTTTTGTTACATCACAAACGGCATAGCTAGCAGTATCTCTAGCATATGTGGCAACGCCTTCTTTTAGCCTGTCTTCAGCAATGTCAGTCAATACCACATTAGCACCTTCTTCGGCTAACTTATCGGCAATTGCTTTGCCAATACCACCACCTGCACCTGTAACCAAAGCTACCTTACGGGATAAAGGTTTTTCTTTTGGCATTCGCTGTAATTTTGCTTCTTCTAGCAACCAATATTCAATATCAAAAGCTTCTTGTCTTGGTAGTGATGTGTATTCCGTAATAGCTTCTGCACCACGCATTACGTTAATGGCATTTACGTAGAATTCATTGGCAACACGTGTGGTCTGCTTATTTTTTGCAAAGCTGAACATACCTACGCCTGGGTAGATAATTATAACCGGACTGGCATCTCTAACGCCAGGGCTATTAGCACGTTTATGGTTGTCATAATAGGATTGATATTCCTTTCTGTACTGTTCAAAATCAGGGCGTAATTTGGCAAGAACGGCTTCCGTATCAGAAAGGTCTTCTTTAGCATCTAATTTTAATACTAAAGGCTGAATTTTAGTTCTCAAAAAGTGATCAGGACAAGAGGTGCCCATAGGCGCCAAACGTTCCAAATCATTACTGTTAATGTACTCAAGAACAACATCACTATCATTAAAATGACCTATCATTCTATTTTCAGAAGAACATAGTCCTCTTAACATAGGCATAAGTTGAGCTGCTTTTTCCAAACGCTCCTCTTTTGCAAGACTTTCTATTTTTTGGCCACCAAATACACTTCCGTTTTCCGCAATCTTTTTTTCTATGTACTCTGAAGCCATTTCAATAACTTCAAGACTGTTCATGTAACATTCATGAGAAGTGTCTCCCCAAGTAAAAAGTCCGTGGCTACCTAAAACTATCCCACGAATTCCAGGGTTATCGTTCAGACATTTCTCCAGTTGAAGCCCCAAATCAAAACCTGGTCTTTGCCAAGGTACCCAGCCCATTGTATCTCCCCAAATCTCTTTGGTTACTTTTTCACTGTCCTTTGCCGCAGCAACTGCAATTAATGCATCTGGGTGTAGGTGATCTATGTGTTTGAACGGAAGCAAACCATGTAAAGGAGTATCAATAGAAGGTGCTTTACTGTCCAGGTCATAAATACAATGGTTAAAAAGACCCACCATGCGGTCTTCGTCTTCTAAACCGCCATAAACATTCTTTAAATTTCTTAATCGCTCGGTATAAAGACCCGCTATTCCAGCCTTGGTCAACGTACCAATATCTCCACCAGAACCTTTGATCCACATTACTTCCACATCCTCATTGGTCAATGGATCTTTTTCAATGGTTTTGCAACTCGTATTTCCACCACCATAGTTCGTTATTCTTAAATCTGCTCCAAGAATATTTGAGCGATAAAGAAATAAAGCTACTTGGTCATCACCTAGATCTGCTGCTTTCTTTTCATCCCAAAGATGATTTACATACTTGAATTGTTGTGTTGTATTTTTCATTTGAAGGGTTATTACGTTTGAGAGCAAAAGTATATGATGAAATAAAGCTTTGTGTCCTGTACTGTACCGCTTAGTTGAAAAATAAATATGTGTATTTTGGGTAAATTACCAAATTACATCTTTACTATTGTGATATTATATGGCCATTAAAATTGAAAAAATAAAGACTTCAGCTGATGAATATATTTAATTTTATTAAAATAAACGAGAACTCAAGAGTACCCAAATATAGACAGATTGTGGACTCGATCATCTATAATATCTCTGCTGGAAATCTAAAGATGGATGATAAAATCCCGTCTATTAATATGTTTAGTGAAGAGTACCTTCTTTCTAGGGATACGGTAGAAAAAGCCTATAGTATTCTAAGGGAGCGGAAAGTTATTATTTCTATAAGAGGTAAGGGGTATTACATAGCACGAACCAAATTAATTTCAAAGGTCAATATTCTTTTTCTCATCAATAAATTGAGTTCGTATAAGATGCGGATTTATAATTCTTTTATAGATAGTATTGGAGGAACGGCACACACCAATCTTTTCATTTACCATTGTGAAGAAGAACTTTTTCTTAACCTTCTGGAAAAAAATAGAAACGCATACGATTACTATGTAATCATGCCTCATTTTAAAACCGAAAAATTAAAACATACCAGTTACACCCCTAAAGTAATTAAAGCCATTGACCAAATTCCAAAGGAGAAATTGATTATAATGGATAACCCTGTGTCTGAGATAAAGGGTAATTATATTGAGATTTATCAGGATTTTGAGAATGATATTTACAATGCACTTAAGGAAGGTTTTGGTAAAATATCAAAATATGAAAAACTGGTCATTACGTACCCTGAAGAATCCGTTTACCCTTATCCCAAAAGAATTTTACACGGATTTAGGAAGTTTTGCAGTGAACATAATATAGATTTTGAAGTGCTGGACGAAATCTATGATGATATGATTTTGAAAAAAGGCGATTTGTTTATAACCATAAGCGAGTCGGATCTAGTAAATCTTGTGAATCAGATACGTAACCAAGAATTTGAGTTGGGCAATGATATTGGTGTTATATCCTATAACGACACGCCGTTAAAGCAATTGTTGGGAATTACCTGTATCTCTACTGATTTTAAAGTAATGGGAGAAACTGCGGCCCGCATGATAATGGACAAGAAAAAAGGAAAGGTTAAAAACCCATTTCACTTTATAGATAGAGATTCAATTTAATTTATGAAGGAGTATCTAAAGGTATCCTAGATATTCTATTTTGTCAAGATTTTTATGTGTTTTTTGTTCATAGAGGTCATAAATAAGACCGTCTTTCAACCCTACTTTAGGCACTAAAATTTGGTCGCTTCCCATTTCCTTCAGCACCCTTAAATAGATTTCAGAAGCAGGAACAATAACATCGGCACGATCAGGGTTCATTTTTAAAATGGACATACGTTGTTCATAGG
Source organism: Zobellia amurskyensis (assembly GCF_009725985.1). Classification (GTDB taxonomy): domain Bacteria; phylum Bacteroidota; class Bacteroidia; order Flavobacteriales; family Flavobacteriaceae; genus Zobellia; species Zobellia amurskyensis. The sequence continues at coordinate 9,734 of NZ_RCNR01000019.1, forward strand.
AAAATTCACTTACGTAGGCTCGTAACGCTTTTAATTCAGCAAATGAGATGGCCATGTTTGAAGCTTTGTTAGCTAGTCCGTAAAGTCGGTTTATATTGCCCCCGGTACCTATACCTACTATATTTTTTGATTTATGAAAACTTGTGGAGTGAATCCATTCTCTCATAGAGGCGAAAACGTCAGCACGTTCTTTTGCAGTCAGTTGCCGAACGGATCCTATTTTAAAGGATTTACTTTGTACCAGTTTACCGCTCTCCAATAGATTTAATTCGGTACTACCACCACCCACATCAATATGCACGTACTTTCTATCTTTTAGGGTGGGCTTAATTGCTTTGTTTAGAATACTAGCTTCTTTTTTACCGGTAATGATATTGATTTTCATACCAACATCATTAAAAATTAGATTGCTAACCTCTTTTCCATTACTTGCTTCCCGCATAGCGGAAGTGGCTACGGCATAGTAATCTTCCACTTCGTACAGGTCTATTAAATGTTTAAAGGTGCTCATTAACTTAATGAATTTCTCCTTTGTAGGCTGTGATATTTTTCCTTGTGAAAACACATCGTGGCCCAACCGCAAAGGGAATCGTAATAATTGAAGGTTTTTAAAACTTACTAAATCTTCGTCCTCATAAACCTTAACGACCTGCAGGCGTATGGCGTTAGACCCAATATCTATTGATGCTAGTTTCATTTAAAATAAATTTGGTTTTATCCTCTCAAAGGTATTTTTGATTTCCGGTCAAACCATCTTGTGCTATCCTGTCGGACGGTATAGAGCAGGATGGTCAACTAGAATTCCATACTTAGTTTAGCTGCAATTTAACACCTTATTCAATACGTATTCAGACATCTGCCTTGTTTTTTATAGCGAAAAATACGGTTTAATAAGTTTTTAAGCACTCAAGATGATATATCTGTAAGGGCGTAATCATACACATTATAAAACTATAACCAATATTACTAAAAATGACAAAATCAAAAATAGTAGCCATGTGCTTCCTAATTAATTTTGCAATTGGGTGTAAAAATAAAACGGAAGTAACAGCACCAAAAGAACCAACTCTGGAAAGGCCGAATGTTATTTTTATTCTAGCGGATGATTATGGCATAATGGATAGCCAAGCTTATGCTCATAAATTTTCAGGTGCGGAAACATCTGCTATGTATTATGAAACACCCAATATAGATCGTTTAGTAAAGGAAGGTGTGGCGTTTTCACAAGCGTATGCTAATCAGCTGTGTTCACCAACACGAGCAAGTATCATGACCGGTAAATATGCAAGTAGGCTTGGTTTTACAACAGCCATGCCGCCAAGAGAGACTTATTATAATCAAAATTTACCGGTACCTAACGGTTATTATGCGAATGATGTTCTAGAGCACAAAGACCCTATAAAAATTGAACAAGCATTGAGGAATGGAGTTTCTAATTCCGCCGTTCCTGCAGGTTCTATTGTTGACGGTGGTAATGATGAGCTTTCCATTGCGGAAGCCCTGAAAGCATATCATTCCGCCTTTATTGGAAAGTGGCATATTGGTGGTTTTGGAGCAGAAGGTTACCAACCATCTAACCAAGGTTTTGAACCTTTAGCTTGGTTTGATGCAGGAGGCTCGGTATACTATAATTGGAAAAAAGGATGGAACAATAAAGAGAAGACTCGTTTTCCTAAAATGCCACAAGAATTTTCTGAAATAGGAGATTCCGGACAAGAAACGGGTGAAGATTACTTAACGAACGACCTTACTGTTCAGGCTCTAAATTATATTGATAAAAGGTCAAAAATAAAGGAAGAACCTTTTTTTCTTTATTTCTCCCATTTTGCCGTGCATTCTCCTTATCAAGGAAAAGAAGATGAAATCAATTATTTTAAAAATAAAGCAACTAAAGGCTGGAACAATCATAAGGATCCAACTTATGCTTCTATGATTAAAACTTTGGATTGGTCAGTTGGTCAAATTTTGGGAAAACTAGAAGAAACAGGGCTTGACGAAAATACATTGATTGTTTTTATGTCTGACAACGGTGGTATAGATTCTAAAATTACACCAAGAGGAGAAGGTACGGATAACAGCCCCTTTCTAGGAGGTAAAGCTTGTCTTACAGAAGGGGGTATTAGAGTGCCCCTCATTTTTAGATGGAAGGGAAAACTAAAAGAAGGGCAATGGGTAGATGTCCCTATTGATTGTACGGATATTTACCCCACTATACTAGAGGCTGCAGGGTACGATTCAAAATCTATTTCCCAAAAGAAGTCCTTAGACGGGCAAAGTGTTTTAGGTTTATTGACAGACACTAAGAACGAACAGAATACCTATACTAAAACAACACATTATTGGCATTACCCTTTTAATGTTATCTATAATAGTCCTTACGAACCTTACGCGCTAACACCTCATTCCGCTATACGTGACGGAGATTATAAGTTGATATTTGATTGGTACGGACGAATACATCTTTATAATATAGCTGAGGACCCATTTGAGAAAAATGACTTGGCTCTAGAAAAAGAAAATTTAAAAAAACAGCTTTTTGATAAATTAATGGTTTGGGTAACAGCAAATATTGAGGAGCGATATTGGCCCACAATTAATCCTGATTACAACGCGGCCGAAGAAGTTAGAAAGAACCCTTTTCAAGATTTGTTCTCTGCCTATACGAATCCTTAGGGAATCCATTTTTTTACTGATTTATTTAAAGAGAATAGAGCTTCAAAACCAAATTATTTCAATTCTGTAATATCCATTTATGTGACAATTAGTTTACTGTGAAAAGTCACAGACCGAGTTGGTTTTGATGTTGAATTGGATATCTAGGGTTTGGAACAACAAATACTATCCGAGCTTTAAGTTCTGAAAATATAATAAGAATACAATTTTAGCAACGAATAAGATTGTGACCCAAATGTGGGATAAACCTTCATGTAAATTTTAGAATCGAAAAATTGGTCATGTCCAAACTGCAGTTTAGCAGAATTTAACATTGCTTTTAAGTTTTTAAAATGTTTAACCGGAATTAACCCTAGATCTTTTTTTTGAGTAGATAAGCAGGACAGTACAGGACACTACAGCATGGTACAGGATGAGTTTCAAGTATCACCCGTATACATTTGAATACATCTTAAGATACCGCTCAATATTTTAAGGATAATTTATAACTCAACTAAATAATTCAACATTATGAAAAAAAGGTTAGGAAGAAATTCTCAGGGATTTCTAATTATTATGACCCTATTATGGGGTTTTGGAATGCAGGCACAAAGCATTACAGTATCTGGTACTGTGATTTCTGCAGACGATTCGCAAGCCTTGCCCGGGGTTAACGTAGTCGTTAAAGGTACAACTACCGGGTCTGTAACAGATTTTGACGGGAACTACAGTATTGTGGCTCCAAATGCCAATAGTGTTTTGGTATTTACTTATTTAGGCTTTACTACCCAAGAGATTTCGGTTAGTGGTAAAAGTCAGATAGATGTATCCATGACGGAAGACGCGGCACTTCTAGATGAAGTTGTGGTGGTTGGGTACGGAACCCAGATTAAACGCCAGGTAACTGGTGCGGTTTCTACGATTCAAGCCAATGAACTTGCGGATATACCTGTTTCTCAGGTTACCCAAAAAATACAAGGTAGATTACCAGGGGTTCAAATTAATCAGGCTACGGGTAAACCGGGTCAGGGAATGTCGGTTCGGATAAGAGGTCAACTATCGGTTTCTGGTGGAAGTGATCCATTGTACGTGGTAGATGGTTTCCCAATTTCTGGAGGCATAAATACTATAAACCCTGATGAAATTCAAGACATTACAGTGCTAAAAGATGCAGCGTCTACGTCGCTCTATGGATCTAGAGCTGCAAATGGTGTGGTATTGATTACCACTAAAAGTGGTAGAGCAGGCGAAACAAGTGTGAGCCTAAATATGACCACCAGCATGCAGAGCGTTCCGCAACGTGGAAGAATAGAGATGATGGACGCTGTTGAATTCGCTCAATTCAAAAAAGAATATTATGAGGACCAAGGTAGTCCTGTTCCGGATATTTTTCAGAATCCGGCTCAATATGAAGGTCAGACCAATGATTGGTATGATGCACTTTTGAGAACTGCACCTATGACCAATTATAATCTTAGTATTACTTCTAACAAAGAAAAATTAAAAACAACGGTAGTGTTGGGTTTCTTTGATCAAGAAGGAGTTGTGCTAGGATCGGATTATAAGCGATATTCGCTTCGTGCAAATTTAGATTATGCCTTATCCGATAAGATTCGTGTTGGGGTAAATATTGCACCTAATCACATCATAGATAACGTGCCAAGAACGGATGGTACTAGAGGTACTGGTCTTTTGTTCAACGCATTGCACACATGGCCAATTATGCCTATTTATAATCCGGATGGTACAAGAACGGAGTTTAATAGATTTCCAGCAGATACGGGTAATATCTTTTCTTACGCCAACTGGTTGAATTCTGCAGAACGTATAAAAGATGAAACTAAGAGCGTCAACCTTTTGACGAATGCTTTTCTTGAGTACAAACCAATAGAAGGTCTTGCCATAAAAACGAGTTTGAATGCAGAATTATATAATGAGCAATATGAATTCTTCAGTCCAACTAACGCAACCTATTCAATCAATAGACCCGTACCAACTAATAACGAAGCCATTTGGGACGACCGAAATACATTTTCTTGGTTGAACGAAAATACGGTTACATATGATAAGAGCATAGGAGACCATACATTTTCCGTTTTAGGAGGTTTTACGTATCAAAAATACCGTCAGGACCGCAACAGAGTTCAGGCGTCTGATTTTGCCGATGATCGTTTGCCAACTATACAAGGGGCAACTAATATCAACAGAAATGGAACATTTGATGAAGTAAGGGAATGGAGTTTAGTCTCTTTTCTATCTAGACTTACTTATAATTATAAAGGAAAATATTTGTTGACCGGATCTATACGTAGTGATGGGTCGTCAAGATTTGGGTCAGAGAACCGTTGGGGTACGTTCCCTTCTGTATCGGCAGGTTGGATAGCTTCAGATGAATCTTTCTTAGAAAATTCAGAGACTATATCATTGTTAAAATTAAGAGGTAGTTATGGTGTTACAGGGAACAATAATATTGGTAATTACACCCAGTACGCCTTAATTGATAATACGGTAAATGCGGTTTTTGGTGATACTTTTGCACCAGGTTCAGCGGTAAATTCGCTTTCTAATTCAAACTTAGGTTGGGAGACGACCAAACAATTTGATGTAGGACTTGATTTAAGTCTATTTAATGATAGGGTTTCTTTTGTTTATGATTATTACACAAAGAATACAACCAACTTACTTTATAATGTTCAAGTTGCCCGCGAATCCGGGTTTTCCAATTTTAGTGATAACATTGGTGAGATTCGTTTCTGGGGACATGAATTTGCTTTGAATACAGTAAATACAACCGGTAAATTTCAGTGGACTACCAATGCCAATATTTCTTTTAACCGAAATAGGGTAGAAGCGTTAGCTGATGGAATTGATCGGGTATATGGTCCAGGAGGATGGCATATTACCCAAGTAGGACAACCTTTTGGTCAGTTTTATGGTCATGTGTCGGATGGTGTATATCTAAATCAGCAAGATTTGGATAGCTCACCACAGGTTCCAGGTCGTTCAACAGTTGGTAGTATAAAGCTCGTTGATGTTAATGGTGATGGTATTATTACAAATGGAGGAGATTTTGATGACCGTGCTATTACCGGAAGTCCTTTTCCGGATTTTACCTACGGTATTACAAACACTATTAAATATGGTAATTTAGACTTTTCAGTAGTGGGAACGGGTTCTCAAGGGAACGAATTATTAGTGCGCCACTTGTACAGTACTACAAATCTTGATGGTGTTTTTAATCTTTTGCAAGATGTTGAAAATCGTTTTAGGTCGGTAGAAAACCCTGGCGACGGTTTTTATGGAACAACCGTTGGTGGTGGTAATGTTACTGGTATTGAAAGAGACTGGATAAACGATCGTTTTGTGGCTGATGCTTCTTATTTCAATATTAGAAATATCACCTTGGGGTATACTTTACCAGGGGTGGAGAAATATTTCAAGTCGGCTCGTATATACGGATCTATTCAAAATGTACACATATTTACCAAATATTGGGGTGGACCAAACCCTGAAGTGAGTGTGCAGAACGATGGAGATGGAGATGGTGGTAACCTTGCTTCCGGGGTGGATATCTCTGGGTATCCTGTTCCAAGAATCTTTAGTGTTGGTTTAAACTTAAACTTTTAAATCATAAACTACGATGTCAAAACATATTTCACTTTCGACAAAATTTAAAACTGAAAAAATGAAAAAGATATTCTACTGTATCGTAGCGTCCATGACCTTTTTGGTCAGCAGTTGCGATGACGAATTAACTATATTTCCCGAGGACTCATTAAGTGTTCCTACGTTCTTTAAAACCGAAACGGATTTTACGCAAGCAGTTAACGGTGCTTACGTTCCGTTGCGCCTGATTAACAATCAGGCAAAGCCTTATTTAGCGGAAATGCATTCCGATAATACGTATTTTGCGCGTAACACCGCCTTTGGTGCAACGGATAATCAAGAAGATATTGCGGACCACTCTATACCTAGTGACGGCGGCATTACGGCCAATACTTGGGTGGAACAGATATACCGCGAATATTATCAGATTGTAGCTCGTACCAATCAAATTCTAACCACTATTGATGATGCGGAATTTGATGAAACACCCAAGGCTAATCTTAAGGGTCAGGCTCTCTTTTTAAGAGCATATGCTTATTTTGAACTAACGCAGTTGTTTGGTAGTGTGCCTATGCACCTAGAACCTGTATTAGATCGTGATGGGGCAGCTTTACCTCTTTCTAGCGAGGACGAACTTTATGCGCAAATTATTGAGGATGCTAAAGGGGCTGCAGGATTATTACCGCTTAAATCAGACCAAGAACCGGGTAGGGCTACCTCGGGTGCGGCCCAAACACTTTTGGCCAATGTTTATATGGTGCGTGAGCAATGGAGCGAGGCAGAAACTTTACTAAAAGCCGTTGTAGCCAGTAATGAATACATGCTAATGCCTAATTATGAAGATGCTTTCTCCGGAAATAGTGAAAACAAGAACAACATGGAGTCTGTTTTTGAAATTCAATATAGAGAAGGTGCAGAAGGTTTAAATGGCAGCTTTTTATATAACTTCCTTCCAAGACCTATTACTGCAGAAGAAGTTGGTGCTATTACGGGAACATCTAACGCTCAGCCGGTTAATGGAGAGGGAAACAATATTCCTACACCGGACATAATTGATGCTTACGAAGATGGAGATCTAAGGGAAGATGCTTCAATTATGTACGTAACTATTAGCGAAAGTTTTTGGGAAGATGGTGTTTACCCAATTATTAAAAAATATGTTGAGCCACATGCATTACATGGTAACCATGGTATGAACTGGCCAGTATATAGGTATTCCGAAGTTTTGTTGTTTTTAGCGGAAGCTTTGGAAGAACAAGGTAAAGGGGGCGAAGCTCTTCCTTACCTAAACGAGGTTCGTACACGTGCCGGTCTTGGTGCACCTACAGGTGATCTAGGTGAAGCAATTTTTAATGAAAGAAGGGTAGAGCTTGCTTTTGAGAACAAAAGATGGTTTGACTTGGTAAGAACTGGACGTGCAATAGATGTGATTACGGCCCATGGTAATAAGATAAAGGCAAACCCAATTGACTATTACTATCCTGCAGGAGTAGAACCACGTGGTAATGTCTTTACCAATATTTCTGAACGATACGCTCTTCCTGCTTCGGAGTCCTCTCTGAATCCTAATTTTTAATTAAATTACCGGGAGAGATTTATTGAATAAAAAGTTGAAGGTCATGGTTATCCATGACCTTTAATTATACAAAAAGGTTCACTTGTAATCCGTCATTTATAAGTGCTGGATATTAGAGAATAGATTAACAGCGATTATAAATACGGATAACCTGCAAAAGAGGCCTTCAGGTTTCTTAATTTCAGGGAGATTATCAATAGGGAAAAATGACAATCAAAAAAAATATAAAAGCATTATGAGTAAAAATAGTAGAGCATCTAAATTAGTGGCAAAGAGCCTTTTTGCTTTAACACTACTGTTATGTTTTCAATCTTGTAAAGAAAAAAAACAGGAAAATATTAGTGAAGCCACAGTTGAAGATCAAGAAATAGGAGATGGCTTTGTAAGCATCTTTGATGGTAAAACCTTAACGGATTGGAAAGGTGATAGTACATATTGGCGTGTTGAAAATGGAAATTTAGTAGGTGAGGTAACCCCTGAAACTCTGTTAAAAAGTAATACTTTTATTATTTGGCAAGGAGGTCAACCAGATGATTTTGAATTGAAGTTGGAATTTAAAATCGCTGAATCAGGGAATAGTGGTATTAATTATAGAAGTGATTTGATTGATACAATTCCAAATGCCATGAAAGGGTACCAAGCAGATATTGACGGTAAGAGAAGATATACAGGTCAAAACTATGAGGAGAAAAAAAGAGCCACCTTAGCCTATCGTGGTGAGAAAGTGATTATAAATAGTCAAGATAACCCTGAAGTTGAAGGTTCTTTGAGAGCCAATGTGAAAAGCAACTGTTGGCAGAGTAGGGAAGTGGTTGGTTCTTTGGGCGAATCAGATTCCCTTAAGAGCAAAATAAAGAGTGAAGACTGGAACGAGGTACACCTTGTTATTAAAGGTAATAGACTTCAACATTATGTAAATGGAGTTTTAATGAGTGATGTTAATGATGAAGACACTGTAAATAGAAAGTTAAAAGGACATTTAGGAGTACAAGTTCATGTAGGCCCACCAATGAAGGTAGAATATAGAAATATTAGGCTGAAGAATTTGTAACAGTATAAATTAGTAAAGAAAGATAATTACAATGAGTGAATTACAAGATTTTCAAAAGTTGGTTATTTCAAATGCAAGTCATGTTAAGGGATTAGCAGTGGGTGATAAAGCTCCTGATTTTACCTTGCCCAATGCATTAGGTAAAGATATTTCGCTTTCTGAAATGCTGAAGTCGGGCATTGTAATTATCAAATTTTATAGAGGGGAATGGTGTCCTATTTGTAATTTGGATTTGAAGGAGGTACAAAGTAAGTTACCGGAGATTAAATCTTACGGAGCTTCCTTTTTAGCAATAAGTCCGCAAAACCCTGATGGAGCATTAACGGCAAAAGAAAAAAACAGTCTGGACTTTGAGGTGCTTAGTGATGCGAATCAAAATGTCATTAAAGCATACAACCTTCAGTTTGATCCAGGTGAAGATTATCACGCACGGCGCGATTTGACTCTTCTAAATGGTAATGGTTCAAAAACACTTCCTGTTCCAGCTACTTTTATAATTAATATCAATCAAATAATAGAGGCGGCTCATGTAGAAGCTAATTACACAGAAAGAATGGGCGTATCTGAAATCCTTACTGTACTTAAAGATTTGGCGGACAGGAATTAACTTGTTGGACGAGTCTAAAATATGAATAGAAAGAAGTAAACCCATGCATTCTCAGGACAGCACAGGATGGGTAATGACGCTATAACATATAAGTTTGGGAAAGATTTTTTTCAACTTCTTAGTTTGAACTAAAAATCTAAGTTCATCGAATTTAATAAATACCGAATTTATGAGAATAAGAGTTCTAGCAGCAACCTTTCTTTGCGGGTGCATACTACCATTAACGGCGCAAAAAGCGACGCAAGAACAGCAGGCCGAAAAGCCTAACATTATTTTTATTTTAACGGATGATCAACGTTTTGATGCGTTGGGTTATGCAGGCAATAAATTCATTTCTACACCTGAAATGGATAAATTGGCAAAAGACGGTACCTATTTTGAAAATGCCATGGTGACCACTCCCATCTGTGCCGCCAGTAGAGCTAGCATTCTAACCGGACTTTATGAACGTACACATAGCTTTAATTTTCAGACAGGAAATATTAGAGAGTCATATATGGCAGAATCCTATCCTTCCATTTTAAAGGAGAATGGATATTTTACCGGTTTTTATGGTAAATACGGAGTTAGGTACGATAATCTAGAAAATCAATTTGACGAATATGAGTCTTATGACCGTAACAATCAATATAAAGACAGACGCGGCTATTACTATAAAACCCTAGGTAAGGATACGGTTCATTTAACACGATATACAGGACAAAAAGCAATTGATTTTATTGCAGATGTAAAGACAGATGAGCCTTTTTGTCTTTCCTTGAGTTTTAGTGCTCCTCATGCCCATGATGGGGCTGAGGACCAATATTTCTGGCAAGGGGAGTCAGATGCTTTGCTTCAGAATATCAATATGCCCAAAGCGGATTTGGGAGAGGATAAATACTTTGAGGCCCAACCTAAGTTTGTGCGTGATGGTTTTAACCGTTTGCGATGGACGTGGAGGTACGATACTCCCGAAAAATATCAACATAGCGTAAAGGGCTATTACCGAATGATTTCTGGTATAGATCGGGAAATTGCCAAAATAAGGACTGAGCTAGAAAAGAAAGGACTTGCAGATAACACGGTTATTATTCTAATGGGAGATAACGGTTATTTTTTAGGGGAGCGCCAGCTTGCGGGTAAATGGTTGTTATATGATAACTCTGTTCGCGTGCCTTTAATTGTATATGACCCAAGGGTAAAAAGACAAAAAGATAGTGATGCATTGGCATTGAATATAGATGTGCCTTCTACCATTTTAGATTTAGCTGGAATAGCCCCGCCAAAAACATGGCAAGGAAAAAGTCTTATGCCTATCGTAGAAAAATCGAAGAAAGACTTTAAGCGGGATACGGTATTGATCGAACACCTTTGGGAGTTTGATCATATTCCACCAAGCGAAGGAGTCCGCACTAAAGATTGGAAATACTTCCGCTATGTAAACGACCAGTCTTTTGAAGAACTTTACAATTTAGAAGACGACCCTAAAGAGATTAACAATCTTGCAAAAGACTCAAAATATGCGGAAAAGTTAGCAGCATTTCGCAACAAAACCAATAGTCTTATACTTGAGCTTTCCGATGACTATTCCAAAGGCCCGAGCGATTTGGTTATAGAATGGATACGAAACACGGAAGGGGTTACGGTAATTGATACGAAACCAGAATTTGGATGGGTAGTGCCGGACGGAGCGGTTTCACAATCGGCCTATCAAATACTGGTGGCTTCATCCAAAGAAAAGATAAACAACAATATTGGTGATGTTTGGGATAGTGAACAAATAAGAACCAGCGCGTCATCAGAAATAGAACATGGAAGTACTGAGTTGAAAAGCGGAGAGACCTATTTCTGGAAAGTGCGTATTTGGGACCAAGACAATCGGCTTTCAAGGTATTCTCAAAGTCAGTCTTTTACAATGGGAAGTCCTAAGGCTACAATAACTACACCCAACAGTTTTCAAATCGATAAAATTCAACCCGTCAAATTTGAAAAAAGAGGCGAAACCTATTTCATGGATTTTGGAAAAGCAGCTTTTGCAACTCTAGACTTTACATATAAAACTAAAGTGAGTGACAGCCTTACTTTTAGAATAGGAGAACAGCTAGATGGTGAAAACATTAACAGAACACCTTTCCATAGAAGCCATATCAGATATCAAGAAATTAAAATGGCTGTAAACCCTAATCAAACAGAATACCAACTTCAGGTACAAGTAGATGAAAGAAATACAAGACCAGGCAAGGCGCTACCACTTCCAAAAGATTTTCCGGTTTTGATGCCGTTTAGATATGTTGAGGTAGATGGTGTAAAAGAATCTGTTACAGCAGAAGATTTTACATTATTGGCTCATCATAGTTATTGGGAAGATGATGCTAGTAGTTTCAAAAGCTCGGATGATATTTTGAACCAAGTTTGGGAAATCTGTAAATACACGATTAAGGCCACTACTTTTAATGGACTCTATGTAGATGGTGACCGTGAGCGTATTCCGTACGAGGCAGATGCGTATTTGAACCAATTGAGCCATTATACCACTGATCGTGAGTATGCTATTGCTAGACAGACCATAGAATACTTTATGGAGCACCCAACATGGCCTACCGAATGGCAGCAGCACGTGGCGCTTATGTTTTATGCAGATTACATGTATACCGGTAATACGGAGCTAATTGAGAAATATTATGACCGTTTAAAATACAAGACACTTTATGAGCTTTCTAATGAAGAAGGGCTGATAACTTCTACTAAAATGACACCGGAGTTAATGAAGAACCTTGGTTTTTCTCCGCAATTGAAAGAGACCTTTAGAGATATTGTAGATTGGCCGTCTGCCGGTTGGGGTGGAGACCCATCTAATAAAGGGGAACGGGATGCTTACGTTTTTAAGGATTACAACACTGTGGTAAATGCATTCTATTATCAGAATATGAATATCATGGCCGAATTTGCAAAAGTTTTAGGTAAAACAGAGGAAGCAAGAGATTTTGAACTCCGTGCTTTAAAAGCGAAAAAAGCGGTCAATGAAAATATGTTCGATTCGGAGCGAGGTGTTTATGTAGATGGTATAGGAACAGACCATGCTGCCCTGCATGCCAATATGCTGCCTTTAGCTTTCAATATGGTGCCGGAGGAGCATATTTCTTCTGTTGTGGAACATGTAAAATCGCGTGGAATGGCATGTAGTGTTTACGGTTCACAATATTTAATGGACGGACTTTATAACGCAGGAGCAGCAGATTACGCTTTAGAATTGCTAACGGACACCAGTGATAGAAGTTGGTACAACATGATTCGTATCGGGTCTACAATGACTTTGGAAGCTTGGGATTTGAAGTATAAGAATAATCTAGATTGGAACCATGCTTGGGGTGCTGTGCCAGCTAACGCAATTCCACGTGGACTTTGGGGTATTCAACCTAAAACGCCAGGATTTGGAATTGCTACTATAAAACCTCAAATGAGCGATTTAAAAAATAGCAGCATTGAAGTACCTACTATAAAAGGAACGATAAAAGGAAGCTACAAATATGAAACTCCTAGGCTTCAAATTTTTGAAATTGAGATTCCTGCCAATATGGTTGCGGAATTTGAAATTGCCCCGTCGCCCGGTAAAGAACTTATGCACAATGGTAAGAAAGTAAATGCTGCTTTTGGCTCAGTACGTTTGGAACCAGGTAAGCATGAAATTAAATTAGTGGTCAATTCTTTTTAAAGATTCTTTATTTTTTTAATTGTAAAGGGTACATTTATAAAATGCAAATCAATTTATTTTTATACTTATATAAAAATATATGTATAGAGATTGACCAAATTTTTGGAGTAGCTAAACCCGGAAATATCCAGTTGTAAGGCTATGGCAACCAAATTTTATCACAAGATTATAAAATTAAAGAATTACAATAATGAAAACATCTAGAAGAAGTTTTATTCAGAAAACAGCATTGGGAACTACGGGTGCTATATTGGGTAGTTCTAGCTTATCGGCTAAGAGTTACAGAAAAGTGATGGGTGCTAATGATAGAATCCAAGTAGCCATTGCAGGTCTGGGACGACGTGTTAGTGCTATGTATACACCAATAGAGTTAAAGAGTAACAATGTAGAGCTGTTATACCTTTGCGATGTTATGGAGAGTCAGCGTGTAAAAGCGGCTTCGGAAATGTCCAAGCGATTAGGCTATACTCCAAAACTTGAAAACGATATTAGAAAAGTTCTTGAAGATAAAAAAGTAGATGCGTTGTTTAACTTAACTCCTGATCATTGGCATGCTCCAGGTTCTATAATGGCGTTAAAGGAAGGAAAACATGTTTACGTAGAAAAGCCATGTAGCCATAATATGGCCGAAAATGAATTACTTGTGGCGGCTCAGAAAAAGTACGATCGTGTGGTGCAAATGGGGAACCAACAACGTTCTGCGGAGCATAGCATTGATATTATAAAGCAAATTCATAATGGTGTAATCGGTAAGCCATATAAGGCGGTTGCTTTTTTTAGTAGTAAACGAGGAGAGGTGCCACTTCAAAAAGCAGCACCCATTCCTGCAGGTCTGGATTGGGAATTATTTCAGGGACCTGCTGTTCGTCGTGATTATACTTCTGAAACGTGGAATTACAATTGGCATTGGTACGGATGGAATTATGGTACGGCAGAATTAGGTAATAACGGTACGCATGAGTTAGATGTAGCGCGTTGGGCATTGCAAGTGGATTTTCCAAATCATGTAGAAGCAGATGGTATTAAATCAGCTTTTGTTGATGATGGTTGGGAAATGTACGATACTATGGAAGCTACTTTTAAGTTCGATAATAATACAACCATTAAATGGGATGGTAAAAGTAGAAATGGATATTCTACCTATGGTGGAGGTCGTGGTACCATTATATACGGTAGCGAAGGTAGTGTTTATGTAAACCGAAACTTGTACAAGTTGTATGACAGAGAGGGTAACTTGGTAAAAACAGTTAACGCAAAAACGAAAGAAGGCGGAATAGAGCTTGGCGGCGGTGGCGGAATGACTACCGTACACGTTGGTAATTTTTTCAATACAATTAGAGGAAAAGAAACATTACAAGCACCAATAGACGATGCATCAAAAAGTATGGCATTAGTTCACTTCGGTAATGTAGCGTATAGAATTGGTAATGGTTTTGATATAGATTCCAAAACCGGGCGAATGCTAGACCGTAAAGCATTGGCTTTATGGGGTAGGGAATATGCCAAAGGCTGGGATGTAAAACTTTAATTTTAATAAGTAATGAAATCGGGGGTAATATAGCTAAAAGCTATATTACCCCCGATTTTTTTTATCAATTTTTAGATTTGCCAAAACAGATTAATTGGTATAGGGAACCGTCCCTGTTTCATCAATGGGATATCCCCATTTTTTAATGTATTCCAAACCGGGAAGAAACTCATCCCCAGTTTCTTTCAACCTTTGAGATAGTAATTTTTCCATATCATCTTGCACAGAAGTATACCCTTCATTACCCACAAGGTTATTCAGTTGGTAAGGGTCTATTTTATTATCAAAAAGTAACCATGGGCCTGACAAACTTCTTGCATAAGTGTACTGTTGCGTAATTATGGCTCGGTACTCTCTACCACCATGTTGTACCTTGTTCCATTGTCCAAATGGCTGTACACAGGTTAGCAATGTATATTGTCCCACTTGCTCTTTTCCTTCTAAATAAGGTCTGTAGTCAATCCCTTCTACAGTATCGGGTATGGTAATGTCACACAGACTTAAAAGAGTAGGCATGATATCTTCGGAATTCATCAAAGCATCCCTTTCACCGGTAGCTATTTTAAGTTTTTCAGGAATGTGGTAGAGCATAGGTACGCGTGCAGATTCTTCATAGGGCTGCTGCTTTTTATAAGCTCCGTGAGAACCAAGTAAATCGCCATGGTCTGCAGTAAAAACAATAATGGTATTGTCATACTGTCCGGAATCTTTCAGGTTTTTGATGAGCTTACCGATCATATCGTCAAGTGCGGCTATGTGGGCGTAATACCCGGCTAAATCTTTCTTAGCCTGTTCCTTTAGGTTATCAGGTACATTTCTGCGGAGTTTAATTTTAGCGGGATCAAACCGATTTCTGTATTCTTCGGGAGCGGTATGATATGGGGCGTGCGGAGTGCCATAGGAAAGAATCATCATATAAGGATTCTCTGAAGAATTTCTATTTTTGATATAGTCGATGGCGGCATCGGTCTGTTCAAAGGTATCATAGCTATCCCAGATTTTCCGGTCCGGGTCATCATTGTCATAGTAAACGGATTCATTATAATCATGGGTACATTCATTGCCTTTCCAGAATTTGAATCCTTGCCTTCTTTTGCCGGGAGCAACATTTTGTAATCTCCCATGGCCATCTAAATGCCATTTACCAATGTACCCCGTATCATATCCTTCCTTATTGAATACTTTTGCAATAGTCACCGCATTGGTGTCCAACTGTACATCGTTCATAAAGACTCCATGTGTCAATGGGCGTTGTCCCGTTAAGAGCGAAGCCCTAAAAGGTGAACAAACCGGCATTCCGGATACGGCATTTTTAAAATTCACGCTTGTTGCTGCCAATTCATCTAGATTGGGAGTGTTAACATTAGGGTCTCCTGCATAGCCCGTAGCTTGCGCCCGCCACTGATCTGTTAGGATAACGAGTACGTTAGGACGGCTGGTTTCTTGAGACTCCACAACGGTTTCTTTTTTCTTTTCACTACAAGAGACTCCAAAGGTTAATATGCATACTAAGAGTAAATAGTGATAAAAGGTTATTCGGAATTTATTTTTCATAGAAATAGGTTGGTTTTAATACTCTAATTTAGTTAAAAAAAGAAGTGCTAAAGTCTAAATCCTTTTAGTTATTGCTTAGTTATAAAAAAACAATGGGATTACAGTTTATCACCTCCTCCCATTGTTATTCAACAAAACTAATTCAACTATTTAGAAATAATTTTCTATTTAATATCCTGGATTTTGACTTAATTCATTTACAAGAATTTGTTCCGCTGGTATGGGAGACAAAAGTTTATAAGGAGCAATTTCATAGGCATTATTAAAAAGAAATGACTTTTCTTCATTCTGACGAATACCGTGGGCAGTCATCACATCAATAGCTTTTTCCGTACGCTTTAAATCGTACCAACGGTGGTTTTCAAAACAAAGTTCTACCTGACGTTCTTTTGCTATTAATGTCTCTAAATCTGGTTTGCTTAGACCTGCTAGAGCATTAGTTAAACCAGCTCTGTTACGAACTTGTTCAACATAAGGAATGGCCTCATCAGTTCTACCTAGCTCATTCAAGACTTCTGCATACATAAGCAAAACGTCTGAGTACCTAAGTATAGGGAGATTATCTCCAGTACGATCATCCGGTGCAGAAACAGGAGCGTTGTATTTTCCAACATATGGTATATCTCGTATTACGTCATCATAATCTGGTCCTGTCCAAAATTTGACTGAAACGTCTTTTCTTAGATCTCCCGGCTCAAAGGCTTCAATCATATCAACAGTTGGTTGGTTCCAACCTGCAGAAATAATATTAATATTTGGTCTTCCTGTTACTTCCCCTTTTGATGTCCATGGAGCAAAGTAGAATATGAATCGGTTCGAAAGTTCCGTACTGTTTTCGGAATATTGGATTGCAAAAATAATTTCTGATAAGGCAGTATCGGGAGAGTTGAAAACATCGGAATAATTAGGAACAAGACTATAAGTACCTTCGTTTATCAAAGAAGCTAAAACAGTTTCAGCTTCAGTATAATTTTTTCTAGTCAAATATACTTTTCCTAGTAAAGCTGCGGATGCATCACCATTGGCCCTTCCTGTTTCGAGTGCTCCAGTTGCACTTTCAAAATGCATTATGGCGCTTCGTAGGTCTGCTATGATACTTTCATAGACAACATCTTCTGCCGACCTTTTTGTGTTAAATGCTTCTTGTGGAGTAATCGGCTCTAAAACTAACGGGATATCTCCAAATTGTCTAACGAGATTAAAGTTGTATAGCGCTCTTAAAAAGAGCACTTCCCCTATTGTTCTATTTCTGATTGAATCATCGGACCAAACTACTTCAGGCCGCTCTATTTCTGATAATAGTTTATTACAACGTGTAATGCCATCGTAAGATAAATCCCAAAATCGTGAATAGGCACGATTAGCTGGGGTGAAAATAAACTGGTCAATTACTCCTCTTACCGCTTCTCCTGTTCTGGTATTAAATTGAAAGCTGGTATTATCTGATATCAGTTCAGATAGAACCCAATGAGTATCCTTTTCATAGTCTCTCATTGGTGTATAACAACCATTTGCTAAAAGAATAAATTCTTTTTCCGATTGATAAAAATTGCCCTCACTAGAGGTTGTTTCCGGATATATTTCTAAAAAATCATCAGAGCAAGAAATCGCTAAGGCAAACCCGAGAATGATTAAAAGATTAGTTATTTTTTTCATGATATTTTTCAAGTCTTAATATTAATATATAGTCTTAGACATGCTTATAGAAGAAAACCTATGTTTTAAAATGTGATGTTCGTGCCTATAGATATGGTTCTAGGTAGGGGATAGGATGACATATCAAAACCTGGAGCCAATGTATTGTTTTGGTTTATTGCTTGACCCTCTGGATTTCCGCCACTATAGTTAGTAAACATGGCTAGGTTTTGAACGGAACCGTAAAGGCGCAATCCTTTGACAAAACCACTCTTTTCAACAATCTCTGTTGGTAATGTATATCCTAAGGTCAAATTGGCAATTCTAAGGTAAGAGGCATCCTCAACCCATAGGGAAGAGACCCTATGTCCCCAACTGGGTCTTGCGGTTGGAATTCCAGAATGAATTCCGTCACCTGGTTGTTCTTCGCTTCTATATCTGTCCACCCATTCTTCACTTACATTAAAAAATCCTTGTAAGTTGTCTATGGTTTGTCTAAGCCCGTTCATTACTTGACCTCCGTATTGACCGTTTACAATAACACCTAGGTCAACACTTTTATAAGAAAAATTGTTAGTGAAACCGAAAATGAAATCAGGGTGTGGGTTTCCAATTATAGTGTAGTCTAACACATCATTTACAATACCATCGCCATCTACATCTTTATACTTAACATTTCCGACATATACTTGATTCGAATTAATAACCGAAGGGTCTTGAAGGTCTTCCGAGGTATAAACTCCTTCTAACTCAAAGCCATAAAATTGACCTATAGGTTTTCCAACTACAGATACATGAGTAGGGTTACCGTCATTTGAACCTGCTAAAATTCTTTCTGTATTATCATTTAGGGAAAGTATCTTATTTCTGTTAATACTCATGTTCGCGTTGAGGTCCCAATTGAAGTCGCCTTGGATAATAGAGGCACCTAACGCTATTTCAAAACCTTTATTACTGACACTACCTTGGTTTATTGTTTGTGTCCCAAAACCTGAAGTAGTAGGTATGACATCATTCAATAACATATCATTACTTTTTCTATTATAGTAATCTAAGGTTAATGAAATTCTATTATTGAACAACTCAAGATCAAGACCTACATCAAACTGACCAGATTCTTCCCATGTCAAGAATGGATTTGAAATCCCTAAATATGAAGCAGTAACTTGATTATTTCCAAAGATATATGCTCCGGCATTTACGGATGCCAAATGAGAATAATTACCTATATTATTATTACCACTCTTTCCATAACTAACCCGTAATTTCATGGAATTGACAAAATTGTTTTCGGTAAAAAACTCTTCTTCTGACACCCTCCAAGCACCAGCAATGGATGGGAAAAATGCAAACCTATTTTCTGAACCAAACCTAGACGAGCCGTCTGATCTAAAAGTGGCCGTTAAAAGATAGCGGTCATCAAAACCGTAATTTACACGGCCCAAATAAGAAATCATACTCCATTCGTTGACACTTTCTCCCCAAGAACCTATAGCCTGTGCAGCATTTATAGTTCGTATAAGATCGTTGGAAAATGGACCGGCATTGATGCTTATACTATTTGCTTTTGATTTTTGAGCGGTATAACCTAACAGACCATTTATACGATGTTTTCCAAAAACATTTTCATATTTTATGGTGTTTTCGGTAAGCCAGTTAAAGCTGTCGCTACGTGTGTTTGCTGAAGATCCAGTCCCTTCTATAGGAGGTCTGTTTGCCCCCCCTACAGTACTTGGAACATATGCATAGAATTTAGAAGCGCTAAATATGGTGTTAAATGATGACCTCACATTTAAACTAGGTGTAATGTCCCATTCAACATAAGCAATACCTAAGTTTTGAAATGTTTTTGAATTACGGGTAGATTCTTGTAATTCAAAAAGCGGGTTTGCAAAACTCCATGTAGAATGATATGGACTTTGAGGCGTTGTTATATAGGGTACTAAGTTACCATTTTCATCATGGCTTTTAGAAATTGGATTAGCCCAAAGACTAACACCAATAACATCACTACGGTTTTGATTAGTGTTGGCCCTATCCTGATTTATAAACGTAGGTTGTAGGGAGGCTCCAATCTTAAATTGCTCTCCCAAATCTAATTCTACTCCTATTTTACTGCTTATTCTTTCTACGCCCGTATGACGTAAAACACCGTCCTGCTTAAAATATCCAAGATTAAAGTCCATCCTAGAGTTTTCTGTACCTTTTAAAAGACTAAAATTATAATCTTGGGTTGGTGCGGCCTGCAATATTAAATCATACCAGTCAGTACCCTTTCCTACCAAAGCATCTAGGTCTCTATATTCCTCAGGGTAGTCCGCATTTACAGGTTCTCTATTTTCACGCTGTCTGACTTCAATATCAATTCTATCTCGTTGAAATTCTGCAAACTGCCGTTGATTCATTAAGTCAGGTCTTCCTTGAGATGGTACTTGTTGAATCCCATAACTAGAAGTGAAATTAATTTGAGTTAGACCGGCTTTACCTTTTTTTGTGGTAATCATGATTACTCCGTTCGCACCTCTAGACCCGTAAATTGCAGTAGAAGAAGCATCTTTTAAGATGGTAATGGACTCAATATTATTTGGGTTGATAAAGACTAAGGGGTTCAAATTTTGATTTAGACCAGAGGAATAGGGCATACCATCTACTACGTAAAGAGGTTCATTACCAGCTCCTAAAGATCCACTACCACGAATTTTAACGGAAGTTCCTCCACCTGGGGCACCAGATACTTGTTGTATTTGAACTCCAGGTAATTGTCCCACGAGTTGCTGGTCAACCGATGATACTGGAAGATCTTGAATTTTTTTCTGGTCTATGGTTGAAATAGCACCAGTTAAATCTTTAGAACGTTGTGTTCCGTAGCCTATTAGAACTACCTCATCTAAACTTGCTGCACTCTCTGTCAAAGTTATAACAAGATTAGTTTGGCCATTAATCGGAACTTCATTGGTGGCAAACCCAATATAGGAAACCACTAGAATGGCATCGTCATTGGAAACCTCCATAGAGAAATTACCGTCAAAATCTGCAGTAACCCCATTGGTAGTACCTTTCTCCACAATGTTCGCCCCGGGCAAGGGCAAACCACCTGAATCGGTTACCGTACCTGTAACGGATTGTTGGACTCTCTTGTTCTGGACATTTTTAGGGTTTTTCTTTAAGAAGATAGACCCGTTCTCATCAAACTTGAACTGAAGGTCCGTTAGAGTAGCACATCTATTGAGCAAATCCCCGACCTTTACAGTACCTTTTTTAATGTTGACGAGTGGACTACCGACGAACAGATCTGATCGATAGATAAAATTATAATCTGTCTGCTTTTTGACAACCTCCAGAACTTCTTCAATAGAAAGTTGGGCATCTTCGGTAAACGTAATCTTCTTATTTTGTGAAAATCCTATTTCTGCGGTAAACCCGAACGAAAGGACCGAAAAGAAAAAGATGAAAATTTTCAT
Organism: Zobellia amurskyensis; assembly: GCF_009725985.1. Taxonomy (GTDB): domain Bacteria; phylum Bacteroidota; class Bacteroidia; order Flavobacteriales; family Flavobacteriaceae; genus Zobellia; species Zobellia amurskyensis. Next base: position 31,095 of record NZ_RCNR01000019.1, read on the forward strand.
AGTTAAAAGTAGGGATGACTTGACACAGCCAAGGGGACTCCCATTTGGTTTAGTTTTCATAAATTTGAATGTTAGTTATTTTTTAATTAATGATTCCGGGGGTGGAGGTTTAAATTTTCCAGATCTAGACTCCATTCCCTTTTTTGAGGTTTACTTCTACTTCATTGTGATTATTTTTTCATTTATTTCATAATTTACTTCGTTGGTATTCTGTATGATATTCAATATTTCATTGAGCTCTAGCGTTTTTCTAAAAACGCCGTTGAAGGTCAAATTCTTTATACTTTCATTTTGAAAAGTAACGTCAATGTCATACCAGCGCGAAAGCACTTTCATAATATCCTCTAAGGATTGGTTTTTAAAGCTGAAAAGACCATCTTTCCAAGATATTACGTTGTAGACATCTACCGTAGAAACGACTAACTTATTTGTAGTACGGTCAATTTTTGATTGATGCCCGGGAGTAAGGCTTTTAGAGTCATTTCCGTTTTTGACCAAAACCTTGCCTTCCACTAAGGTCGTGGATATCTGGTCATCATCGCCATAGGCTTTAATGTTGAACTCCGTGCCCAGTACTTCTATTTTTTGATTTTCTGTTTTTACAATAAATTGAGAACCATTGTGTTCAGTGCTAGGAGAAACATCAAAATAGGCCTCGCCATATACCAATTCTATTTCCCTGGTTTTATCAGCGGTAAAGGCTACGGGATATTTTATCTGTGTTCCAGAGTTGACCCATACCTTGGTGCCATCATTAAGGACTAAAAAAAACTGGCCTCCCCTGGGAATGGTAAGGATATTTTTACTTGTGCTTTCTTCGGGCACTCTCCTCTTGTTGTAGACCAATTGCTCGCCATTGCTTGACGCTTTATCCGTTTCAAAGCTTTCTCCTTTTTCTAAAAGAATTTTTGATCCATCCTCTAAGGTAAGTGTTGCTTTTTCCGAACCAATACGAATCTGTTTTTTATGAACAACAGTAGGTTCTAAGGTGGGTGTTATTTCGGTATTTTCTATGTTCCAGTACCATGTCAGGATAGTTGAAAAAAGTAAGACAACGGCGGCAGCATATTTATAAGACGAATAACTTTTTTTCTTTTTTTTGATTTTTATAGAAACATCGGCCCAACCTTTTTGAACATCAACTATATCAATCCCTTTAGAATAATTGTTTTTAACTTTATCAAAGTAGTCTCGGTGAACTTTGGATTCGCTATACCAAGCCTCGAAAATTTCGTTTTCTTCCGTGGTTAGGGTATTGTTAACTTTCTTTAGAATCAGTTTGAAATCCATTAGTGTGTGATTACTTATATCTATAGGACAATCAAATTCTTAAAATGGGTGACAAAAAATTGTAAAAAAACTAAATTTAAGCTTGAATATATGAGGATATGATGTTTTGAAAGGTGTTTTACTATAGAGAAAATAATAGAATAGCCAAAGAAACGGTAAGTTCCCCCAACTTGGCCTTGGCCCGTTTTAATTGGGTCTTTACGGTGTTTATAGAGACATTTAACTCGTCTGCTATTTCTTTATATCGATAGTTCTCCCTAAAACGTAGTTCTACAATAGAGCGCATTCTTAGCGGTAAATTCTCTATGATATTTAGAGCCTGTTGATTTCGGATTTCCTTTTCTTGCTCAATGGACCAATCTGGCTCCTGGTCAAATGATAAAGAAATTTGTGCATTTAATATATTTGAATCATCTGTAATTCTTAATGCCTTTAACTTATTCAAACATTTATTGCGCACCATAGCGTACAAATAGGCTTTCAGGTTTGTTTTAAGATTAATTCTATTGGATTTCTCCCAAAGACGAACAAAAACTTCTTGCACCGCATCTTCGCTTGAAGACTTATCAAAAAGATAACCATGGGCATAGGTTACCAACTCATGGTACATACCATCAAATAGCCTTTTAAAAGCAAAATGATTTTTATTTTGTATTTCTCCTAAGATGGTTTCTAAATCCAAGATAATTAATTCAATGGTATATCAATTATAAAGAATATCAATATCAAGAGTATCCTGTACTGTGCTGATGAACACTTTGTTTAGTACTTGATATTGAGTTTATAGTGAGGTCTTTTAAACTAATTTTAAAAATAAATTAATTGTCAAATTACATTCTCACGCTAAAAACATAAGTTCCCGAACCGACCTCAACGATAGTTTCTTTTTCGTTTGAGTTTAATATTTTAATGGATTCATTTTTAGAGAGACTTGTATTCCCTTCTTTTATATCGGACAGTACCGATGTGGGAATATGAACTTTAGCTTTCGTATTGACTGGTATTTTTATGTTCATAAGAACCCTGTTGCCTTTCCAGTTCCAAGCAGATGCTATGGTGCCATTAATGCTTTTATAGCTACCTTCTATGAAGTCCATTTCTCTGGTTATAGCTGGCTTTATAATAATATTTCTATATCCAGAATCTTCAGTGTCTATTCCTACGGCATGTTGAAACATCCATTCTGCAACTGAACCGAAAGCGTAATGACTAAAGGAGTTCATTTTAGCGTTCAAGTCCGAATTCTCCGTATCATCTTTGGTATAGCTGTTCCAACGTTCCCAAATAGATGTACTCCCGTTTTCTACGGAATACCCCCAACTGGGGTACTCGGTCTGCTGGAAGATTTTATAGGAGATGTCGTTGTACCCATATTTAGACAAGGCCAACATAACATGTTTAGTGCCTAGAAACCCTGTGGCAAATTTGTATCCGTTCTTTTCTATTTTTTCTGCTAATCTAGCAGCTCCTTTTTTAGCTAGATTGTCTGGGTACAGATCAAAGTACAAAGCTAGGGCATACGTAGTTTGTGTATCTTCTGTGGTCCGCCCGTTCGCTAAAATATACTTTTTGGCAAATGCTTTTTTAATATTTTCAAATAGATTTCTGTAACTAGCTGCATCTTTGGTTTTCCCCAATGCTTCGGCCATTTCGGCCATAAGTTTAGCATCGTATCCATAAAATGAAGAACCTATGAAATCATGGCTCGTTTCTTCGTTAACAGCAAGCCAGTCTCCCCAATTGTTGCCTCCACCTGGCCTTAAATAATCTGTGCTCGCGTCTTCTTGGAACTCCATGAACTTTTGCATGCCTTCATACATAAAATCTAGGGCACGGGTATCATTATACACTTTGTACATGTTATATGGAATAATGATTCCTACATCCATCCATGCCGGTGCATATTGATTGGGTCTTGAATAAGGGAAAGGAGCAAAATTCGGATAGGCTCCGTACCATCGTTGCGCATCATCAAGGTCTACCAAGAATTTGGTCATGAAGGCGGCCACGTCTGAATTGTAGGTAGCGGAACGCATATAGATTTGAGCATCTCCGGTCCAACCTAATCGTTCGTCCCTCTGTGGGCAATCCGTTGGAATTTCAAAAAAATTGGCACTTTGTGTGGTGTTTATATTTTTGAACAGGGTATTGTTCATTGTATTGGATGAATTGAAGGTACTGGCATCGGTTTCAATGGAGCTTAAGACTAGTCCTGTAATGGCATCCAAAGTAGGTTTTCCTGGATACCCTGTTACTTCTATATACTGAAAGCCATGATAGGTGAATTTTGGCTGCCAAGTTTCTAGACCCTCACCTTTCAGAATATAAGTGTCGGTAGCTCTTGCTTTTCTCAGGTTTTCGGTCTGAATTTGACCATCACTTTTTAGAATTTCTCCAAAACGCAATTGTACCTTTGTTCCTTTTGGGCCTTTCACCTTGAGTTCGGCAATCCCGGCAATATTCTTGCCGAGATTAAAAACATAGGTTCCAGGGCTGGGTTCCGTAATTTCAATAGGTTTCAATTGCTCTACATTTTTAACCTTCGTACCTGGATGGGCTTCTAATTCTCCATTGGGGTAGGTGTATATTTTTGGATTTTCCCATCCGCTATCATCATAATTTGGAGTATCCCAACCTGAATTTTCCAATCGAGCATCGTAAGTCTCTCCCATTATAATATCGGCTTCACGAATAGCCCCTACATTTGATTTCCAGGAACGGTCCGAAGCTATAATTTCTGTTGAACCATCTTCATATTCAATGTGTATTTGTCCCATGAAAGAAGGGTTGACCCCGTAAAACTCCCTTACCTTATCCAAGCGTACCAAAAGAGCATATCCTATATAGCCAGCGTACCATCCATCCGCAATAACCGCCCCAACTACGTTCTCACCTTCTTGAAGTCTGTCCGTAATATCAAAAGTTTGATAGTATAGCCTTTTGTTGTAATCCGTCCATCCGGGTAGAAAATAATCGTCGCCAACTTTTTTGCCGTTCAATCTAAGTTCGTAAAGTCCTAAAGCCGTAGTGTATGCAGTAGCCTTTTTTAGTTTTTTGTTTAATGTAAAAGATTTACGTAGGTATCTAGCAGATGGTAAATACAGACTATCATATTTATCGGTTTTGTCGTAACCTACGTCATGGCCAATAAAAAGCCCTTTCCAGTTAGAGAAATTTAAAAGCCCCATGGACCAATGCGCCGGTGAACTCCATTCCGTCGTGTTATTTGATTCATCCCAAATTTTTACCTTCCAATAATATTTTGAATCTGATTTTAATGAAATTCCATCGTATTCTATTTGATTGGTATGGTTGGAGTTTACTTTTCCGCTGTCCCAAACATCAGCTTCGTTTTTTATAAGTTTTTCTGAGGAGGAAGCCACTATGATTTGATAAGCGGACTGAAACCTATTTCTACCTTCTCCTTTCAAAATCCAACTGAATCGAGGTCGTGGAGCATCAATACCCTCTGGATTTTCAAAGTATTCCACTCTAACATCATGTATAGAAAGAGCGTCAAATTTGGTGTTTTGTGAGTAGGAATTGCTGAAAGCTAGCAAGGTTATAATTAGGATAGTAAATTGAAATTTCATTGGTTTTCTATATTTTATTGAAGAAATAGAATTGCATTTTGGAGCAAGGTAATTGGCTTCGTTTCTAAAAGTATCCTGTACTATGTGGTCTATAGGCCAGTAAAACTTTAAAATTTAATTATTCCATTTTAACAGCATTGTACAGGATACATGACTGTTTTTCTAGCTTTATTTTTGCGTATATCATGCTTTGGACGGAATGATTTATGCCTACTAATTTTTGTAGCAAGGGGAGGTAGCTATTTTTCCGTTAGATATTTTGATTAAAATCTTTATATGACACTTTCACTAAATAGATTTTAAGGAGGTTTGTGAGTGGCAATTTCAAGGTTTAGTGGTTATTCTATAACCTAGGGTCTACTGTGTATTTCTCTAAACAAATGCTTTGCGACCAGTGCTTATTTTGATAAGTTTTTTCAGTATTTTCTTTGTTTAACCAAGTTCGGTGAATATTAAAATTGAAGAATAAAAATGTTGATTTTTTTAGTCATCCATTATAAACCAAAAATTTGGCCTCTCGGGTAGGGACAGTGGTAGATTTGTACGTCATTAATTTGATGAGTTATAATAGTTTGTATAGAAAGCAATATTTAAAACCGTAAAGTTTTATGAGTCAAGTTAAAAAAGTAGATAATCTATTCAAGGTTTATAAACGAGAACAGACGGCCCAACTGAAAGATTTTATTCTACTGGGTGTACTAGTTCTCACGTTTTTTTCTTGCAAAGAAAAACCAGCTGTAGTTTCTGAGAAAAAAGCGGAAAGACCTAATATACTTTTTATTATGGCAGATGATCATACTTCGCAAGCATGGGGTATTTATGGTGGAATCTTAGAAGATTATGTACATACTCCCAACATAAAAAGATTGGCAAAAGAAGGTACGGTTCTTGAAAATTGTCTGGTATCCAATTCTATTTGCACTCCAAGCCGAGCCACTATTCTTACGGGTCAATATAGCCATGTAAATGGAGTGACTACATTGGGTGCAGGCTTATCCCCAGAGTACAATAACATTGCTAAAGAATTACAAAAAGGGGGATATCAAACTTCGGTTATTGGTAAGTGGCATCTTAAACAAGAACCAGGAGGTTTTGATTATTATTGCGTATTACCAGGGCAGGGAGAGTATTGGAACCCTGTGCTAAAAACAAAGGAAAACTGGGAAGACTATTATGCTGGTGGTGAGCAGTACACGGGCTTTAGTACCGATTTAATTGCGGATAAAACCATAGATTGGATAGAGAAGAGAGACAAAGACAAACCATTTATGGCAATGTGTCATTTTAAAGCTACACACGAGCCTTTTGACTATCCAGAACGGTTTAGTCATTTGAATAGGGATGTAACCCTTCCAATACCAGCCTCTTTTTATGATAATTCTGCAGAAGAAACGGGTAGATCCTTTCTAGGTCAATCTATTGATAATTTAAAACAACGTTATCTAGATGCTACGGCAGATCCATCTCTACGAAAGGATTTCATGAATTACCCCGAACTTCCTTTTTCTGTAGACGGACTGAGCCAAGATGAAGCACGAATGAAAACCTATCAAAAATATGTAAAGGATTTTATACGTTGCGGAGCGGCGGCAGATGATAACATTGGTAAATTATTGGATTATTTAGATGAATCGGGATTAGCGGAAAATACTGTTGTAATCTACACAGCGGATCAAGGGTATTTTTTAGGGGAACACGGGTGGTTTGATAAGCGATTAATATTTGAAGAATCCATTCATATGCCCTTTGTAATTAGGTATCCAAAAGAAATTAGGGCGGGTGCCAGAAATAAGGATTTGATTGAAAACGCCGATTTTTCGGCTTTGTTCGCAGATTATGCCAATATCCCGTATCCTGAAACCATGCAGGGGCGAAGTTTTAGAGAAAACTTAAAGGGAGATACCCCGGAAGATTGGCGTCAATACGGCTACTATCGTTATTGGGATCATTCCAAACAACGTCCCGGTCATTTTGGTATTAGAGGTAAACGATATAAACTGGTATTTTTTTACGGAAATGGTCTAAAAGTAAATGATTATGCACCAATTGAACTTCCTACTAAATATTGGGATTTTTATGATTTGCAAGAAGACCCAAATGAGTTGCATAATGCTTATGAAGATCCCAAATACAAAGATGTTATAGCGGATTTTAAAAATGAAATTTTATCGCAACGGAAGATGCTAGGTGATTTGGATGCAGATAATCCTGAAATCCTAGATATTATAGAGAAACACTGGGATGATTAGAGCGTCTAAATTCATCTTTAAAAGTGCTTCGTCATAAGAAAGGACTAGTTTACACTTTAAATTAAAATTGGTTTTTCTATTCTTTTAAAGCATCTTTTCGTAGATTTTGTGTGCAAATTACTGCAGGCATTTGCCCGCTAGTAACAAAGTCCAATCCGTACATGGTTACCGCTAAACCTATTTATTTTTTCCTATTTCTTCTCTCAACAACATTGAGCGCACAGTTCAATACACTTAAGTTTGAAAATTTTGAAACACCGGAAGGTCTCTCTAGTAGTACGTGTTCAGAAATATTTCAAGATAAAGAAGGTTTTCTTTGGTTTGGTACTATTGACGGTCTCAATAGATACAATGGATATGAGTTTGAGATATTTAGGTCTGTTTTAAACGATACTACTTCCATAAGTAACAACAGAATAAATACTATAACCGAAGATAGGTATGGAAAACTATGGGTGGGAACTAATAATGGTTTAAATGTCTATGATAAAGAAACCGATAAATTCACACTTATTGACCTATATGGACCTTTGTCCTTGTCAACTAGCCCCAGAAAAATCATTAATGATGTAGAGTATGATACAGTTGGGAACGCTATTTGGGTGGCCACTGAAAATGGAGTGGTTAAAATAGAACTAACAGATTCCGATACTTTTCAAGATCTAAAATTTTCATACTACCTAAACGATACTACTAATGATAGGTCCTTAGATTCTAACGGTGTAAATGCTATTGTAATTGATAGGGAAGAAGAACTATGGATTACAACAGATGGCCAATACCTTAATAAGTATGACCGGTCCAAGGATGATTTTGATAGGGTATTTATTGATAGTGGAGATCCGTATGAACTCAACCATATTCCTAAAAGAGTATTTGTTGATCAGGATGGTGATTTTTTAATAGGAAATGACCTGTCGGACATGATATTTTGGATTCGGGATAAAAACGAATTTGAGCATCTTTCTTTGGTAGATTTTCATATTCCCGTTAGTAATATCTATCAAGATGATAATGGTATTTTTTGGCTGTCTACAGATGGTCATGGCATTTATTTGTATGACAAGAAACAGGAAAAAATAACCCAACAGATATTAAATAACCTTTTTGATCCTTTTTCGCTCGCGAACGACAAACCTTCTATAATTTATGAAGACCGTAACGATATTTTATGGATAGGTAGTTATGATAAGGGTGTTAGTAAATTAGACCCTTCCAAGTATTCATTTGGGCACTATTACTATCAACCTAATAGTGAACAAGGACTTAGTGAGAAAATAGTGCAATCCGTATTGCAAGATGCCAAGGGGCGCATTTGGTTGGGTGCTTATAATGGAGGTCTAGATTTATTTGATGAGGAAAATGAATCATACAAGCATTATAACAACATTCCGGGGAATGAAAATTCACTTTCTTCCAATAAGATTCTATATACGTTTGAATCGGCCGACGGTAAAATTTGGATATGTACTTTAGATGGGGGACTAAATAGTTTTGATCCTGAGAAGGAGGTTTTTAAACGGTATGAAAATGACGTGTTCAATCCAAAATCTATAGGACAAAACTCCGTATGGGCAGGTCTGGAAGATTTTGAAAAAAGAATTTGGATTGGCCTGCGTACAGATGGTCTAAACCTTCTAGACCCTAAAACGGGAGTATTTAGTAGTTATAGGAATACATCCTTAAAGGATATAGGTTTAACTAGTAATATTATCCTGTACTTATATGTAGATTCTAAAAAACGGTTGTTAATAGGCACTACCCTTGGGTTAAATGTGGTTGAGCTAGATAAGCTTCAAGAATTTGCACCAAAGGAAATAAATTTTGAAAGGGTACATGAAAAAGGGGTAGAGGGAAACAGAATAAATTACATAACCGAAGATCATAAAGATAATATATGGCTGGGTACGGATTCAGGAATTTTTGTTCTTGACCAAAATCTGAAACAAATAAAATCATATTCTTCTCATGACGGGCTTCCTAATAATTTAGTAGTTGGTTTAGAGGAAGACGATAATCATAATTTTTGGATAACCACAAAAAGTGGACTTACCTTTCTTAATCCTGAAACCAATGAGATAAGAAATTTCAACGCTCACGATGGACTTCAAGGAACTGAGTTTCAAACAAAATCAATAGACAAGACCAAGGATGGTAGAATCTTGGCGGGAGGGCTTAACGGATTCAATATATTTCATCCAGACCATATAAAATTACCTGCAGACGTAAAGTTACAGCCACTAATTACAAGCTTTAAACTCAACAATAAAAAAGTAGTTAAAGGCGATTCTATAAATGGGCGTGTATTGATTAACAGTGCGTTGGATTCTATAGGGAATATCAGATTGAAGTATGATGAAAATTACATCTCTTTTGAATTTGTGGCGTTGAATTTTGAGAACCCGGAACAAGTGCAGTACGCATATAAAATGCACGGGCTAGATGATGATTTTGTTAATATAGGAAGCAACAGGGTCGTAAACCATTCTAATTTAGAACCGGGAGACTACATGTTTGAAGTAAAATCTTCCATTGATGGAAAATGGGCTAACGCCGGGTCTGCCAAATTGAATATTGAGATTCAACCTCCTTTTTGGAAAACTTGGTGGATGTATTTTATTTATTCAATTGCAGGTGGTCTGCTTCTATGGGCTATAATGTATTATTATACGCAAAAGGTTAGGGAAGATCAGAAACATGAGTTGGATCAGATGAAACTTCAGTTTTTTGTAAATGTTTCGCATGAGTTTAGAACCCCGTTAACTTTAATATTGAATCCGGTAGATAAGATTCTATCGAGCATTAATGAGTCTAGCCCAATGATGAATTCGGCGCAGACCATACAACGCAGTGCTAGAAGGCTATTGCATTTGGTAAATCAGCTTTTGGATTATAGGAAAATGGATGTAGGTATGATGCCTTTGCAGTTGGAGAAAGGTAACATTGTTAAGTTCTCAGAGGACATTTTTCTTCTATTTAAAGATTTAGCAGACCAAAAGGAGTTGAGTTATACGTTTACAGCAGATTCAAAAAAAATACAGGCCCATTTTGACTTGGATAAGGTGGAAAAAATCATAACCAACTTAATTTCCAATGCCATAAAGTTCACTCCATCAGAAGGAACTATTGAAGTATCGATTAGTAAGGTTGCCAAAAAAGTAAAAACATACGAATCCGTCCTTTTTATTAGAGAGAAGATGGGCGATTATGTAGAAATTATAGTGAAAGATACTGGTAGAGGATTGGATAAAGTACAGTTAAAAAACATTTTCTCAAGGTTCTATAATTTAGATCCATCAAAAACAGGGACGGGTATTGGGCTAAACTTTAGTAAAGCTTTAGCTGAAATGCACGGAGGTGATATATCTGTAGAAAGTCAGTCTAAAAAAGGAAGCAAATTTATAGTTAGGTTACCCTTAAACCTTGATAAGGAAGCCACGGAAACGGAAAACATTAAGAACGAGTTCCGTATTAATTCCATGAAAGCGGTTGAGTATGAAATGCTCACCACCAATGAGTTGGTGACAAGTAAAGATTTTAAAGAACAGACAGGAGATAAAGACCGCCCAACCGTTCTGGTTGTTGAAGACAATAAAGAGTTGCGGACACATTTGGTAAATGATTTAAGGGAATATTATCAAGTAAAGCAGGCAGCCAATGGAGAAAAGGGGCTGAAGATGGCTAAAAAGCATTTGCCGGATATTATTATAAGCGATGTAATGATGCCCTTAATGGACGGTTTTGAGCTATGCAAAAACATTAAAAACGAATTTGAAACCTGTCATATTCCTGTACTATTGTTAACCGCTAAAAGTTTGGATGATGATAGGGTAGAGGGGTACCATAGCGGGGCGGATGGTTATTTGTCAAAACCTTTTGTAACTAGGGTATTGATTGCTCGTATCGATAACCTGTTGGAAACCAAAAAGAGACTTAGACAACGGTTCTCTGAAATTGGGGGTATCTTTCCTGCAAGTGAGGTTACCACCAATAATATTGATGAGGTGTTTTTGGATAAGGTCACAAAAACTATTTTGGATAATGTTGGCGATATGGATTTTAAACAAGAAGATCTCTTAAAAGAGTTGGGTATTGGCAGGTCTCAATTGTACCGAAAAATAAATTCGTTAACGGGAAAAAATCCAAGTCACTATATGCGTACCGTACGCTTACGCTATGCCTCAGAGTTATTAAAAGAGAACCAATATTCCGTTAAGGAAATATCCTATATGGCAGGATTTAATTCTACGGCATATTTTAGCAAAACATTCCGAGAGCTTTTTGATGTTACCCCTACGGAATTTATGGACCAACAAGAAAGCCAAGATACCTAAATCTTACCGTTATCTTCTAACTAAGAATAAGCCAAAAAAAAGACAGCTGTACGTGGAGTACAACTGCCTTTTACTAAACTAACTCAAAACTAAACAAACAATTTATCCATATAAATGGATGCTCAAAATTTTAATATCCAGGGTTTTGTAACAAGGATTCGTTTAAACCTATTTCATTTGTTGGTAAAGGAAATAGATAATTATCTATAGAAAAGTTACGTATTGATGAGGGTTGAACAACCACTGCTCTTCTGGCTCCAACTCCTGTTGATGCAACTTCTTCAGGAAATCCATATAGAGACGGGTCATATAAATCTGTGTCGGTTTCCCAAACGGTACCTTCAACTACAGCGCCAAATATGGTTTCATTTAACTCTTCTTCAGCAATACCCCAACGCTTTAAGTCATTGAACCGTGTTGCTCCTTCTGCATAAAGTTCAATAGTACGCTCCCTTCTAATCTCATCTAAAATATCCAGATTATTGGTGGCGGCAAAAGCATTGCTAAGTGGTGGCAATCCCGCTCTAGCTTTAACCAAGTTAATTGATTCATTAAGTTGAGCATCTGTAATGCTACCATTTAGCTCGTACAAAGCCTCGGCATACATTAAATATACTTCTGCCAGACGTATAAAAGGCATATCAAAACTTTCGGTCATAGTTTCTCTATAGGCTAAATCTGTTCCCCAGTTCCAACTCATGAACTTAGCATTAAAATACCCGTAGTTATTGGTGCCGCTTAACCTTAATTGGTCATTATTCTCAATTGTGGGGATTGTTCCAAGGTCTTTATGATCTGTAAAATAAGCCGTCATCCTAAGGTCTCTATTCTGAAACTCATCTTCTGGGTTGGTATAGCCTTGAAATTTTGGAGATTGATCAATGGGTAGACCGTCATCACTCAAAAATAAGTCCATCATTTTTCTACTCGGTTTTACCCTTCCTTGGTACACATGACTCAACAACGTACCTGCCTGTCTAAAGGTAAAATCGTATTTACCATAAAAAATAAACTCTTTATTGGTTGCTTTGTCCAATCCGGCTGGGTTTGATCCTCCATCTTCTAAGATAAATAAGAAATTGGAACTCAAATTATCTAGAACATCATTGTAGTTCCACAGTTCAAATGTACCGGAATCCATTATCGATTTGCATAAAGTAACGACCTCCTGGAAATATGCGTTAATATCAGAAGCATTTTCTCCTGCACTACCTGCACCAGTAGAAGTACCATCACCATCTGTAACAGTGCCTACATATTTCATCCAAGTAGCTTCATGCAATAAAACATCAGCTTTAAAAGCCATGGCTGCCTCTTTACTTATTTTACCCTTATCCTCTGATGGTATGGCGGCTTCGTTAGGTAGACCGGCTATGGCTTGGTCCAAATCTTTTAAAATTTGGGCAACTACCTCATATCTACTGTTTCGTGGGGCATTTAACTCTTCCGAGTCTACATCCAAAGGCTCTGTCACTAATGGAACACCACCAAACCGTTGTACTAAAAAGAAATATTGATAAGCTCTATGAAAGTATGTTGCTGCCACATACGGCCCAATATCATCTCCTTCGTAGTCTTCTGCCCTTACCAATAACAGGTTCATGTCTCTAATTGCGGAGTAGGCACTACTATAGTAACCATCAGATGCAGGTGCTTGGGTTTCCCCTCTACTATATGCTTGCATTGCACTGGCTTCTTCGTAACCTACCAAATCCGAACCGTGATCGGCATAAATTCCTTGATCGTTCCAATTAAGTAAGTCTGTATAAAAGCTGTTTGCCGATTGCTTAAAGTGATCAGCTTCAGTGAAAAAAACGGCATCTGTAATTGCAGCAGGAGGAGTTAAGTCTATAAATTCATCCTCACAAGATGTAAAGAGCACTGCAATGCATGGCAGTAGTTTATATATTATATTTTTCATTTGTATATTGTTTTTTAGTTATCTGAATTAAAGTGATACTCTTAGACCTAATGCCCAAGTTCGCATAAACGGGTAAGCGCTACCATTTGAGTTCGGGTTAAATTCAGGGTCATAACCATCTTTCACAGAAGAAGTCTCCCATAAATCATTGCCGGAAAAATATATACGCGCATTAATAGGGGTATTTTTTAGATTAAATTCTGGGATGTTATAACCTATAATAAGTGATTTTAATCTTAGGTATTTGTTGTTTTGTAAAATGTGATCTTTACTTCTGTAGTTCCAGGCAGATAACCCACGTTGTGTTGATAATCTTGGAAATTCTGCATCTCTATTGTCTTCGGTCCAAGTTCTACCTAACCAAGCATTGGATTGATTTTGCCATTCCGCTTGAAAAGGTTGAGCAAAATAGCCTGTTCTATATATGGTATGCTCTAGTTGACCTTGAAAAAAGGCACTTAAATCCCAATTTTTATATTTAATGTCAAAATTTGCTCCAAACACATAATGGTTGCCATTATCCCCATGATAGGTTAAATCATCAACATCAAGTGTTCCATCTCCGTTGGTATCTACAACGATCATATCTCCAGGGCGCAGTGCGTCGTTAGACGTTTGTGCCGGTAAGATACCTCCAGGATTTAAATTAGCATAATAGGCATCAACTTCAGCTTGAGAATCAAAATAACCGGCTGTCTCCCACATGTAGAAAGAGTTAATAGGTTTTCCTTCAATTATTTCGGAATCATCCGCTGCATTAAGGTTTTCCGTAGGAACGCCTATAAAGCCTTCTTCGTCATAAAATTCAACAACTTCATTTCTACTGTCACTCATATTGGCACTTACACCAAGATCAAAATCACCTATTTTGTCTCTCCAGCCTACTTGAACTTCCCAACCTTTAGCTTCTAGGACACCTTCGTTTGTAAAAGGTGTAGCAGTACCTAAAATTGATGGACTTTGCTTTCTAATAAGCATTCCAATATTCTTTTTCTTAAAGAGGTCTACAGAGCCAAATACTTTATTGTTGAATAATCTAAAGTCTAATCCAATTTCACTATTCTCAATACGTTCCCAAGTTGTGGAATTACTAAACAGGCTACTTGCTCTTGCGGTACCCTGCTGTGTTGCATTGGTTTGCCCAAAAACAGTAGTGCCAAATCCGACAGTGGATAAGAATCCGAAATTACCTATACCTGAAGTACTTCCTAATTCACCATAACCACCACGCAATTTTAAGAATGATATGATGCTGCTGTCTTTAAGGAAGTTCTCTTCACTTAAAACCCAACCCCCAGAAACACTGAAGTAATTTGACCATTTTTGCCCATCAGCAAATCGTGACGATCCGTCTCTTCTTCCTTGAAATTCTACTAGATATTTATTTTTATAATCGTAGTTTAAACGGCCAATGTAACCGAAAAAGCCCCATTGGGTACCACCACCGCTGGTAGTAATAAGTTGGTCAGTAGCTCCTAAGTTTAGGTCGTACACGCCATAATCAACAAAACCGTTTCTTCTGGCAAAAAGTTCCTTAACCTCATTTCTTTCTCCTTCAATTGCTACTAATCCAGAAATGTTATGATCTCCAAAACTATTGCTATAATTTAATGCTCCTTTATAATTCTTATAGGTAATGTTACCGTCATTGTTATCGGGTCCGGTACCTTCAGAGATATAAGGTTGCGTGTTTATACTAGCAGGGGCCAAATCACCAAACCAATTGTATTGAAGAACATTGACCGTATAGGTTTGATTAAAAGATTTTTGTTGACTAAGAGCGTAAGATCCTGTGATATTTAAATGATCTGTAATTTTATAAGTAGCTAGTGCAGATAATCTTAATTGCTCATTTCGATCTAGTTCGCGTCCACCATCAGTAACCCTTGCTACAGAATTTCTTCCACCGGCAAGATTACCACCAAAATTGGCGTACCATTCTCCCTGAGGGTTTTTAGATGGAAATAAAGGAGCATCATAAGTAATAGCTTCTCTGTCAAGCCCGCCCTGCGGGCCGTTCACTTCATTATGAAAATAAGAGACAGTTGTATTTAAGCTTAATCGCTCACTCAAATTAATATTATAGTTAGCAGCAAAATTATATCTATCTGCAATATCATCTACAGTTTGTAGGCCTCCAACATTTTGATCGTAACCTGCTGAAATCCTGAAATTACTTGTTTCATCACCTCCGGATACGCTGATGTTATGTTGGCTAGAGTATGAGTTGCCAAACATTTCATCAAACCTGTTACCGGCGTTACCAAGAAAGACATCTCCAAGAAGACTTAAATTATAAATACCTTCTTCTCCATTGGCAATCCTTCCTAGATTTTCTCGGTTGTCCCAAAAGAAATAACGAGGCGGTTTACCAGCAGCAATATCTTCATCGGCTGCTGCTGCGTAAAGTTGTCCATATTCAGACATGCTTGGTGATGGAGGACGAATACCTATAGTACCCATACGGGTAATAGTACTTATATCCACTTTAACTTTTCCTTTTCCTTTTTTGGTGGTAACCAAAACTACACCACCAGCAGCACGAGACCCATAAACTGATGCCGAGCCACCTTTTAACACACTAATGCTTTCAATGTCATTAGGGTTCATATCATTAAAAGATGATGAGTTTATAGCTGGAATACCATCAATAACTATAAGCGGAGCTATACCGTTTATAGAAGATTCCCCCCTGATTAAGAAATTAATGTTTTCGTCTCCAGGTCTAGAAGAATTACGGGTTACAACCAATCCTGGTGTTCTTCCTTGTAGTGCCAAAGCCGGGCTACCGGTTGCAATATCTTCAAAAGCTTCGGCCTTGACCTGTTCAACGGAACCGGTTAAAGTTTCCTTCTTGGCGGTACCGTAACCTACCACAACTACTTCATCAAGAGCGGCAACATCCGTGTCCAATGAAACATTGATTGTAGAGTTGCTCCCAACTGGTACTTCTTTTTGTGCAAACCCTATAGATGAGAATATGAGTACACTATTAGAGGCAGGAACATTAATGGAAAAATTCCCGTCAAAATCTGTAGTAGTCCCGGTTTGGGTTCCTTTTACTATAACGTTGGCCCCGGGGATCGGCATTCCGTCTTCAGCTCCAATTACAGTACCTGTAATGGTTAAATCTTGAACTTCCGCAATGTCAAGAATAATACGGCTGCTTGGTGCAGCGTATAAATTTGCGCATGCACCGCTAATTAGAAACCCTAAGATTCCTAATAGACCAGCTACATACTTTAAGTTGGTTCGATTTCTTTTTTCAGTGGTCATAAAAGTGTTATTTAATAGTTTTTGTTGAATTAATTTTTTTGGACTCTTGCTGTAGAATAAGCGTTACCAAAAATTGTTAAGCCAATGTTAAAAATAATTGAAGCCCGTATCGATAAATTATCATTCATTGATTATAAATTATTGTTCATTATCAGTTTGAATTGCCTTAAAATGGGGTATTCGCAAAAATTGAGGGTAGAAAACTTCAAATTAATAGGGCAAGGATTGCATCATTTTAAAGCAAAAATCCATGCAAATTTTGGTAGGTATTTGAGAAGGTAAAATGAGCGAGTTCAATTTATAGCGGTCTTGAATAGCTCGCTAGTGTTGTAAACAGGGCTGTTTTATTGGGTTGTAAGATGTTTTAAAGAAAAATAGGATTAAAAAAAATCTGATGATTAAACCTAATAGCTAATACAGAATTTTAAGATTTAAGCGTGCACTTCTACCTTAACAAAGCGTAGTTCTAAAAAACATAAGAAATTGCATAGAGATTTATACTTAACGTGTAAATATTGCTCTCAAGAGCTACAAAAGGCTAATATTTTATAGCTTATGAATCATAATTTATGAGTCTTTATCTTCATTCTGGGTAAAATTGTAGAGAGCGAAAACTCCACTTAGACCCGTGTTAAGTTTATAGCGGATTTATTGGTTTTGGAACTTTTCATTTTCAGTTAATCAATCAACTTTAATGATATCCTTAGGGTATCGAAAAATACTTCAGATGAGAGTAAGGCTACATTTAATTTTATTTGTTTCGTTTTTAATGTTTTCATGTGCTTCCCAAAAAAAGGAAGTTGTCCAATTCTCTGCTGAGAAGGTGCTTGATGAAAATGCACAGAAAATTAAGGTTGTACAAGAAACTATAAAAAGTGAAAATCAGTTTCCTAGAAATATTCCAAAAGGGCAGACCAATTGGGAAATGGTAGGAGCACGAGATTGGTGTAGCGGTTTTTGGCCTGGTGTATTGTGGTACGCCTATGAGCAGTCCAATGATTCTGGGTTAAAGGAAAGTGCAATGAAATCTACCGAGGCGTTAAGACAGATAGCTTATAGTCCTGCAGAAAATCATGATATTGGGTTTATGCTGTATTGTAGTTATGGTAATGGGTACAGATTAACGGGCAATGAAGATTATAAAAAGGTATTGTTGGCCGCTGCAGATACGTTGGCCACTCTTTACAATCCTAAAGTGGGAAGTATTTTATCATGGCCTATTAAGAAAAGTGAATTTGATCATAATACTATAGTTGATAATATGATGAACTTAGAACTCCTTTTTTGGGCAGCTAAGAATGGAGGTAGTCAAGATCTATACGATTTATCTGAAAGTCATGCCCAGTTAACTATGGATTATTTAGTTAGAGAAGATGGCTCTATGTTTCACTTAGGTTCTTTTGATAGTGAAACAGGTGAGTTCCTAAAAGGAATGACTCACCAAGGGTATGCAGATGATTCTATGTGGGCCAGGGGGCAGACATGGGGTATGTATGGTTTTGCCATTGCTTATAGGGAAACAAGCAACAAAGATTTCTTAAATACATCAATCAAACTATCTGATCACTTTTTAGAGCGTTTACCTAAAGATGGCATTCCTTACTGGGATTTTGATGACCCCAAGATTCCGAATTCACCTAAAGATGCTTCTGCAGCTGCTGTGGCCGCTTGTGGCTTGTTGGAGCTTTCAGGACTTGTTGAAGATGTTAGTTTAAAACAAAAATATATTGATGCAGCTAAAGATTTATTAGAGAAATTATCCAGGGAACCTTATTATAGTGGAGATACAAATCAATCTCTTCTGTTACATTCTACAGGACATCACCCTAATAACTCGGAAATAGATATGCCAATTGTTTATGCGGATTATTATTATATGGAAGCTTTATTACGATTGAAAAAACTTGAAGCATCTAAATAATTTTGATGTAAGGGTAATGGTTTTGCGTCACAAAGAATGTGGAGTAGAAGCACATATAGGTTTGCTATGCAAAGGATAGCTGCTACATGTATCGGGAGAAGTGGAATTGTAAAATAAGAACCGAATGAAAAAATTTAAAATAAAATCTTACCGGTATTAATGTTTTTGGTGTTGGCTGCAGCAAGCGGTCAAGAAAGCAATGTGTCAATTCCATCTTTGCCAGATGAGATTATTTATAAAATTATTGATGGAGATACGCTAAAAATGCAAATGCTATATCCTGAAAACCTAAAACCAAAGAAGGAGTATCCTGCTATAGTATTCTTTTTTGGTGGCGGATGGAACGGCGGAACTACAAAGCAATTTGAGGACCAGGCAAAATACTTTGCTTCTAGGGGTATGGTTGGATTTTTGGTTGACTATCGTGTGAAATCTAGACACCAGACTACACCATTTGAAGCGGTAAGTGATGCAAAATCGGCTATTAGGTTTGTGAGGGGTAATGCAGCTAAATTTCAAATTGACCCTAATAAAATTGTAGCTTCAGGAGGTTCTGCTGGCGGACATTTGGCTGCCGCAGCGGCAACATTAGAAGGTTTAGATGAATCTACAGACGACCTTTCTGTAAGTGCAAAACCTAATGCCTTGGTGCTTTACAACCCGGTAATCGATAATGGTCCTGACGGGTTCGAATACAAGCGGATGAACGGCCGTCATATGGAAATATCCCCAAAGCATAATATTAAAAAGGGAACTGCACCTACTATAATTTTTCTGGGTACAAAAGATGCATTAATACCGGTATCTACAATGGAAAAGTATAAAGCAAAAATGGAGGAAGTAGGAAGCAGGTGTGAGCTCTTTTTGTACGAAGATCAAACCCATGGTTTTTTTAATAAACCCAGAAGTAACGGCGAGTTTTATGTTAAGACTACGAGGGAAGCTGATAAGTTTCTGCAATCGATAGGATACCTGAAAGGAAAGCCTACAATTTAATTACTATGGAAAAGAGACGTGTTGGAGCTATAAAAATACTGGTAACATTAATAGGATTTGGTGTTTTTTTTTCTTGTAAAACTACCAAAGAGGAGGTATTTGCTCAGAAATTGGAACAACCTAATATTATTGTTTTGTTAAGTGATGATTTAGGGTATGGCGACCTTTCTTCTTTTGGACATCCTTTTATAGAAACACCTAATTTAGATGCATTGGCGGAGTCGGGTATAAAACTGACTAGCTTTTATTCGGCCGCACCCGTTTGCTCACCTTCCAGAATAGGTCTTTTAACAGGAAGAAGCCCTAATAGGGCCGGACTGTACGATTTTATAGTAGGTGGAAATACGCAAAGAGAAGACCTAAAGGATTTAGTGCATTTGCGTGCCGAAGAGGAAACTATTCCAGGGTTGCTCAAAGAGGTGGGGTATAGTACTTGTCTAGTGGGCAAATGGCACGGAAGTTCGTTGTTCAATTCGGAAAAACAACCGCAACCTGATCATTTCGGTTTTGAACATTGGTTTGCTACTCATAACAATGCCTCGCCAACACATGAAAATCCCAAGAATTTTGTTCGTAATGGTTCTAAAGTAGGACAGTTGGAAGGTTTTAGTAGCCAACTAATTGTAGATGAAGCCATAGATTGGCTTGATAAAAAAGAAGGGGAAAACCCTTTCTTTCTTGAAGTGGCATTTCATGAACCACATGAGCCCATAGCCTCGCCGGAAAATTTGGTTAATAAGTACCTGGAGTTCACGGATATTAAGGAAGAAGCCGAGTTTTTTGCCAATGTTGAAAATGTTGATATAGCTGTTGGACGTTTGCTAGCTTACTTAAAGGAAAAGGGATTAGATTCAAATACATTAGTCGTTTTTACTTCAGATAATGGACCTGAAACTTTGAACAGATATTCCAAGGCAAAACGCTCTTTTGGCTCTCCTGGCGATTTAAAAGGTATGAAATTATGGACCACCGAAGCGGGTTTTAGAGTTCCTTGTATTATTAATTGGTTGGGTAAGGACACGTTTAATGGAACTACGGATGCGGTTATATCAGCCTTAGATTTTTTACCCACTTTTTCTGAATTGGCAGGAGCTGGGTTACCTAAAAAGAAATTAGACGGTCAGTCCTTTGCTTCATTTTTAAAAACGGGAAATATACAACGTGAGAAACCATTAGTGTGGAGTTTTTATAATGCGCTTAACGAACGTGTGGTAGCTATGCGTAGTGACGATTGGAAGATAATGGCCCAACTTAAAACAAAGGAGGGATACTTACCAAAAATCCTGAATGTCCATAGCGGAAATGAGGCTTTGGTGAAAAATGCGGAGCTCTCAGATTTTGTACTGTATAATTTAAAGAAAGATGTTCAGGAAAGTCAAGATGTGTCAAAAAAACATCCTGAGGTTTTTGAACAGATGAAAATTCAGTTGAGCCAAGAGTACCAGGAGCTATTGAATGATAGCCATATTTGGGCTCGTAATTAAGAATACTGTAGAAGGGTTTCAGATTAAACTCATGAAATAATTAATTACTAAAATGATTAAGATTATACATTTTCTAAAATATAAGATTCAGATTCTTGTAGTCTTAGTGTCATTTTACTCGTGTACTTCATCTGAGAAAACAGAACTAAAATCGCCTGACGGGACTAAAGAAATAAGGATTTTAACTGAAAATGACCAAATAGAGTTTGCTGTTTTTTACAATGGAAACTCAGTCTTATTACCATCAACCTTAGAAATTATATCAGAGCAGTTGCCTTTTAGCGGCTCTTTGTCAGTATTGAATACAGAACACACTTCCGAATCAAACACGTGGCATTCGGATTTTCTTGATAATAGCAGTTTTCATGACAACTATAACCAGCTCAAGGTTCTATTGGATAAGGGTGGTAATCAGATAAACTTAATAGTTAGGGCTTATAATGAAGGTATTGCTTTGGCTTACGAAATACCCGAGCAAGGCGGAATTACCGAAATTGATTTGGACGAAAAAATCAATTATAATTTTAAAGAGGATTATAAATTATGGTCAACACCCAAAAGGGAGAAGGGTGTTTTAACGGCACAAGGAGCATATAGAAAGATTCCGATATCTCAATTGCAAAAAGGATGCGAACGCCCATTGGTTATAGAAATGGGAGACAGTTTAATGATTGCCTTGGCCGAAGCAAAGTTGGTAGATTTTGCTCGTCTTAGCTTTGATAAAGGTTCAAGTTCAGAATTTAGTATTGTTTCTTCATTAGACAGTAAGATGGGAGAACAACAGCAGGATACCATTACCGGTGCGGTAATCTCCGAACAGCTTGAAGGTAAGATGAAAGTTCATAAAAAATTACCATTTCAATCGCCATGGCGTGTAGTAATGATGGCAGAAAACGAAGGGCAATTATTAACCAATAATTCCATCATTCAAAATTTGAACGATGCTTCTGAAATAAAAGATGAATCTTGGATCAAACCGGGAAAGGTAATCAGAGAAGCAACATTGACCACAGAAGGTGGTTTTGTCACGGTAGACTTTGCAGCAAAACACAATATGCAATATGTGTTGTTTGATGCTGGTTGGTACGGCAATGAAATGTATGACTCATCAGATGCCACTACCATAACGGTAGACCCTAATCGTTCAAAAGGGCCATTGGACTTAAAGGCCGTGATTGATTATGGAAAAACTAAAAACATAGGCATTATCTTATATGTCAATAGACGTGCTCTCGAAAAACAATTAGATGAAGTTCTAGAACTTTTCCAATCATGGGGAGTGGCAGGTATTAAATTCGGATTTGTTAGAGTAGGAGACCAAGATGCAACGGCATGGCTGCACGAGGCAATAAAAAAAGCAGCAAGTTATAAATTGGTAGTTGATGTGCATGATGAGTATCGCCCAACAGGTTTCTCAAGAACCTACCCTAATTTTTTAACGCAAGAAGGTATTGCCGGAGATGAAACTACGGTAACCAATCAGCATACTCTAATAACTATGTTCACAAGAATGCTGGCCGGTGCGGCAGATAATACGGTTTGCTATTATAATTCTAGGGTAGATGTAATGGGGTCACATGCTTCTCAACTAGCAAAAACTGTCTGTATTTTTAGTCCGTTACAATTTCTGTATTGGTATGATAAACCTTTGGATTCTCCGGAAAAGAATGATGGTCTTTGGGGAGATACAAGACATATAGGAAACGAACCGGAACTGGATTTTTTTGATGCTGTACCTACCACATGGGACGAAACCAAGGTGTTAGAAGCACAAATTGGAGGAATAGGAGTGATTGCTCGTAGAAAGGGGAGCGATTGGTTTATTGGAGGTATCAATGGAAATCAAGGAAGAACCGTTGAACTTGATTTTTCTTTTTTAGATAAAACCACCGCTTATAAGGCAAAATTGTATACCGATGATAAAGCGGTGCAAACGCGAACTCACGTTAAGATCGAGGAAAAAGAATTGGATTCGAATAGTTTAATTAAATTGAACATTGAAAGAAATAACGGATTCGCTATGCGTATTCAAAAAATCAATTAATTACAAATCAGCCATATATGAAAAGGAGAATTCTTGTCTTTGTTATTACCATGTTGCTACTGTCCCCAAACCCTAGTTTCGGATTTCAGCAACCTCAAAAAATTAAAAAGACCAACCTAAATTTAAAGAAGGTTAAGGGGCAAAAGAAGCGGAATGTAATTTTCATCTTAACAGACGATCACCGTTATGATTTTATGGGCTTTACAGGTAAGGTGCCGTGGCTAAAGACTCCTAATATGGATAAGATGGCAGCAGAAGGTGCCCACATGAAAAATGCCTTTGTAACTACGTCTTTGTGTTCGCCAAGTAGAGCTAGTATTCTAACGGGAGAATATTCGCATGTGCATACCATAGTAGATAATGTAGCTCCAAACCCTGGGAATCTAACGTTCTTTCCGGAGTACCTTCAGAAAGCAGGATATCAAACTTCCTTTTTTGGAAAATGGCATATGGGAGACCATAATGATAAGCCAAGACCGGGCTTTGACCACTGGGAAAGTTTTGCGGGTCAAGGAGATTACTATGCTCCTAATCTTAACATCAACGGAAAAAATACGCAATACGATAAAGAGACTTACGTAACAGATTTGTTGACGGAGCACGCAGTGGATTGGTTAGATAATAGAGATGCTGAGAAACCATTTTTTATGTACCTCTCTCATAAGGCAGTTCACGCCATGTTTAAACCGGCCAAGCGTCATGAGGGTATGTATGCGGGTAAAAAAATAGTGAAACCGGACTCGTATACGCAAACTATTGGTAGTGCTTACAAAAAGTTGAATTGGCCAGAATGGGTTAAAAAACAACGAGATAGCTGGCATGGTGTAGATTACATGTATCACGGAAAGGCAGAAGGCACTTTTGATGATTTGGTACAGCGCTATTGCGAAACTTTAATGGGTGTTGATGAAAGTGTAGGCACCGTTATGGAATGGTTGAAGGCTAATGGTCTTGATGAGTCTACCATGGTTATTTATATGGGTGATAATGGATTTAGTTGGGGTGAGCATGGCTTGATAGACAAACGCCATTTTTACGAAGAATCGGTTAAAGTACCTATGTTGGTACGTTGTCCAGAGATTTTTGAAGGAGGACAGACTATAGAAAGAATGGTGCAAAATGTAGATATAGCCCCTACTATTTTAGAGTGTGCCGGACTGGAAAAACCTGATTATATGCCAGGTAAATCATTTGTTCAATTGCTTAAGGGTGATGAGAATAACTGGCGCGATAAGATATTCTATGAGTATTATTTTGAATATGATTTTCCAATGACACCAACCGTTTTCGGTGTACGAACTGATAAATATAAATACATACGCTACAATGGTATTTGGGATACGAACGAGCTTTATGATATAGAGAACGATCCTAATGAAATTGTCAACCTTATTGACAAACCAGAATTACAACCCATGATAAAGGATTTTGCCAATAGCCTTTATGATTGGTTAGAGAATAGCGATGGCATGCAGATACCTTTAAAAAGGAATGTATATCACAGAATAGGGGATTACGAACACCCTAACCAATATTAGAATATAAAAGACCTTGAAGTAACTGATTGATACGGTATAGAACACCCATGAATTTTAGAAAGATGATGAAGAAAATGAAAAGGAAAGAAGTATGGATTTCGGCATGTATTTTATTTGTATCAATCATTGTTACGGGGCAAACAACAGAACACCCAAGAATTTACGTCACCGATCAAGAAAAAGAAGCCTTTGTAGAATCGGTAGAGAACGTTGAATGGAAAAAGGAACTTGTAGATAAAAAGAGGAAGCGTTTAGAAAAGTATATGACGTACTGGGAGAATGACCCGGAATGGTTGGTTTCAAGGCTTCAAATGAACTGGAACACCAAGCATACTAAAGTTTTTCTAAAGGGAGGAGATTTTTCGCATTCGGAAGGAAAGGCTCCTGTTGCTACAGTTAGATATTCTGGTACAAGAGACTGGGCAACGGATTATGAGCGCCCAAAGTTAGAAGATGTACAACTTTATTTTGATGATTCTCGTGGTCTGTATTTAAAGCACAAGGAAACCGGGAAAATGGAATGGGTACATCCTTCTAAATCCGGTTTTGCAATCGATAAGATCAACGAGCAGATAATGGAATTGGTTTCAGATGCTGCTTTTCTATATTGGCTTACCGGTGAACAGAAGTATGCAGATTTTGCGGCTCCCGTTTTCTTTACCTACATGGAGGGAATGTATTACAGAGATGCTCCTATTGATCTAGAAAAATCCGAACAGGCCAACATATCCGGCCTTGCTACTTTTGAAGTTATTCATGAAGGTATTGTGGTTTCATTGGTTACTACCTATGATTTTCTATTCAACTATTTTAAGACGAATAATAAAAAGCTAGACACATCGGTAGCCGTGCTTCAGAAATGGGGAGACCAGATAATCAATAAGGGGATTCCTGATAATAATTGGAACTTATTCCAAGCTAGGTTTCTTACCTATATTGGTTTGGTTTTAGAGGGAAATCAAAATTATAAGAACGGGAAAGGACAGGAGTATTTTTTAGATCACACCTTCAATATTTCTACGGATAGGCAAATAGCTATTAAAGAGAGTTTATTGGTTTATGACCAGGAAAATGCCATGTGGCCTGAGTGTGCGTCGTATTCCGTACATGTCATCACTACCTTTTTACGAATTTTCACTTTGTTGGATCATGCTACGAATGCCAATGAATTTGCTAATTATCCTATGGTAGAAAAAGCAGCTTTAGCCTCTTTTCAGTATTTGTTTCCAAGTGGTTATATGGTTGGTTTTGGAGATTCACATCATAAAATGTTGCCGCCTGAAAATTTTGAGCTTTTAGTTTCAAACTATAAAAAGTACGGTCAGGAGGATAAAGAAAAATTGATATCAGGGCTTTTGTCCCAAATGGTAAATGATGGTTCGTACGACCGAAAAGCAAAAGATTTCTTTGAGTTGTTTTTCTATACAGATAATTTGATTGATAGTAATTCTGAAGATATAAATACAGACAAGCTCATATCTCCAACTTTTTATGCGCCTAACGTTAGTATGGTTAACCAACGTATGGGAGATGCGGAAAATGCTGTAATGGCATCCACAGTGGGGTCTTTTGGCAATCACGCTCATGCCAATGGTATTTCATTGGAGTTGTATGCAAATAATTATGTTTTGGGCACTGATATGGGACGTGGCTCTAGTTACTGGCATCCAGATCATAGGGAGTTCTATTCACGGTTTCCGGCACATAATACGGTAGTCGTAGACGGTAAATCTGATTATGCGGCAATGCGGACTTATTTTCCATTTAAGCTAGAAAATGTATTTCCTAAATCTGGGGAAAGACCTTCTTTTGATAAGGTAACCTTCTCTAAGGTATCCTTTGTTGAGCCCAAGACGGTTTCAGAACAGCAGCGTTTTACGGCAATAATCGCTTCCAACACTAAAAAACCGTATGTTATTGATGTATTTCGCTCTAAAAAGCAAAAAGAAGGAAAGCAGAAGCACGAATATATCTACCATAACCTAGGACAATCGTTAGATGTTTTTGATGCAAAAAAGAATCTTTTAAATACGGTTCCAACAGATGATTTATCTTCTCAAAAGGGAGATTTAAAAGGCTATGATTATTTTATGGATAAAAGTAAAGTGGTCAATTCTGGTGATATTCAGGCCATTTTTACGCTAAAAAGTAGTGAAAGTCCTGACAATTTCATGAAAATGTGGGTAAAAGGAAGCGAAAACCAAACCTTGTATAAAGTCAATTCGCCAAAATCTAATGCCCTTAGTGAGGGTTCCGCTCCTAAAGAGGTTCTTGAAAAGCCCATACCTACATTAATTTTAAAAAGAGACGAAGCAGCTTGGAAGAATCCGTTCGCGGTAATTTTCAATCCGTTTATAGAAGGGGAAACCAACCCCATAGCAAATGTGTCTTTTTCATCTTTAAAAGAGTATCCCAATACGCAGATTATAGATGTATTGTTAAATGATAAAACCACCTTGGATCGGACGGTTTTAAATGCCTCGGAAAGTGATATTGCAGCCAAAGAAGGTTTCTATCAAAAAGGATTGTTGTCCATATTACGATTGACAAATAACGAGGCCGATATCGAATTCATGTTTTTATCCGGAATGGAGAAATTTGAATCGCACGGGTGGGACATTGTTTCATCGGGTAAACCATTTTCGTTTTCGATTGAAAAAACTACGAATGGGTATGCGGTAAGTAATGACAATCCTATAACCATCAATATGCCTCTACCAAAGGAGGGAAGCCAACCTGAAATACAACTGTTCGAGGATGGGGAACTCGTAGCGGGCAGAAAGGGAACAACTAACAGGAACAACTCAGGTCAAGTCGTGTTTAAGCTTTCCAAAGGGTATGACAAGATTTTGATTACCTATTAAATAGATCGAAAAAAAATGCAAAAACTGAATAAAATTCTATTTCTAGTCGGCTTTATGGTTCTTCTTTTTTCGTGCACTCAAGAAGAGAAAACCATAGAGATTTATGTTTCTAAAACCGAAGAAAATGACAAGGCAGATGAGGTTAATTATAAAACTTTAGAAGGGGCAATTCAGAAAGCATCGGAATTAAAAAAAGATAGCCCAGAAGCTCATATAATTATCAATATCCTTCCAGGAACGTATTACTTATCTAAACCAATTACAATACCCGCTTCATTGAGTAATTTGACCATTAAAGGCTCGGGAGCTTCAGAAGTTACTTTAAAAGGAGCTGTTCCCATACAATTGAATTGGCAGAAATATGAAGACCATATTTATGTAGCCAATGTGGATCAGACCTCAGGTTTCGACCAATTTATGGTCAATGGCAAACCACAGATTTTAGCCCGATATCCCAATTACGACGAAACTGTACAGTACTGGCAAGGCTTCGCGGAAGATGTTTTGTCTGAAGAACGTGTGACATCATGGAAGAACCCCGTTGGAGCATATTTTCATGCTTTACATGGTGGTAGATGGGGTGGTTTTCATTTTCGTATTACAGGTCTTGATACCGATGGGAATCCAATTTTTGAAGGCGGGCATCAAAATAATAGAGCGTCCGAACCGCACAAAGAATTCCGCATGGTGGAGAATGTCTTTGAGGAACTAGATAGCCCTGGAGAATGGTACTTAAATACGAAGGAAAATAAGCTTTATTATTGGCCTTTGGACGGTATAGATTTGAATGCAGCTAAACTTGAGGTTTCGGTATTGAAAAATCTAATTCAAGTTGTGGGTACATTGGATAATCCAGTAAAAAATATAACCATAGAAGGACTAAAGTTTGAAAACTCCCAACGCACTTTTATGGACGAATACGAGCCTCTTTTAAGAAGCGATTGGATGATATACCGAGGAGGAGCCGTTTTCTTTGAAGGAACGGAGAATTGCAAGGTTACCAATAACGAATTCAC
The DNA here is from genome assembly GCF_009725985.1 of Zobellia amurskyensis. Classification (GTDB taxonomy): domain Bacteria; phylum Bacteroidota; class Bacteroidia; order Flavobacteriales; family Flavobacteriaceae; genus Zobellia; species Zobellia amurskyensis. The sequence continues at coordinate 59,621 of NZ_RCNR01000019.1, forward strand.
AAACCTTGGTGGCAATGTAATCTTGGCAAGTAAGTATAATAAAAACCTTGAGATCAAAGGAAATCACATTCATGATTCTGGTGCTAGTGCCGTCTCTTTTATAGGTGACCCTTCGGCAGTGAGGTCTCCTGCTTTTACTTATAAAGAGTTTGTTTCGGTAACCGAAATGGATACCGTATCGGGTCCTAAAAATGAACTGTACCCAAGGGAGTGTTTGGTGGAGGATAACCTCATTTATAGAATAGGCAGAATAGAAAAGCAAACGGCTGGCGTTCAAATTTCTATGGCTATGGATATTACTGTTCGGCATAATAGTATTTATGATGTACCTAGAGCGGGTATCAATATTGGTGATGGTACGTGGGGCGGACATATTTTAGAGTATAATGATGTATTCAATACCGTATTGGAAACCAGTGATCATGGGTCTTTCAATTCGTGGGGAAGAGATAGATTTTGGCATCCCAAAAGAGGTGTAATGGATAGTTTAACTGATGCAAACCCCAATATGTGGAAATGGGATGCCGTGCATACCACCATCATTCGTAATAACCGTTTTCGTTGTGATCACGGTTGGGATATTGATTTAGACGATGGGTCTTCCAATTACCATATATACAACAATTTGCTGTTGAACAATGGCCTTAAATTAAGGGAAGGATTTGCTAGGGTAGCCGAGAATAACATTATGGTCAACAACTCCCTGCATCCCCATGTATGGTTCAAAAACAGCCAAGATGTATTTCGGCACAACATTGTCCAAAAGTCATATCAAGATATTAGGTTAGACGGTTGGGGAAAGGAATTGGATTATAACTTGTTCCCTAATGAAGTAACCATGATGAAATCTAGAGTGTATGATAGGGATTTGAACAGTGCTTATGGAGATCCATTATTCAAGGATCCTGCGCATCTTAATTTTTCCGTTCTAGAAAACTCGCCTGCTTTCAAAATAGGATTTAAAAACTTCCCAATGGACAAATTTGGCGTGCAAAAGCCCGAATTGAAAGCACTTGCCAAAACACCTGAAGTACCAGAGCTAAAAAATGAATCGGAGAAAGGAACGGAAACTACACCGGTTGTAACCTGGTTACGAAATAAACTCAAAAATGTATCCTCAAAAGAAGAGCAATCTGCCTACGGTTTAAAAACAACCCAAGGGGTAATTATCCTTAGCGTTTGGGCAGAAAGCCCAGCAGTCCAGAACAACGGCCTAAAAACTGGGGATGTAATTATACAAGCTAATGGCGAAAAAGTTGAAGGAATAACAGATTTTTTTAAAGTTGTTTTGGAAACTAAAACACAGGAGAAATTAGACATTATTGTCGTTAGAAATCAATCTGAACATAAATTATCAATTAGAACCAAGTAATCTTAAGTACAAGAACATGAAAGTAATAATGAAAGTGGTATTGTTCGCATTCGTTGCGATGTTGACTTTGGGACAAGGATTAGCCCAAGAAAAAGAAGTAAAAAAACTGTCTGATGATGAGCGCATGGAATGGTGGCGCGATGCCAAATTTGGTATGTTCATCCACTGGGGTGTGTATTCTATTCCGGGTGGCGAAAGAAACGGAGAAGTTTGCGGTGGTGGCGCCGAATGGATTATGGATAAATTGGACTATACTATTGAGGAGTATGAAAAATTACCACCCGTATTTGATCCAGTAAAGTTTGATGCCGATGAGTGGGTAGCTATGGCCAAAGATGCCGGAATGAAGTATATTGTAATCACTTCAAAGCACCATGATGGCTTTGGTCTGTGGGATTCAAAAGTATCTGATTACGATATCATGGATTCTTCTCCTTTTAAAAGAGACGTCATCAAAGAATTATCGGATGCGTGTAAAAAGCAAGATATTATCTTCTGTTTTTATCACTCAATAGTAGATTGGCACCATCCTCAGGCGCAGGGCAATTTATTCCCTAATTATAATGCAGGTCAAAAAGACCAAACTGTTGTGAACCCAGAATTTCCAGAATACTTTAAAGATTATCTGAAACCACAAGTAAAGGAACTATTGACCAATTATGGAGATATAGGTGTCGTTTGGTTTGATGGTGATTGGATCGCAGATTACACGACCGAAATGGGTAAGGAAATGTATGATTTTATCAGGGAGATTCAACCCAATACTATTATCAACAATAGAGTGGATAAGGGCCGTATGGGAATGGAAGGAATGGACCGAGAAGGTAATTTTGCGGGCGATTTTGGTACTCCTGAACAAGAAATACCGGCTACTGGAATTGATTCTGATTGGGAGTCTTGTATGACTATGAACGGGTCTTGGGGATACAAACCATCTGATGATAACTGGAAAAGCAGCGAAAAGTTGATTCAAAATTTGGTTGATATCGTATCAAAAGGAGGGAACTTCTTATTGAATATAGGCCCTGACGGTCTTGGTCAGTTTCCCCCAGAGAGCGTAGAAAGGTTAAAGGCAATGGGAGACTGGACGGATGTAAACGGTGAAGCCATTTACGGAAGTAGCGCAAGTCCTTATGATAGACCTGAGTGGGGCCGTTATACAATTAAGGATGATATTCTTTATGCTCATGTTTTTGACTGGCCAGAAGATGGTAACCTAGTTATAAATAGCGATATCAAATTACAGAGAGCTACTTTATTGGCAGACGGAACCAAATTGAAAGCAGGTCTTACCGATAAAGGGTTGACCATTCAGCTTCCAAAAACGGCCCCTGATGTTGCGGTTAGCGTAATTAAAATGACTTTGCTGTCTAATGATGATTGGGCGAACTTTGGAAAATATAAAGCTGCAAATGAGCAGTTGAAAGCACCTGCTAAAAAAGAGAACCGTGTGGTTTTTATGGGGAATTCCATTACCGAAGGTTGGGGCAAGCACAATCCTGAGTTTTTTGAAAAAAATCCTTCATATATCAATAGGGGAATAAGCGGTCAGGTAACACAACAAATGTTGTTGCGTTTTAGTCCAGATGTTATTGATTTGAACCCTAAAGCTGTTGTTATTCTTGCTGGTACGAATGACATCGCCGGAAACCGTGGTCCCATCAGTATGGACCAGATTGCAAAGAATATATTCTCAATGGCTCAGTTAGCCAAAGCAAATGGTATTAAAGTGGTTCTGGCATCGGCATTACCGGCTAATAGTTATTCTTGGAGTCCATCTATTTCACCTGCTGATCAGATTGTTGAACTGAACAAAAGAATTAAGGGATATGCGGATAAAAACAATATAGTCTACCTAGATTATTATACGCCAATGGTAGATGCGGAAAAGGGCTTAAAAAGCGAGTATGGTAGAGATAGTGTACATCCAAATCTAGAAGGATACAACGTTATGGCTCCATTGGTTAATGAAGCTATTGCCAAAGCACTAAAAAAGAAATAATAAGATTAGCGGATAGTATTATTTTGCAGAAGCAAATATAAAATCGCTGTCATATAAAAAATAGATGTATAAAAACCATTGAAATTTTGATAAGAATAATAACTGATTTTTATTTTAAAAAACCTCTTTATAGCCCATTATACAAGTAATGGGCTATAATTTATATGTCTTGAACACTATATTATATTATAAAAAGCCAAGAACCAATAACATTGTAATGAGATTGGTTTTTGGCTTTTTTTAGATATGGTTAGTAATACTAAATGAGCCTTGTAGCTTATCGTTTTAAGTAATAATGAAAATATGATGAAGAGAACACTTCTGTTTTTATGCTGCTTTTTGACATTTGTAATAAATGCTCAAGAAAGGAATTATCTTCTACACACCGAGGACAATATTAAACAACTCAAAAATCAGATTTCTACTAACGAAGCGGTTCGTAAGAGTTGGGAAGAGCAATATAAAACTGCAGAAAAATTACTTAAAAAAGACAAGTTAAAAGCAGCAGACTGCCAACTATTGGGTCTAGCGTATCGCATGACCGGCAAGCCTAAATTTGCAGAAGCTATAAAAGCTATTTTAATTGACTACACAAAAAAGGATACTTGGGAAGGGAAAGCCCTTCTTAGTAGAAGTCCACAATGGCAAGGAGGTTTAAAAACCTCCCATACCAGTTTCTATATTGCTATAGGTTATGATTGTATTTATAACTATTTGGAAAAAAATGAACGACAAGAAATTGCGGAAGATTTTGTTAAGGTAGGTATAACACCCGCTCGTAAAGATTGGTTGCTCCCCAATACCGATTTTCATACGTTCGATACCATGGGCCACAACTGGTGGAGTGCCTGTGTGTATATGGCAGGTTTTAGTGCTTTGGCCATTAGAGATGAAATTCCCGAAGCCCAAAAATGGGTAGATGAGATTGCGGATACCGCCAAAGAATGGGTAGATTATTCCGGTAGCGTACTTCAAAATAAGCCTCCTACTTTTGATAAGGATGGTGGGTTTTATGAAAGCATCAATTATGCTTCTTATGGTGTTTCTCAATATTTGTTGTTTCGCTTAGCCTTTCAATCGGCTTTGCCTAACGTAAAACAGGTTGACCTCCCTGTTCTTGATAAAATTGGCGATTTCTTTATTCAGACCAGTTATTATGTGAAAGATGGTAAAGTCATGTCGGTTAATTTTGGCGATTCTTTTATCAATAAAACAGGTAATAGCTGTGTAACGCTTTTATGGAATCTTGGATATACTGCTGATAAATATGCTTGGTATATTGATAAGGTAAGTAAAGGTTCGGACAATGAAGGGATGCAATTGGGAACTCCCAACGGTTTACTGTTACACCCAAAACTGCCTAAGCTAGCCGATGATTTTGTTCCCGATTTACCAACATCACATTTGTATAAAGATATGGGCTGGGCAACCCTTCGTAACTCTTGGGACGATGATGCCACTATGCTTGCTGTAAAATCAGGTTTTACGTGGAATCATACCCATGCAGATGCTGGGTCGTACATACTGTTTCATAAAGGAAAAAACTTAATAATCGATTCTGGAAATGCGTCCTACATGAGTCCGCTTTACACGGAATACTACTGCCAGAGTGAAGCACATAATGTGGTCATGTTTAATGGTGAGGGACAGAATAGAAAGGATATATACTTTGGAGTAAAAAACCAAGGGTCGCTCCATAATTTAGTAGAAGGCGATAATTTCAAATACCTTTTAGCCAATGCTACAGGACCGTACGCACAAATATTATCTCGTAATTACCGAAGTTTCGTTTGGGTTGGCGATGTTATTTTGGTCATTGATGACCTTTTGGCACATGAGCCAGGTAAGTTTGAATGGTTGCTACACTACAATGGCGAATCAACTTTAAAAGGAGGTATCGATTTAACGATTAAAGAGGATGACGCCAAAGTTTTGGTTCGCCCGCTTTATCCAGAGACTTTTCCTCCGGGAGGTGAACGTCCGCATGATTTTCCTGAACATATGGTACTGACGGAAAAAATGGGGTATGAAGACCATCACCCAGAACAAACAAAACCGTATTGGTCAATTAGTCATTTTGAAGAAACAGCTAGAACCAAATTTGTGTCTGCTATTATTTTGGAAGATGAGGAGAATAAAGACAACCTTCCACTTATAGAACGTTTTGAAGGGACGGACTTTTTAGGCGTTTCCATCACCCAAAATGGAAAGACTACACAAGTGTATTTAAACCTGTTGGCAGATGGGAGAATAAAGCATAGGAACAGTGTGGTCAATATGAACGGATGGGAAACGGATGCCTACCTCACAGCCTTGACTTTCAAAGAAGGTACGGATTTGACCAAAACTGAAAATATAGATGAACTTTTCATAGGGCATGGCAGTTATTTAAGAAGAGAGGGGCAAACGTTAATGCACTCCCATTCAAAATATACAGCGCTCGTAGAGGATTTTAATTCAGAAAATTTAAAAGTGGAATTTCAAGGGCAGCCAAGCACTACCCTTAGTCTTTATAGTAAGAATTCAGGAACTTCGGTAAGCATAGATCAAAATGTAAAAGCCAAAAGTTTTGATGAGAACCTAAATATTATCCAACTAAAAATCAATGATTAAGATGAAGACATTAAAGCGTGTTAGTCTGATTGCAATGCTATTAGCGTGTACACTCCAAATAGGGTGTTCATCAGCGGAAAAAACAGAAAAATTGGATGCCGATGTTATTATTTACGGAGGTACTTCTGCTGCAATTGCCACAGCAATTCAATTGGCAAGAATGGATAAATCAGTCTTAGTCGTATGTCCTGAAAAACACATTGGAGGCCTATCTGCAAGTGGTCTGGGCTTTACTGATTTGGGAAATAAAGAGGTTATTGGTGGTCTTTCAAAAGAGTTTTACCAAGAAGTATATAACCATTATCAAAATGAGGAAGCTTGGAATTGGCAACCAAGAAGTGAATATGGTAATGAAGGACAAGGGACTACAGCAATTGATAATGAGTTTAAAACCATGTGGACTTTTGAGCCTCATGTAGCTGAGCAGATTTTTGAGAAGTTCATCAAGGACCATAATATTACCATCCTACGCGATAAATGGCTAGACCGAGAAAAAGGAGTTGAGCTTAAAGATGGTGAAATTGTTTCCATAACTATGTTGGACGGAGAAACTTACAAAGGCAAAATTTTTGTAGACGGTACCTATGAAGGGGATCTTATGGCTGCAGCTGGTGTTAATTATCACGTTGGTCGTGAGGCAAATAGTGTGTATAATGAGGAGTGGAACGGGGTTCAAAAAGGCGTTTATCATCACAGTCATAATTTTCAACAATTAAATATTAGTCCATATGTAATTCCTGGCGATTCAACTAGTGGTCTGCTTCCCCGTATATCGGCAGAAGATCCTGGGGAGCAAGGTTCAGGCGATAAACGGTTACAAGCTTATAATTATAGATTGTGTACTACCAATGCAGAAGGTAATGTTGTGCCTTTTGAAAAACCTGAAAATTATGACCCAAAGGAATATGAATTATTAAGGAGAGTCTTTGAAGGCGGTCGTTATTCTATGTTTGGAGGTGGTAAAATTCCTAATATGAAAAGGGATGTCAATAATGTAGGTCCGTTTAGTTCGGATAATATAGGAATGAATTATGAGTATCCTGAAGCTTCCTATGAGAAAAGACAGGAAATTTTAGACGAACATATTAATTACCACAAAGGGTTACTTTATTTCTGGGGCCATGATGAAAGTGTACCGGAAAGATTTAGAGAGAGTATCAAAAAATGGGGGCTGGCTAAAGATGAATTTGCCGATAATGGCCATTGGCCATACCAAATTTACGTACGTGAGGCGAGGCGTATGATCGGTGATTTTGTAATGACAGAAAATGAAATTCTGGGAAAAAGCAAAGTTCAGAAATCAATAGGAATGGGGTCTTACGCTATGGATTCGCATAATGTTCAACGCTATATTACCAAAGACGGATATGTACAAAACGAAGGTGATTTGGGAATTGAGCCCGAAAAACCTTATCAGATTCATTTGGGAACAATCCTACCAAAAAAGGAAGAATGTAAAAACCTTATGGTTACTGCGGCTATTTCATCTTCCCATATCGCCTTTGGTTCCATTCGTATGGAGCCTGTGTTTATGATTTTAGGACAGAGCGCTGCTACTTTGGCAAGTATGGCATTGGATAAAAATATGGATATCCATGATATTCCTTATGAGGAACTTCAGAAAAAATTACTGGCAGACGGGCAGGTTTTGGAATACAATCCAGAAAATTAGAATGACGTTCTTTAGAGGAAACATAGTATTGATTTTATTAGTAATGTTAAGTATGCCCATGGTATTCGCACAAACCATTAATGCCGGAATAAGTGGAAATACATCTGTAGATTTATTGGAAAGATTGGAAACGGATGTGCTAAGTCATGAACCTGATTTTGTGATTCTTATGGTGGGTACAAATGATATGCTCAATTCTAAAAAACTGGTTTCATATGCGTCTTATGAAAAGAACCTAGGTGAAATTGTCAAAAAAATTAAACAAGCGGGAGCCCAAATTTTAATGATGTCACCACCACCTGTGGATTCGGTGTATCTATATCAAAGACATGATAAAACATTGTTCAAAAATACCCCGAATGAAAAATTAAAAATCGCGCGGAATATTGTGAAAAAAGTGGCCAATGAAAGTGAATCTGAGTACTTGGACCTCAATCAGGTTTTTAGTAAAATGAACCTGCCCGAGCACAATAAAGACTTGTTTTTTAGAAATGAACGAAACAGTGGAGTAAAAGATGGAGTTCACCCCACGGCCTTAGGGTATCGGTTTATTGCCGAGACTGTTTTTGATTTTTTAAAGACAAACAATCTGATTCATAGCAATCAGAAAATTGTTTGCTTTGGGGATTCCATAACCTATGGATCCGGTGTGGAAAATGGAGGGACCGTAGTTGGGGAAAATTATCCCGCGGTATTGACAAGTTTAATCAATGAAAACTTTAAATAAAATTTCATGATATCAATTCGGAAAAAAGAACATAGACAATTAATAAAGAATATAAGTTTGGTGGTGCTTTTATTCTTTTTGGTACAGGTAGTACATAGTCAAGAAAAAAAAGAACAACCCAATGTAATTCTCATTTTAGTAGATGATCAGGGATATGGAGATATTGCTGCTTTGGGCAACCCGTATATTAAAACACCAAATTTAGATGACCTTCATGCTACCAGTGCGCGCTTTACGGATTATCACGTAAATCCAACTTGTGCTCCCACGCGTGCTGCTTTGTTAACAGGTCATAATGCCAATAGAACTGGGGTGTGGCATACAATCAATGGACGTTCTTTATTGTTGGAAAGAGAGACTACCATGGCGCAGATATTTAAGGAAAACGGCTATGTTACTTCTATGTTCGGAAAGTGGCATTTGGGAGATAACTACCCATTTAGGCCGCAGGATAAAGGTTTTGATGAGGTTTTGAGTCATGGAGGCGGAGGAATGGAACAAACCATGGATTATTGGGACAATGACTATTTTGATGATATGTATATTCACAATGGTGAATTAAAAAAATATGAAGGCTATTGTACGGATATCTGGTTCAATGAAGCCATTAAATATATTGAGGCGAATAAAAACAAACCATTTTTTTGCTATTTGCCTACCAATGCCGCACATTCTCCCTATTTTGTATCCGATGAATTTTCAGAACCGTATCAGGACAATGAAAATATTCCGCTTCCAGCCTTTTATGGTATGATTTCCAATATCGATAAAAATGTAGGTAAGTTGATGGATTACTTAAAAAAGTCCGATATTTTGGATAATACCATCATCGTTTTTATGACGGATAATGGTACGGCTCAAGGAGCCAGGGTAGAAGGGCATCGTTTGGACGGCTTTGTGAAGAAAGGCTATAATTCTGGAATGCGTGGTATTAAAGCCAGTAAATATGAAGGCGGACATAGGGTTCCCTTATTTTTACATTGGAAAAATGGAGGTATTACAGTAGGAAAGGATATTGATGAGTTAACCGCCCATTATGATGTATTACCCACACTTGTAGAGTTGTGTGATTTAAAGACAAACCCAGATATTAAATTTGATGGGCAAAGTCTTGTTCCTTTATTGAATGATGATAATAGTGAATTTAAAGACCGAATAGTTATTACCAATTCACAACGTACAGAAATTCCGGAACCATGGAGGAGAACATCCCTTATGCAAGGAAAATGGAGGTTGATCGATGGTGTAGAACTTTATGATTTGAACAAGGACCCGGAACAGCGCAATAATATTGCTGACCAGCATCCTGAGAGAATAAAGGAGTATAAGGCTGCTTATGATGAATGGTGGAATGATTTGGCTCCAGGGTATGAAGATATACCTCGCATGATTGTTGGTCATGAAGCGGAGAATCCAGCAAAATTGTATTGTCATGATTGGCACACCACAGGAGATAGCCCTTGGCATCAAAGACATATCCGAACCGCTTATATAGATAACGGCTATTGGTTGTTAAAAGTTCAAGAAACGGGAACGTACGAGGTAAAGCTTCGTAGGTGGCCAGAAGAGACTAAATTGGCTTTAAATGCAAAAGCTCCTTTAAGACCTGCTATCCCGGGTACAAGTGTTAGCGAAAGCAAGGAAAGTATAGCTTTAAATATTGAAAAGGCAAGATTGAAAGTACAGGGTTTTGATAAGACCATTTCTGTTGATCCAACTCAAGAATATGTACAATTTACGGTGGAGTTAACCCAAGGAGATGCATCGTTGCAGACTTGGTTCACTCTAGATACGGAAGAAACACTTGGTGCTTATTTTGTTAGTCTGGAAAAATTGTGAGGAATTGGAACTTGTTTTTTCTATTTTGGACCACTAGATTCAGCTGATCTGTTATTCGGTTTGGCCGGGTTGAAAAATCAAGATGATATAAAATAAATATGAGTAGAAGAACTAAGAGAGAAGTAGTGTTATCCGTAGTGTTTGCATGGGTTGTGTGTGTATCCATTATGGGACAAGATGAGTATGTTGAAATAAATGATACACTCACGGCAAAAGCAAGTTTAACCTATTTGGACTCTTTTCAACTGGGTCTCGAAAATTGGAAGGTAGAACAGACGCCGGAAGGTACGGTTCAATTAAATGAGGGAAAGTTGGAAATTACAGATGTTTCCGGTTGTACTATTTGGCTCACTAAGAAATTAGAGGGCCCATTAATGATAACGTATGATGCGTTTGTAATTGATGAAGGAGGTCCTCAAGACCGGGTATCCGATCTTAATTGTTTTTGGATGGCCCAAGACATGGAGCATCCAGATGACTTATTCGTAAATTCGGAGAAACGTGGGGGGAAGTTTTCCAACTATGATAATCTTCGGCTTTACTATATGGGTGTTGGTGGACACGATAATTCTAAAACCCGTTTTCGTAGGTATACGGGCGATGGCAATAGGCCTTTGTTACCTGAACATGATCTAACAAAAGAAAAATTCTTAATAAAGCCTAACAAGGAAACAAAAATCAAAATCGTAGCTTACAATGGAATCATCCAATATTATAGAGATGGCGAACGTATAATAGATTTTTATGACCCTAACCCTTATACCTCAGGCCATTTTGGCTTTAGAACGGTGAACAATCATATGACCATAGAAAACTTTAAAATCTTTAGTCTAGAGAGTGAGAAAATAGCGAAGTAACAACAAAATGAAAAAAATGAAAATCAACCTAACTGCCCCTTTAAACCTTGCTTATCTAACAGCTCTCTGTTTGATGGCATCCTGTGAATCTGCCACTAAGATTGAAACGGTATCGGTAGAAGTAAAAAACGACCTTAACTTCTCTAGGAGTGAAGTCGTGGGCGCAAACGCTGCCGACTTATCCGCTGTTTTAAAAAATAATTCGGAAAGCAATATTCGCGTCAAGAAAGTAGGCGGTCAAGAATACCTGCGTACACAATGGGTAGACAATGATCAAGATGGCACTAATGATGAATTACTTTTTCAAGCTCAGGTTCCTGCCAATGGCACCTCCGAATACGTGATTCTTGTGGATAGCTTAAAGGCTCCAGGGGAAAGTGATGTTATTGCATACTCGCGTCTCGTACCGGAAAGAACGGATGATTATACCTGGGAGAATGATAAAGTAGCTTTTAGAACGTACGGTCCTACAGGAGAAAAAGAAGCTTTGGCAGGTGTTCCAGGGAGTACACTTTCTAGCGGAATAGATTTGTGGTTAAAACGTACCGACAAATCCATTATAAATAAATGGTACAAGGCGCATATGATTAAATCAGGTTCTTACCATATAGACCACGGTGAGGGGTATGACCCGTACCATGTTGGAAGCAGTAGGGGAACAGGTGGTATTGGTATCTGGGAAAATGATAGCCTTTTGGTATCTAATAATTTTACGGCATCTAGAACATTGGCAGCAGGTCCTTTACGAACGGTGTTTGAATTGGATTATGCACCGTGGAGTCCGTACGGTGTTAAAGAAACGAAACGTGTAACTCTAGATTTAGGTTCCAATTTTTCTAAGTTCGATATTAGTCTTTCTTCGGATAAAGAGGTGCCAAATTACACGGTGGGAATTACGTTGCATAAAAATGAGGGTGAAGGAGCTGTTAACAAAGAAGAAGGTTGGTTCCGTCATTGGGAAACTATAGATGGTTCTAAAGTAGGTGAGGGAATTGTTATAGACCCTGCAATGGTTGAAAATGCTATAATTCACAAGTCCGATGCTGTGGATCAGAGTAATCTTTTAGTTGTAACCAAACCTCAGGAGAAATTAACGTATTATGCTGGTTTCGCTTGGGATAAAAGTGGACAAGTTAGTTCTTTGGAAGACTGGGAAAATATGCTAAAACAACAATCTCAGATTTTAGCTAATCCGTTATCCGTAACCATACAAGCAACTAAATAAAGCGCTATGAAAACTAAATTACTTTTTACATCTTTTGTGGTGGCTTTGGCCGGATTTTTATTCGGTTTTGATACCGTGGTTATTTCTGGTGCCGACCAACAGTTACAGACTTTATGGGGTACGTCAGACCTTTTTCATGGTACGTTCATCATGTCAATGGCATTATGGGGTACGGTATTGGGAGCTATTTTTGCTTCAATTCCCTGTGATAAAATAGGAAGAAAAAACACCCTTTTGTGGATAGGTATACTCTACTTTATATCGGCATTGGGCTCAGGCTTGGCAGATGATCCTTATTTGTTTTCGTTCTTCCGCTTTCTTGGAGGCCTGGGAGTAGGGGCATCCACTGTTGCCGCGCCAACTTATGTTTCTGAAATTGCCCCGGCCAAGAGCCGTGGTAGATTAGTAGCATTGTATCAATTCAATATTGTTTTCGGAATTTTAATCGCTTTTGTATCCAATTATTTATTGAAAGATTTTGGCTCGGAACCTTGGCGTTGGATGATTGGTATAGAGGCACTTCCTGCATTGATATATACTGTAGCTATGATAGGTGTTCCTAAAAGTCCACGATGGTTGTTAGAGAAGAAAAACGACTTGGAGGGAGCAAAAAGAATTCAATTAGAACTTACCGGAACCGAATTGGATGAGTCCGTCATTGAGCAGTTAAAAGAGGAACAATCAGAGAAATCTGCCTTGTTTGTCCAGAAATACAAATTCCCTTTAATGTTAGCTTTTTTGATTGCTTTTTTCAATCAATTGTCAGGTATCAATGCATTTTTATATTATGCGCCTCGGATATTCAGTTCCGCTGGTTTGGGAGAAAATACGGCTTTATTGAGCAGTATTGGTATTGGTGTAACCAATTTGGTTTTTACGCTATTGGGCCTTTATTTAATTGATAAAGTAGGCCGTAAAGTACTTATGTACATTGGTTCTATCGGTTATATTATCTCATTAACTATGGTAGGTGTTGCGTTCACATTAGAGTGGCAAGGCCTAATGGTACCTATTTTCTTATTCCTGTTTATAGCTTCTCACGCTATTGGGCAAGGAGCGGTAATTTGGGTTTTTATATCAGAGATATTTCCAACAAATTTACGAGCACAAGGGCAGTCCTTTGGTAGTTCTACCCACTGGGTATTAGCTGCATTGATTACGCTTTTTATGCCAATAGCCATGGGTAGTTTTGACAACCCAGGAATAGTGTTTTTCTTTTTTGCAGGAATGATGGTACTGCAGTTGCTGTTCGTCATATTTATGATGCCAGAAACCAAAGGAAAGACCTTAGAAGAACTACAAAAAATGATAACAAAATAATTAAATCTAAAATTTAAACATGGAAGTTAAGTACGCTGTGCATCCGGAAGATGCCAAATTATACGACACACAGAGAATAAGAAAAGAGTTTCATAGTTCGGACCTAATGGGTGAAGATGTCATTAAAATGATCTATACACATTACGATCGTTTTATCTATGGCACCGCTTTTCCAAAATCTAAGAGCCTTTCATTACCAACTTATGATGAGTTGAAAGCCGATTATTTTTTAGAGCGAAGAGAATTGGGAATCATCAATGTTGGTGGTAAAGGTACCGTAACCGTAGATGGTGAAGTATTTGAACTTGGAAACTTAGAAGCATTATACGTAGGTAAAGGTTCAAAAGAAGTAACTTTTGCCAGTGCGGATGGTTCTGATGCTGCACAATTCTACTTGAATTCAGCTCCGGCGCATAAAGAGTATCCAACTAAAAAAGCTACGCAATCAGATGCCAATATAGTAGAATTGGGTGCAGTAGAAACTAGTAACGAAAGAACCTTGTACCAGTACATTCACGAAGACGGTATTCAAAGTTGCCAGTTGGTAATGGGGTATACTGAGTTGAAGAAAGGTAGTGTTTGGAACACCTTTCCACCGCACACCCATGAGCGTAGAATGGAAGTCTATTTCTATTTTGATATTCCAGGAGACAATATTGTAATGCACTATATGGGGCAGCCTCAAGAAACACGGCATATTGCCATGAAAAATTTTGAAGCCGTAGTTTCTCCACCATGGTCTATTCATTCAGGTTCAGGTACCAGCAACTACAGATTTATCTGGGGAATGGCAGGTGAGAACAAAGCTTTTACAGACATGGATGGGGAGCCTTTACAGGGTGTACTTTAAGATTTTAATAAACACAAGGAAGAACGAATATGATATTGAATAAGTTCGATTTAAAAGGAAAAACGGCTTTAGTAACAGGTTGTAAACGCGGTATTGGTTTTGCCATGGCCGAGGCTTTGGCAGAAGCTGGAGCTAATATAATTGGAGTTTCCGCTACTTTGGAACTTTCGGGTTCTAAAATAGAGAAGCGCATAACCGAATTGAATAAAAGCTTTAAAGCCTATCAATGCGATTTTAGCGATAGAAAAGCGTTGTACGCTTTTATTGAAAAAGTAAAAAGTGAAAACCCTACCATAGATATCTTGGTAAATAATGCAGGTACCATTTTAAGACAGCCTGCTGCCGAGCATACAGATGAGTATTGGGACAAGGTCATTGAAGTAAATCAAAACGCCCAGTTTATCCTATCTAGGGAAATAGGCAAGGAAATGGTAAGTAGGGGAAGTGGAAAAATAATATTTACCGCTTCTTTATTAACGTTCCAAGGAGGAATTACCGTGCCAGGCTATGCGGCTTCAAAAGGAGCTATAGGGCAGTTAACCATGGCATTATCTAACGAATGGGCATCTAAAGGAGTACAGGTTAATGCCATTGCTCCGGGATATATTTCTACGGATAATACAGAGGCTTTACGAAATGATGAAGACCGTAGTAAATCCATCTTAGGAAGGATTCCTGCAGGAAGATGGGGAGAACCAGAAGACTTTAAAGGACCTATTGTTTTCTTGGCCTCAGAAGCTTCAAATTATATGACCGGAACCGTAATGTTGGTTGACGGTGGTTGGATGGGCAGATAATTGTAAACAGTATCTTTTTAAAATATAGTGCAGCATGAAAATGAATAACAGGAGTTTCTTATGGGTTTTTTCCGTGATGATTATTTTATCGTCATGTAAAAGCGAAGAAAAAAAACCGGAGACTAAAAAACGACCAAACTTTCTTTTTGTTTTGGTGGATGATCAATCACCTTTTGATTTACAGGTGTATGATCCAAAGTCTATATTAGAAACTCCTGTTATTTCAAAACTAGCCTCAGAGGGGACGGTTATAGAAACTGCCCACCATATGGGCTCAATGAACGGTGCGGTGTGCACGCCATCTCGGCATATGATTATGACGGGACGAACCCTATGGCATTTGCCACCCAGTGCAGAATTTCAAAAGAATACGGCTCCACATGAATTGGATAAACAAACTATTGGGGCTGTTTTCAATAGGGCAGGTTATAATACTATGAGAACTTGTAAAAAAGGCAACTCATATCCTGGAGCAAATGAGCAGTTTACGGTTGTTCATGATGCCACAAAAAGAGGTGGTACGGAAGAGACCGGAAGTGCTTGGCACTCCAAACAAGTTTTAGAATATTTAGGAGACCGGGAAAAAGTTAAAGAAGAAAATCCCTTTTTCATTTATTTTGGATTCTCCCATCCGCATGATACCCGAGACGGTACTCCGGAATTATTGGAGAAATATGGAGCGGTAAATCATACGGACAAGAATAGTCTTCCTCCTGCTAGTGATAAGCAACCGCCACTTCAAGATAATTATTTAGAAGCGCATCCTTTTTTTCATGGTCACCCAGAGCTTCGTGATGAGGAACGGGTGAGTGGCGTTTGGAAAAATAGAGATGAGCAGACCGTTAGAAATGAGTTGGGTAGGGAATATGCTTGTTCAGAAAATATAGATATTCAGCTAGGGAAAGTGCTCAAGAAATTGGAAGCCATGGGTGAGTTGGACAACACCTATATCGTTTACACTTCCGATCACGGAATGTCCATAGGAAGACATGGACTTATGGGAAAACAAAACTTATATGAACATACATGGCGTGTACCCATGATTATTAAAGGCCCTGGACTTCCGTCAGGTAAACGTACAAAAGGGAATGTTTATTTATTAGATGTCTTACCTACGTTATGTGATTTGGCAGGTATAGAGATTCCAGAAACGGTAGAAGGAACAAGCTTTAAGCCTGTTTTGGAAGGTGAAAAAGAAATTGTTAGGGATGTGTTGTACGGAGTATATTGTGGAGGAACAAAACCAGGCATGCGTACGGTGAAAAAGGACGACTGGAAATTAATCAAGTATGATGTAATGGAAGGTGCAGTGCGCGAAACACAACTATTTAATTTGGCTGAAAACCCGAATGAATACATAAAAGAACATAACAAAGAAGGCGAAATGCTAACTAATTTGGCAGATAATCCTAAATATGTGGATAAACTGGCGGAAATGGAGGCCTTATTATTGGCTGAAATGGAAGCACATGACGACCCTTATAGATTATGGGATCAACAGAGTAGCAAGACCAAGTAACCTATTTTGGATAAGAGCATAATGATATTTGAAAAAATGAAATCGACTAAACTATTAATAGGATTTGTATGTATGGTATCGGTATGTATGGCTTTTGGCCAAACCGGAGATAAAGTATCTATTGAATCTTTATTAAATGATATGGTCGATCGTGGTGGTATTGCCCGATTTCCACAGAACAATTTTAGATTAAAACAAGAGAGTAGCTATAATAGAGCCTCAAAAATACCTTCCGATTCGGTAGGTTGGTTTATAAATCAAGATTTTAATAGTAGTGAAAAAGACCATAATTTTATTAGAATAGAAGAGGAAAACGGAGAAAAGGAATGGGTGTTAATGGATCATGAAGGACCTGGGGCTATTGTGCGTACGTGGATGCCTTTTCTAAGTCCGGATAAACCTGATACGGACATACAAATCAAAATATATTTAGATGGGAATCCTGAACCTGTTTTGGAAGGAAACATGTTGGGTTTACTTGACGGAACTGGTTTAATTCCATATCCATTTGCTCATCAATCTTTACGGTCATCAGTATCTTTTTTTCCAATTCCATACGCGAAAAGCTGTAAAATAACTACAGATTCAAGGCCATTTTTTTATCAGTTTACCTACAGAGCTTACGATGATAATGCACTTATTGAAACCTTTACAAAAGCAGCTTTTGACAAAGCTATGCCTACAGTTCAAAGAGTTGGGGAATTATTGTTGAACCCAGAAAATCACATTAAAGGAAAACAAGTTTCATTAGAATCGAAATTGGCTTCCAAAGAAGAAAAATCAGTAAAGTTGCCAGTAGGAAATGCTGCTATAAGAGAACTTAGTTTAAAACTTGAAGATTATACAAACTCAGAAGTAACCCGCTCTGTGGTGCTGAAAATTGAGTTTGATGGAGAACAAACAGTTTGGTCTCCCATAGGAGATTTTTTTGGTAGTGGTATAGGATTAAACCCTTTTCAGGGGTGGTATAGAACAGTAAGGGAAGATGGTACAATGATTTGTAGGTGGATGATGCCTTATCAAAAATCAGGAAAAATATCTGTGGTTAATTTGGGGGATACCCCTGTGGACCTAGTTTTAAAAGCTACCGTTGGCACATGGGAGTGGGATGACCAAAGTATGTATTTTAATGGGGCTTGGCGAGGGCAATATCCTGTTCCCACACGTCCGTTTTCAGATTGGAATTATGTTACCCTCAAAGGTAGAGGTGTGTATGTAGGCGATGCATTGACCGTTATGAATCCTGTTGAAAAATGGTGGGGAGAGGGAGATGAAAAAATTTGGGTTGACGGTGAGGATTTTCCATCAATTTTTGGAACGGGAACTGAAGATTATTATGCATACTCATGGGGAGGTAAAAGCACGGATTTTTATGAACACCCTTTTCATGCACAACCACGGAGTTTTGTGTACAACAAGTTAAACAGAAAAAAAAGTAAGGAAAAAAATACATCGGGGTACAGTACGGAAACAAGAACTCGCGCCTTAGACGTCATGCCTTTTGAAAGCTCTTTGAAATTGGATATGGAAGTTTGGAGTTGGACGGACTGTGAAATGGGGTATGGTGTTGGAGTGTATTGGTACGGAGGTAAACAAACAACCTCTAACCGGGTTCCGGACGAAAAAGAAGCTTTAAACATACCACCGTTACCAAATGGATTTCCAATAAAGCTGTAAAAGTAACATGGATATCAAGGACTATTTTAGTCACGCTTTCTGTGGAGCCATGTTGTTAACTTCATATTTTCTGGTCTGAATGATGCTTTACTGTAGTCTAGAATTTAAAAGAGAATGAATTGTAAAAGCCTGTTAATGGGTTCGTTTAATGAGATATAAAGTTTTAAAATAGAAAAGCGTTTTTTTAAATTAAAAGTGGTACATGAAACTTCATTTATTAAGTAGAGCATCTGTATCTGACCGGTCATTTTCGGTCAACCATAATCTGTACCCTAATTTTTTACGAGTTTGGCATTATCACCCTGAGATTGAATTGGTAGTAATTTTAAAAAGTTCTGGAACACGTTTTATAGGAGATAGTATTGAAAAATTTCAGGAAGGAGAAGTAGTACTGATCGGTAAAAATGTGCCACACATGTGGTTGAACGATGAAATTTATTTTCAGCCAGATAGTACGTTGGAAGCTGAGGCTTTCGCCATTCATTTTACTAGGGACTTTTTAGGTAAGGGATTCTTTGAAATACCCGAAATGAAACAGGTTTCTAATCTTTTGATGAGGGCCAATAGGGGAGTCAAATTTAACGATTTGAGCAAAGAGTTGGTGGAAAGAATCACAAACCTTGTAGAATATGACCCAACTACGAGGGTCTTCAAGACCATTGAAATTTTATCGGATTTATCAAAGCATGAGAGCTATCAACTGTTATCAAGCACAAGCTTTGTAAACGCTTTTCAGAAGGCGGATAATCTCCGCATGGATAAAATATACGCCTACGTATTCGAAAATTTTAATGATGGTATCAGTGCCAGTGATGTAGCAAAAATGACCGGTATGAATAAATCGGCATTTAGTCGGTTTTTTAAGAAAGTTCATAAAAAACCTTTTACCAGATACCTCAATGAGATAAAGGTAGGGTACGCCTCTAGGCTTCTTTTGGAAAATAAAGAGAGTATTACCTCTATAGCGTACTTATCCGGTTTCAATAATATATCCAATTTTAATAGGCAGTTTAAAGTTATTCATGGCTTAGCCCCTTCGGCTTATTTGAAATATCATTCTTCAAACGACTAGTAATTGCCTTTTTAAGCAAAAAAAGTATTAGAAATAGTATTTTTTTTGGTAGTTGACCACACGATAGATTATTAGTTTTAACCACATTGAAATATTGATAATAAATACTCTAATTATTTAAGTAATTCTAATAGTTTGTTTGTTTAATTGAGTATTTCTTATTTGTTATCCTTGTCAAAGTTGATTTTACTTTAAATCGATTATTACAAATAGTGTTCGGATTAGGAACAGCACGAAACATATACTTTTCAAAATTTTAAAATGCGGGTAGGTCAATTTAAATATTTCCAATCTGGTGCAAAAGTCTTTTTAACAGGTGTTTTGCTCATTTCCAGTGCTATATTTTTAAACGGACAAAGCAAAACTTCTACAATTGAAAAGCAAATTATCCTTTTAGAAAATAGTACTGAAGGTCCTTTGTGGGTTAAAACTACTTTAATCGAAAGTGGGGTGTTAAAGACCCCGAAGTACAATTTTACCAGTGAGTTTGATGCTGAAAAATTAGAAGATAATATCAAGGGAATTTTTTATGAAGGTCTACCTTTTAAAGGAAAACCAACAAAAGTGTTTAGTTGGTACGGAGTACCCGAAAACCTGACTAAAGATGATAAAGTTCCGGCAGTTGTTTTAGTGCACGGCGGTGGTGGTACCGCATTTATTGATTGGGTGAAAGAATGGACGAACAGAGGTTATATTGCAATAGCAATAGCATTGGAAGGCCAAATTCCCGGAGAGAAAATTGAGGTAGGGAATGGTAAAAAGCAGTATCAGACCTTTGCGTATTCCGGACCCAAGCGTCAAGGTTTTTTTGAGGATGTAGTTGTAGAAAAATTAGAAGACCAATGGTTCTTTCACGCGGTGGCAGATGTTATGTTAGCCACAAGCTTGTTAAAGAGCCTACCAAATGTAGACCAAAATAAAATTGGGATTACCGGTATTTCTTGGGGAGGTATTCTAACCAATGTAATAACAGGCGTAGATAATCGGTATGCTTTTTCCATACCTGTTTACGGTTGTGGTTATTTACAGGAAACTCCTAATTATAGTAATCTGCTAGGCCAATTAAGTAAAGCGCAACAAACGTTTTATTTGAATACGTGGGAACCTTCCTTATATGTACCACTTCAAAAACAACCCACACTTTTTGTGAATGGCACCAATGATTTCCACTTTACTATGAACAGCTTCACTAAAACCTACGAAGCTTCCCCCAATGAAAAATATCTATCCATTGGGTATAACATGAAACACGGCCATCAAGCGGGGTGGGCACCGGAGTCAATTTACTCGTTTGCAGAATATATGACAAACAACGGTACTGCACCAGAATTACCAAACCTCATTCAAAATAAAAACAAGAAGTTGTTGTATCAATATCAAGGAAAAGTAGATAAAGCTTATTTGTATTACACCACGGATACTGGCGATTGGGGAAAGGACAGTTACCAATGGATAGAAAGTACTGCAGATGTATCCGGTACTAGCAAAACAATTTCAGCAAAGCTTCCTGAGAATGCCGTTGCTTATTTCATAAATGTTATCAATTCAGAAGGTAGAATGTATAGTTCGCCGATGAAAAAAGTGGATGGTAATCGTCCATAAACTTGTCATAGTTAATCGAATTTAATTTTAAGTCCAAACCAATGAAATTTAAGAATACCAGGGTAAATATAGTGTTGATGTTATTCGTAATGTTCCTCTTTCAAAGTGGTTCTGTATTCAGCCAAAAGAAGGAAAAAGGAGAAAATATGGATGAGATGTGGGGGCATCAAAATTCATTGGGCGCCAATGCACCTGAATCTAGAACAAAATTATTTGAAGAGGGTAATTATGCCATGTTCATTCACTGGGGCATCTATTCCAAGATTGCCAACACATGGAAAGACAGCACGTATTATGGCATTAGCGAATGGATAATGAATCCCAGACGCGCCAATATTCCCGTGGACGAGTACATGGCAGAAGCAAAAACCTTTGATCCTGTAAATTTTGACGCCATGGCAATAGCCCAACTCGCCAAAGATGCCGGAATGAAATATATTGTAGTTACTAGCAAACATCATGATGGTTTTGCTATGTACAAATCTAAAAGCAATGATTTTAATATCGTGAAGGCCACGCCTTTTGGCAGAGACCCTATGAAGGAACTGTCAAAGGCATGTAAGGAATTAGGCCTTGGTTTTGGTTTTTATTATTCGCACAATCAAGATTGGACATTTCCAGGGGGCAATGGAGGACCAAAAGTGAACGAGAAAGGCAAAGAGGTAGGCTTTGATTATTATTTCAAGGAAAAGTGTCTTCCGCAGGTTAAAGAAATTGTAACCCAATATGGCGATATCGCCATGGTTTGGTTCGATACGCCTGGCAATATGGAGAAAAAATATGTGGAAGAATTGGTTGAGGTTGTTCGCAAACATCAACCTAATGCTATGATTTCAGGAAGGGCCGGTCATGGTTTAGGCGATTATAAGTCTTTAGGGGACATGAACATTCCCATAAAAAATATTGGTGGACTGTGGGAAACTGTTGACGTAACGAACGATTCTTGGGGGTACGCTTGGTATGATCAAAATTGGAAAAGCCCAAAACGGATTTTAAAAAGTATTATTTCTACTGTGGCCCGTGGCGGGACCTATATGCTAAATGTGGGTCCGGCACCAGACGGAACAATTCCCACGGAAGCGCAAGAATCGCTCAGAGCATCAGGAGAATGGATTAGCAAGTATCCTCAGGTGGTATATAAAACCGGGGCTTCGCCATGGGGTCACGCATTGCCATGGGGTGATGCCACCGTAGCGGCCGATGGTAAATTGAGCCTTTGTGTTTATCAATGGCCGTTAGATGGTAAACTATGGCTTCCGGGATTAAAGAATACGATTAAGTCGGCTGATTTATTAGTGGATGGAAAAGCCCAAAAATTAGAAACCACAACTCAAGATGGTTGGGTAGCTATTTCATTACCGGCAAGACGAAGTGAAAAATTAATATCCGTTATAGAACTAGAAATAGAAGGGAGCCCAGAGGTAGTTGTATCCAATAGTATAGACCCGGTTTTTTCCACAGTATTACCAGTAGATTTTGCAAAAGCAGAGGGTTGTGCCATTACAGAGAAAAGGTGGATGGAGAAATTTGGGGAATGGAAGCATATTGAACAGGCCCAAGATTGGAAGGAAGGAAGTAATGTGACTTGGGAAATAGAGGTGAAAGACCCTGGTTATTATCAAACTGAATTAAACTATGCAGGAGAAGGCCGTTTGGTTTGGAATATAACTTCAGATGAGGGAGTTGTTGTTCAAAATCAGCAAAATTCATCAGCGGTATATAATTACTATGAAATGGGGCTCATTAAGTTTAATAAGCCCGGAAAGCATACGATAACGGTTTCTTTGGTAGATTGGAAAAGAAACAACGCAAGTCTAAAAGAAATACGATTGACTCCAGAAGGAAGTATGGAGTAAGACCTTAAGAAATCCAGTCCATATCTTGTGTCCAATACTGGGAGGGGTTGTTTATAAAGGAACAATCTAAAACTAATAAAGAAACTGATTATGAATGTATCAAAACATAAAGCTCTTGGAATTTTACTGTTGTTGTTTTCAATAACACTGGGCGCTCAGAACATCCAAAAACCAAATATCATTGTTATTTACACAGATGACCAAGGTTATGGGGATGTAGGCGCACTTAATCCCGATGCTAAATTCCGCACGCCTAATATGGATAAATTGGCCAATGAAGGTATCATCTTTACGGATGGGCATAGCAGTGATGCGGTATGTACACCCTCTAGATACTCTTTGCTTACTGGACGCTATAGTTGGAGAACCTCTTTGAAAAAAGGGGTTTTGGGAGCAGATGGGCCTTGTTTGATTGAAAAGGATAGGATGACCATTGCTTCTTTACTTCAAGAAAACGGCTATAAAACCGCCATGATCGGAAAGTGGCATCTTCAAATGGAATTTGAAGGGAGCTTGGGAAAAGACCGTGATTGGTCAAAACCCTTTACAGACGGGCCCATCGAGAAGGGATTTGATTATTATTTTGGTATTCCAGCCTCTATGAATTACGGCGTTTTAACCTACTTGGAAAATGATAAGGTGTTAGACCCTCCTGTATTATGGACGAAAAAGAAAGCGGACAAGAACCCTAGAACGTTTAGTGATACCATTAATCCAAAAGGGTATAGAATGACACCTCCGTATAGAAGTACGCGTAAAGAGGGTACCAGTGGCTGGGTAGAAGTGGCTCCCTCATTTAACGATGAGCTGGTATTAAAAACATTTGCTGATAAAGCGGTTGATTATATTAGCGAATCTGCAACAGAGGCCAAAGCAGGTAACCCGTTCTTTTTGTATTTGCCATTAACTAGTCCGCATTTACCGCATTGTACACATCCTGATTTTCAAGGACAGAGTAATTGTGGAAATTATGGCGATTTTATGGAAGAAACGGATTATAGAATCGGCCAAGTGCTTGAGGCTTTAAAGGCAAATGGAATTGAAGACAATACTTTGGTTATTTTTTCATCGGATAACGGCGCGGAGACCAATTACGTTTATCAGCGAGAAAAATACGGACACTATAGCAGCCTCAACTTTAAAGGAGGCAAGCGTGATATTTATGAAGGTGGACATCGGGTTCCTTTTCTTATGCGCTGGCCCAACGGCATACAAGCAGGGACAAAATCTGATGTGCCTGTTTGCCAGACCGATTACTTGGCTACCATTGCCGACATTGTTGGAGTAAAACTTCCTGATAATGCGGGTGAAGATAGTTATAGTTTGTTGCCAATATTAAAAGGGGAGCGTTATGACAAGTCGGTAAGAGGAGCTGTAATTCATCATTCCGTTTCGGG
Organism: Zobellia amurskyensis; assembly: GCF_009725985.1. GTDB lineage: Bacteria > Bacteroidota > Bacteroidia > Flavobacteriales > Flavobacteriaceae > Zobellia > Zobellia amurskyensis. The sequence continues at coordinate 84,018 of NZ_RCNR01000019.1, forward strand.
GCATTTTGCAATCAGGGAAGGAAAATGGAAACTAAATATGTTTCGGGGTTCTGGTGGTTCTCTGGAGCCTAAAATTATTGAACCCAAGGAAGGTGAAGCTATATATGAGCTTTACAATATGGAAGAAGACCCAGGGGAAAAAACAAACCTTTATTTTGAAAATCCGGACGTAGTAAAAAGACTTACTCAGAAAATCGCCAAAATTATTGAAGAGGGCAGGACTACGCCAGGTACACCTCAATCTTATGTGAAAGAAGGTTGGGATATGCCTGATTGGATAAAGTCATAACTCAAAATTGGATGAATATGACAATTACTAAACTAAATAAGATCAAGAAATGAAAATAGGAATAAAACTCTTGCTTTTTAGCGCTTTGATAATTCTTTCGTGTGGTGATAAAAAAGAAGGTAAAAAAGAGGTAGCGGTTGATGAAG
>NZ_RCNR01000020.1 GCF_009725985.1 Zobellia amurskyensis
ACTTAAAATTTCTAGTGCTTCAAAAGATACAGGTAATCGTCAAAATCTATTTTTCCACTAAAAATAGCTACAGATTTCTCAATCACTTTATCGGCTTGCTCTCCTGAAAAACCAAGACCAATAGCATACTTTTTTAATAGTAGCATTTCCTCATCATCAATATGATGGTCGGAAAAAATTATACGGAAAAGGTCATAAAGACGCTCAAGTCTATTTTCTGAAGTGTGGGGAGGGTCAATAGGATATTTATTCTCCTTCTTCATCACCTCTTTATACTCAGACTCTGTAATATCAAACTTTGCCGCAAAGCGGTCCAACATACTTCTTTCTTCTGAGCTTATTTCACCATCTATGCTTGCCAAAGTTGCAATAGCCGCAAAATGCGCTAAGTTTCTTCTATGCTCACCACTAGTATATAAATCTGCGATTGCCATATTTATCAATTTTATTGGCAGCAAATATAATTTTTTTAGAGGTCATTACCTTCCTCCCATATGATTATTTTGAACCCGTCTTTGACCAAGATGCCACATCCATAATATAACCATGGCATTTTAGAATATTACGTAACTTTCAACTAACATGAAAAAACCGCTTCTTGAATTTACCGATAAAGGTATTTATTGCAATGCCGCCAAGGTTTATCTGGACCCGTGGAAACCAGTGGATAAGGCGATTATCTCACACGGCCATGCTGACCATAGTAGATGGGGACATAAACAGTATATTACACACCATAGGAATGTACCTATTATCAGCCACCGCCTAGGGGAAATTAATGTTTCAGGAAAAGAATGGGGAGAAACTTTTAGCATAAACAATGTAAAATTCAGTCTACACCCGGCAGGACATATCATAGGTTCTTCTCAAATCCGTGTGGAACACAAAGGCGAAGTTTGGGTGTTTACCGGTGATTACAAAACCGAAAACGACGGCATATCAACTCCCTATGAACCCATTAAATGCAATACATTCATTACCGAGTGCACTTTTGGCCTGCCTGCTTTTAAATGGACACCCCAGCAAGAGGTTTTTGAAAATATCAACCAATGGTGGGCTGAGAACAAATCTGAAGGTAAGACTTCAATTTTATTCGGGTACAGTCTGGGCAAGGCGCAACGGCTTCTAAAATATCTTGACACGAATATTGGAAAAATATACACCCACGGCGCCATTGAAAACATGACCCAAGTATTGCGCCCTTTAGTGGATTTCCCTGAAACGACCCTAATTACCAAAGAAATCAAAAAAGAAGAGCTGCTAGGAAACATTGTTCTGGCCCCACCCAGTGCCCATGGAAGTACGTGGATCCGGAAAATGGTGCCTTACGTTACGGCCTCAGCAAGTGGCTGGATGACTTTTAGAGGTGCCCGCCGCAGAAGGGCTATCGATAAAGGTTTCGTTTTGAGCGATCATTGCGATTGGCAAGGACTCTTATCGAGCATTGAAGCCACCGGAGCGGAAAAAATTATCTGTACCCACGGGTATACCGAAATCTTCTCCAGATACCTGCGTGAACAAGGTTATGACGCGCGTACCGAAGAGACCCAATATGGAGACGAAGAGGATAATGCAACTACTGATGAAATAGCAACTTTAGAAAAGCAAGCATCATGAAGCAATCCCAATATACTTCGGAGATTGACAGCCCAGCAACCACTGCTTCAAATGAACTTGGCATGAGAGGTTTTGCCTCGCTCATTAAAACACTGGACAGCACAAATAAAACCAATGTAAAGGTTCAGGCCTTAACGGATTATTTTTTGGTAGCAAGCGATAAGGACAAAGTATGGACTATAGCCATCCTATCGCATCGTCGTCCACCACGCCCCGTAAATACTACCTTATTGCGCGAATGGGCTTCCGAACTGGCGAATATTCCCCTTTGGCTGTTTGAAGAAAGCTATCATATTGTGGGTGATTTGGCGGAAACTATTGCCCTGATTGTTCCTTCGAGCAAAACATCCACAGAAAAAACACTGACTCAATTTCTAGAGGAGATGATCGCGTTGAAGAAGAAATCAGAGATAGATAAAAAAACCTACCTCTTTGAGAACTGGAAAGTCCTTGATTACTACGAACGCTTTGTTTTTACCAAGCTGATTACCGGAGGATTTCGTATTGGTGTTAGTCAAAAATTAATGACCCGAGCCTTGGCCAAGGCAACTGAAATAGATGAGGATATCTTGGCCTATAAACTCATGGGGAATTGGGACCCAAACAAAATCACCTTCCAAGAACTTATCTTGGAAGAAAATGAAAGCGACTATCTATCCAAACCCTATCCCTTTTATCTGGCCTACGCCATTGAAAATGAACCACAGGATTTAGGCGATGTCTCTCATTGGTCGGCAGAACATAAGTGGGATGGAATCCGCTCGCAGGTCATTCTTAGAAATGATGAGCTGTTTGTCTGGAGCCGTGGTGAAGAATTAGTTACCGACAAATACCCGGAATTCAACCTATTCATTCAAAAAATACCAAACGGTACTGTCATTGACGGAGAAATATTGCCCTATATAGATCGCCAAATAGGCACCTTTAATGATTTACAGACACGCATTGGTCGCAAAACGGTTTCCAAGGCTTTACTCAAGAAAGTCCCCGTAATTTTAAAGGCCTATGATATTTTAGAATGGGAAGGAAAGGATATTAGAAACAAACCTTTTACCGAACGTAGGGCTGTCTTGGAAAAATTATTCAAGGAAATAAACCATACTGACTTACCTTTTCACCTCTCGGAAACCATACATTTTAATTCATGGGAAGAGGCCGCCAAGGAAAGGGAACGTTCCCGTGAAATGTTCAGTGAAGGACTCATGCTAAAACATAAAGACTCCCCTTATTTAGTAGGTCGAAAAAAAGGCGATTGGTGGAAATGGAAAGTAGACCCGTTGACTATTGATGCCGTGCTTACCTATGCCATGCGAGGACATGGTAGGCGTAGCAATTTATTTACGGATTACACCTTTGCCCTTTGGAACGAGAATGACGAAGGTGAAAAAGAACTGGTTACTTTTGCCAAAGCGTATTCAGGCCTTACGGATGCCGAGTTTAGAAAGGTAGATGCCTGGATCAAGAAAAATACATTAGAACGCTTTGGACCGGTACGCTCGGTTACGCCCCACCATGTTTTTGAAATTGCCTTTGAAGGCATTGCCTTATCAAAGCGACATAAAAGTGGCGTTGCCACTAGATTTCCAAGAATATTGAGATGGAGAAAAGACAAAAGCATTCACGAAGCCAATTCCTTAGAGGATTTAAAGTTGATGATTCCCTAACCGATAAATGAATAGAGAAGAACTTTACCATATTGCCCAAAATTGGTTCGACCAACAGAACTGGAAGCCTTTCAAGTTTCAAAAAGATACTTGGAAAGCATTTCTTCAGGGTAAAAACGGACTATTGAACGCGCCAACAGGCAGTGGTAAAACCTATGCCCTTTGGTTTCCTATTGTTCTGAACTACATCAAAAACAATCCGCAGTACAAGACCAAGCACAAAAAAGGATTAAAAGCGATATGGATTACCCCATTACGGGCCCTTTCCCAAGAAATTAGACAATCCGCAGAACGGGTCACTGCCGATTTGGAAACGCAAATGACCGTTGGCATCCGCACCGGTGATACGACCACCAAAGAACGGGCAAGTCAAAAAAAGCAAATGCCAGATTTGCTGATTACCACTCCCGAAAGCCTACAACTCTTATTGGCCACAAAAGGCTACGATAAAATTTTCAAAGACTGTTCTGCTATTGTAGTTGACGAGTGGCACGAGCTGCTGGGCACCAAACGTGGAGTTCAGATGGAACTGGCCTTATCCCGACTGAAAACCGTTTCAAAAGACCTTCGTATTTGGGGAATTTCCGCAACCATAGGCAATCTGGAACAGGCACGAGACGTACTGCTCGGCCCTGAAACGGAAGCCTTGGAAAACTCGGTGATGATCAAGGCGAATATTAAAAAGAAAATCATCGTTAAGAGCATCATCCCAAAAAAAATGGAAACCTTCCCGTGGCGCGGGCATTTAGGATTGCATTTACTGGAAGACGTTATTCCTATAATCAACAACAGCAGAACTACCCTACTTTTCACAAATACACGTAGCCAATGTGAAATATGGTTCCAGAAAATTCTGGAAAAACATCCTGAATATGCTGGTGATATGGCCATGCATCATGGCAGTATTAATAAAGATACCCGCAATTGGGTTGAGAATGCCATCAGAAACGAAGAGCTTAAAGCCGTAGTCTGCACCTCGAGTTTGGATTTAGGGGTTGATTTTGCCCCCGTAGAGACCGTTGTCCAGATTGGAGGACCCAAAGGGGTAGCCCGTTTTCTACAGCGTGCGGGCCGTAGCGGACATCGCCCTGGGGAGGAAAGTGTGATTTACTTTTTACCCACCCACGCCATTGAGCTTATTGAAGCTTCAGCCCTGCAGCAAGCTGTAAAGAAAAATGCAGTAGAAGACCGCATGCCCTACCTCAACTGCTACGATGTACTGCTGCAATATTTGACTACGCTGGCTATTTCTGACGGATTCTATCCTGATGAAATTTATGAAGAAGTCCGTCAGACTTTCTGTTATCAAACTTTGACCTTAAACCAATGGCAATGGTTGCTCAACTTTTTGGTTATGGGAAGCCAGAGTTTAGAGTCCTACGATGAATACAAAAAGGTAGAGGTTGAAGAAGATGGAAAATTTAAAGTGAATAACCGTGGCGTTGCCATGCGGCACCGTTTTCAAATTGGTACCATTGTGGGTGATGTCAACCTTACCGTCCGTTATCAAAAGGGAGGATATATCGGCTCCATAGAGGAGTTTTTTATTTCGAAATTAAACAGAGGCGATGTTTTTACGTTTGCGGGAAGAAACCTAGAATTTATCAGGATAAAGGACATGCAGGTACACGTACGGAACTCGACCAAAAAGACCAATAAAATTTCTAGTTGGTCCGGAAGTCGTATGACCCTATCGGCCCAGATGTCCAAATTACTACGGGAAGAACTATACACTTCCAGTGAAGATAAAAAATACCAATCGGTAGAAATACGTTCATTGGCCCATATATTCGAGCGTCAACGGCGGGAAAGTATTGTTCCCAAACCCAATGAATTTCTTATCGAAACCTTCAAATCCCGAGAAGGTTACCACCATGTTTTCTATCCTTTTGAAGGACGTTTTGTTCACGAGGCCATGGGCAGCCTTTTGGGCTATCGCATCAGCTTATTATCTCCCATAACCTTTTCACTAGCATTTAACGACTATGGTTTTGAGTTGCTTTCGGACCAACAGATAGACATACAACAAGTCCTAGACAATGATTTATTTACAGCTGAATATTTACTGGACGATTTACAAAAAAGCCTGAACGCCACAGAAATGGCACGTCGCAAATTTCGGGACATTGCCATTATTAGCGGCATGGTGTTTACCGGTTACCCGAACAAGGGCATTAAAATGAAACACCTGCAAAGTAACTCACAGTTACTTTTTGAAGTTTTCAGGGATTACGAGCCAGAAAACCTACTCTTTCAACAAGCCTTTACGGAAACCTTTCAGCACCAGCTGGAAGAAGGCCGTTTGCGACTTTCCCTAGAACGTATTGCGGAACAGGAGATTGTTTGGAAAGCTTGTGAGAAAGCAACTCCGTTTGCTTTTCCATTAATTACGGACCGTATGAGTCGTGAAAAACTATCTAGCGAAAAACTCGCCGATCGCATTAAGCGGATGTCCGCTTTATTGATGAAGAAATAATTTGAAACAAAAATTAAAGCTCACTAAATCCATATGTATTTAGTGAGCTTTAATAACTATTTTAAAGGTTAAAAGAGTATAATCTATTTCTTAACATATACCGTTTTGTACACATCGGTTTCTCCTTCATATTCATCTTCAGATATAAAGGTTAGTTGATTTCCAGAGATAGAATATTCAAGAGTCTCTACGTCATCACCTGATTCCGTAATTGACAACTTCCCTTCTGAATCCATAGACCATGTACCCGATTCAGCTCCATCCGAATCCACCACACACTCATTTTCATTTTCTTGGGAAGGGTCATAATCTATAAATTCATAGGTTCCACCAGATTTAAAAATAATCGTTTCTTCTAAATCACAAGCGTCTAGTTGATACGCCTCACCATTTTCAAACTCTGCGGTGAGTTGCCAAGAGCCTATTAATGCATCTTCTGGGCTATCAGAGCTATCATCGTCACTACATGAGGAAAATAGACCAAGAGCCATTGCACTGCATAGAATAAATACTTTTTTCATAAGGTCAAAAATTTGGGGTTTTTAAAATTATTTTAAACAGAACGGTACATTTCACGTTTTAGTACCTTTGTCATCCGTGAGCACCTTGTCTACCCATATCAATAATCAAAGTTTTATTATGCATCCTTCCGGAGTTCTTTTCTGGAAGGAGAAATCGATGTTGCTCATTAGTGATGTGCATCTTGGAAAGATTTCACATTTCAGGAAATTTGGCGCAGCCGTCCCGCAGGCTGCAGTTGAAAAGAATTTTGAAATGATGAACGAAGCCATCGACTTCTTTCAACCAGAAATTATCGTCTTTATGGGGGACCTTTTTCACTCTTCATTGAACAAAGAATGGCAGTTATTTGAAGAATGGGTAGGCACTGTTATTTCTGAAATTATCTTAGTTGCCGGCAACCACGATATCATTTCCCCACTTAAATATGAAGATTTGGGAATACGAGTTGTTTCTGAAATACAGCTAGATGGTTTTTTATTGACGCATCACCCAGAAGAACGCGAAGGTTTTTTCAACTTCTCGGGTCACATTCACCCTGCTGTTCGCTTACAAGGAATGGGCCGCCAATCCGTACGATTATCTTGCTTTTTTAAATCCGATAATCAAATGATTTTACCTGCTTTTGGCACTTTTACAGGTACATACGTATTGGAGCCAAAGGTAAATAATGAAGTTTACGCTTTGACTGAAGATGAAGTCTTCCAGGTACAATTCAAAGAATCACGAAAACGAAAACGTTTTTAAACAGTTCTTTTTATTTCAATTCGGATCAATCGCTTTTTACCGCTTCACCTACATTTACAGAAACTATTGCTATGAAAAAGAAATTGGCTTTGCTCAACTTATTTTCTGTCCTATTCGTCATCGGTGTCAATTACATTTCACAAATGTACAGGCTAAACAACACTACCATTGGCGAAATAAGCAGTAGATATGACAACCTCTTTACACCTGCCCCTTATGCTTTTGGAATCTGGAGCATCATCTTCTTAAGTCTTATCGGTTATGCAATTTTTCAGGTAAAAAGAGCTTTTTTTAGTGAAAAAGAAAGCAATTTCATCACCCAAACCGGGTATTGGTTCTTTGTCACAAACATGCTTAATGCGGCATGGGTATTGGCCTTTGTATTCGATTATACCGGACTTTCCGTTTTAATTATGCTCGGTATTCTTTTTTCGCTCATCAAAATTATTTTGAACACGAATATGGAAAAATGGGATGCTCCCATTGAAGTCATTGCCTTTGTTTGGTGGCCTATTTGCGTGTACAGCGGATGGATTGCAGTGGCAACTATCGCCAATATTTCCGCATATCTTACCAAATTGGGCTGGGACGGAAGTCCACTTTCGGAAGAAACATGGACCATTATACTTATTAGTATTGCTACAGTAATCAACCTTGCTATCACTTGGAAACGTAACATGCGTGAATTTGCCCTTGTAGCCGTGTGGGCCTTCATAGCTATATTTGTACGTCACCAGGAGAACTATAAACTAGTTGCATATTCTGCCCTTGTTGCTGCTATTATCCTCTTCGTTTCTTCAATGACACATGCTATCAGAAACAAAGAAACCGGTCCCGCTCAGAAACTAAAAGAACGATTGCAAAATCATTAAACAACCCAAATTCCTCTAAACCATAGATTTAATATCATTGGACCACGACGGGTAAGTAAAAATGGTTTGCTGTATTTGCTTAGCGGTCATACCCTGATTTATAGCCATAGCGAATAAATTAATGCTCTCACCAGCTTCAGGTCCAATAAGATGAGCTCCTACAATCTCTTGAGTACGCTGGTTCAATAGGATTTTATAAGCATACACTGGCGCATGAACACGTTTGGCATTGAACCAATCCGGTACCGACTCAAAATTGACGACCACGTTTTTATACCTGCCTTTTGCCTCTTCTTCCGAATAACCTACAGATGCCAAATTGGGCAGCGTGTACACCACAGAAGGAGTAATTGGCACATCAAACTCATTCTTGTTTCCTTCAATAATATTGTCCGCCACTATACTACCTTCTATTCCGGAAAGTGGAGTTAATGGCAAACCTTTATCCGCAACATCGCCACATGCATATACATTCTCGTTGGTTTTACTTTGCAGATAATCATTCGTTTCAATTCCGTTTTCTCCGTAGGCCACATTTCCATTTTCAAGATTAAGCTTTGAAATGGCCGGAATACGCCCGGCAGTATTAAAAACGGCACGGGTCTTCAACACTTCGGATTTCCCCTTTTTATCGTAAGTAATCTTGTAGTTTTTAGAACCTTTCTTTACTCCTGTAATCTTAGCTCCAAAAATGAATTGGATGCCCAGTTCTTTTGAATAGGCCGTCAATTCTTTTACCAAATCCGCATCAAACGGTTTAAGCGGTCTTTTACCCGAATCCATTACAGTTACCTTGGCTCCGGCCCTAGCTGCGATATGGGCAAATTCCATTCCCACATACCCAGCTCCTATAAAAGTAATATTCTTTGGAAGTTTTCTTTGTTCCAAAAAAACATCACTTGTTTTGAGATGTTTACTCCCCTTAAAACCAAGTTTTCTTGGCTCATATCCTGTTGCAATAACAATCTTGTCCGCTTTAACCGTTTTTCCTTCAACAGATAGGGTCTGCTCGTCCAAGAACTCAGGGGATTGATGGTATAAAGTAATATCCAATGTTTTTAAGTCATCCTCTGTAACTTTGGGAACGGGAGAAGTGAAATTTTCTTTGAACTTCATCAATTTTTTCCAGCTTAGCTCGGGAATATTTTTAATTCCTTTTCCCAAAAGATGGGTGCTGGTCTCTACAACTTCGGTGGCACCCAACAATACTTTCTTGGGGTCACACCCTCTATTGGCACAAGTACCTCCATATTCACGTTTATCCGCCATGGCCACCTTAAGGCCTGCCTCAACACACTTTTTGGCAACCACCTTACCTGCGCTTCCACTTCCTATTACAAATACATCATATTTTTGTTCTTTCATCTGAGTCTATTTTTAACACAGCCGTGACCATACGGCTATTCTCTACGTTAAGCGTACAAGTTGCTTCTTTTACCTAAGATCTATTGATGCTACAGCTACAATTGTGGACGCTATACCACAGTCGTCAAAAATTTTCTTGAGATACAGAACAAAAAACCAATTCATAGGGTACAAAAACGTTAGATGAGTTCGCTACCTTTACATTCCAGAAATCTAGAGACCTGTTTTATTCTCAGGTCAAGGTATTATCATCTTAAACGGACTGGTGAAACAGGTTCGGTTTGAGTTCTTAAAAAACTAACGGTTGACGCAATCTTCTATTCAACAACTGTTTTCTCAGTCTCCGCAAACGCAGAAACTGCAGGATACTATTGCCCAAAAATTCCAGGCAAACACAGAAAAAAAAGAATCGATTATTTTAAAAGGACTCTCGGGCTCTGCCCTGTCCTTTACTTTTTCTGATATCTTTCAAAAATCAGAAAGGCCTTTTCTTCTCATTTTTAACGACAAAGAAGAAGCGGCCTACTACTTGAACGATTTAGAACAGATTATTGGCGATAAAGATGTGCTCTTTTATCCAGGCAGTTACCGTAGGCCCTACCAGATAGAGGAAACCGATAATGCCAATGTGTTATTACGTGCAGAAGTGCTCAACCGTATCAATTCCAGAAAAAAGCCGGCTATTATTGTCACCTACCCAGATGCCCTTTTTGAAAAGGTAGTCACCCGTAGGGAATTGGAAAAAAACACACTCAAAGTAAAACTAAACGATACCTTATCACTAGACTTTCTTAATGAGGTGCTTTTTGAGTACAAGTTTAAACGGGTGGATTTTGTTACGGAACCCGGAGAATTCTCGGTACGTGGTGGAATTGTAGATGTTTTTTCGTTCTCCAATGATGAGCCCTACCGTATTGAGTTTTTTGGAGATGAAGTTGATAGCATTCGTACGTTTGATGTGGACACCCAGCTTTCAACGAGCAAAGTGAACAAAATAAACGTTATCCCCAACGTAGCCAGTAAATTTCTAGAGGAAAAAAGACAGAATTTTTTAGAATATGTTTCTTCGGAAACCATCATATTTGCAAAAAACACCGATTATATTTTTGACCGTTTAGACGATTTTTTTGGAAAGGCCATAGAGGTTTTTTCAAAACTATCGCAGGACATCAAACATTTAGAGCCCGAAGCGCTTTTTATGAATTCGGAAAGTTTTAGAGCGCAACTGAAAGCATTTGCACTCATGACTACCGAAGCCTCTACAACTCCTGAATTAATTAAGAGTGCGCTAACCGTTCAATTCAATACGCACCCACAACCTTCTTTCAACAAAAAATTCGACCTGTTGATTGAAAACCTTAACGCTTATAAAGCACGAGGGTACACCAATTATATTTTTTGCGCCAGTGACCAACAGGCCAAACGGTTTCAGGCCATTTTTGAAGAGGTAAATGAACACGTCCATTACCAAACCATAGTTACACCCATCTTTCAAGGTTTTATTGATGATGACCAAAAATTGGTGTGTTATACGGACCATCAGATTTTTGAGCGTTACCATAAATTCAACCTTAAAAACGGTTACGCCAAGAAGCAGGCCATTACACTAAAGGAGTTAAACAAACTTGAAATTGGAGATTACGTAACCCATATAGACCATGGTATCGGGAAATTTGGAGGCCTTCAAAAAATTGATGTAGAAGGCAAAAAGCAAGAAGCCATAAAATTGGTGTACGGCGAGCGCGATATTCTCTATGTGAGCATTCATTCGCTTCATAAAATATCAAAATTCAACGGTAAAGACGGAGCGGTTCCCAAAATATATAAATTAGGATCTGCCGCTTGGAAGAAACTCAAGCAAAAAACGAAAACCCGGGTCAAGAAAATTGCTTTTGACCTTATTAAAATCTATGCTAAAAGGCGTTTGGAAAAAGGCTTTCAATATGATCCAGACAGCTATCTGCAAACGGAACTGGAAGCATCCTTTATTTACGAAGACACTCCAGACCAAAGTAAGGCTACGGAAGATTTCAAAAAAGACATGGAAAGCGAGCGCCCCATGGACCGCCTTATCTGTGGTGATGTAGGGTTTGGAAAAACCGAAGTGGCAATTCGCGCGGCTTTTAAAGCCGTTGATAATGGCAAGCAGGTTGCTGTGCTAGTACCTACTACAATACTTGCATTTCAGCACCACCGCACATTTACGGAACGTTTAAAAGAAATGCCCGTAAACGTAGATTACCTGAACCGTTTTAGAACAACAAAAGAACGTAGAGAAACTTTAGCAAGGCTTGAAGCCGGCCAAGTAGATATTATTATTGGCACGCACCAATTGGTGAACAAAAATGTAAAATTTAAAGACTTAGGGCTCCTTATTGTAGATGAGGAACAAAAATTTGGAGTTGCCGTAAAGGATAAATTAAAGTCCATTAAAGAAAATGTTGATGTATTAACGTTAACAGCCACACCCATACCTAGAACTTTACAGTTTAGCTTAATGGCCGCTCGTGATCTTTCGGTCATAAAAACACCACCTCCAAACCGTTACCCAATTGAAAGTAGAGTTATTCGTTTTGGCGAAGAAGTAATACGAGACTCCATCCGTTATGAAATAGAACGCGGCGGACAAATATTTTTTATCCATAACCGCATTGAAAATATTAAAGAAGTAGCAGGCATGATCCAGCGTCTTGTACCCGATGCCAAAGTAGGCATTGGCCACGGACAAATGGACGGAAAAAAATTGGAAGCCCTCATGCTCTCTTTTATGAACGGTGAGTTTGATGTGCTGGTTTCCACAACCATTATTGAAAGTGGATTAGATGTTACCAATGCCAATACCATTTTCATTAACAACGCTAACAATTTTGGACTAAGCGACCTTCACCAAATGCGTGGCCGTGTTGGTCGTAGTAATAAAAAAGCGTTTTGCTACTTTATCACCCCTCCTTATGAATCCATGACGGCAGAAGCTAGAAAACGTATTGAGGCGCTTGCTCAATTTACGGAATTGGGCAGTGGTTTTAATATTGCCATGAAAGATCTTGAAATTCGTGGTGCAGGAGACCTATTAGGTGGCGAACAAAGTGGTTTTATTAATGAAATTGGATTTGAAACCTACCAAAAGATTTTAGGTGAAGCTATTGACGAGCTAAAAGAAAACGAGTTTAAAGACCTTTATGAAGAGGTAGAAGGCCATAAAGAAAAACCTTTTGTAAAAGAAACTCAGTTAGATTCTGACTTTCAGTTGCTTTTTCCTGACGATTACATCAATAATATTACAGAGAGACTTACTCTTTACACGGACCTGAACGATATTAATGATGAAGAAAACCTTCAAAAATTTGAAGCTCAGTTGGTAGACCGTTTTGGAGAGCTTCCTACCGAGGCAGATGATCTACTCAATTCGGTTCGCATTAAATGGATTGCGAACAGTATTGGCATTGAAAAGGTAGTCATGAAAAAAGGCAAATTGATAGGTTATTTTATTTCAGATCAAGAATCACGTTTTTATCAAAGTCCAATTTTCACTAAGGTCTTGCAATTTGTACAAAGCCACCCACAACATTGTAAAATCAAAGAAAAGCAAACACGAAATGGTTTACGCTTAATATTAGTATTTGAGCGAATTACTTCTGTTGACAAAGCACTAAAGGCAATGGCACCCTTTATAGAAACAGTGGACGTAGTTTCATAAAATGTATTTATTCAACTATATTAGTTAGGGCTAAAACGAAAAGCGTTTTGGTCCTAATTCTTATGTTGACCAAACAACCTATATGTCTATGAAACTTAAAATTTCCTTTAGCCTAGCGGCAGCCCTTCTTTTGTGCTTTAATATCAGTGCTCAACCCAGTAAAGAACTTGTAAATGTTATTGTAACGCCCGACCGCACAGATTGGACATACGATGTTGGCGAACGCGCCGAGTTTTCAATTACGGTTTTACGCAATAATGTGCCCTTAGAAAACATCTCCATAAATTACACCATTGAAACCGACCCTGGTTATCGTTCCGTAAAAATATGGGATGAAGGAAAACTCAAGTTGAAAAATGGTGTTACAAAAGTAAAGTCGAATAAATTCAATGAACCTGGATTTCTTCGTTGTACGGCTAAAGTAACTGTAGATGGGCAAGAATATAGTTCATACGCCACAGCAGGTTTTTCCCCCGAAAAAATAAAGGCCACGACTACATTACCTTCAGATTTTGAAACCTTTTGGAACAAGGGAAAGGAAGAACTCGCCAAAGTCCCCATGAACGCTGTGCTTACGTTAATGCCAGAAAGATGTACGGACAAAGTGAACGTGTACCACGTACGATTGGATAATATAAAAGGTAAGATTTACGGTATACTTTGTACTCCCAAAAAAGAAGGAAAGTATCCCGCTATTTTGCATGTTCCGGGAGCAGGTATTCGTCCGTATTACGGCGAAGTGGATGAAGCGGCCCAAGGTTTTGTCACCTTTACCATAGGTATTCACGGTATACCCGTAAATCTGGACCAACAAGTGTATGACGATTTAAGGGCAGGAGCCTTAAGTAGCTACAACACCATGAATTTAGACGATAAAGAAAATACGTATTATCACAGAGTATACTTAGGTTGCATACGTGCTGTTGATTTTCTGGAAAGTGTATCCAATTTTAATGGCGAGGATATTGCCGTTACCGGAGGAAGCCAAGGAGGCGCCTTGTCTATAGTAACTGCAGGGCTTGATGACCGTATTGACTATTTGGCTGCCTTCTACCCTGCATTAAGCGACCTTACGGGATTTTTACATGGCCGTGCTGGTGGATGGCCTCAAATATTTGTGGATGACTTTACGAACAAACCAGAAAAAATTGAAGTTTCAAAATACTACGACGTTGCCAATTTTTCACGCTTTGTAAAAGCTGAAGGTTGGTATAGCTGGGGCTACAATGACAATGTTTGTCCGCCTGCATCTACCTATTCGGCGTACAATCTTATTCCGGCCAAAAAAGAACTTCATGTTTTTCAGGAAACCCGTCACTGGACATTTCCGGAACAGCGTGAGCTCAAAAACAAATGGCTGTTTTCAAAATTGAGGGACTAGTCAAAATTCTTGCAATTGCCTATCTTTAAACACACAGAAAAAACACTACTATGAAAATCAGGTTTTTATTGGTTCTCTTCATTTTTATGGGAGCTTTGACGCTGCATGCCCAAAATGCCGACTCACTTTACTTCAGACAACATTATGATTTAAAGGAATATCGTATTCCTATGCGTGATGGTGCGGAGCTTTTCACCGCTATTTACACGCCCAAAGACAAGTCTAAAGATTACCCAATTCTACTGAACCGCACTTGTTACAATGCCAGTAAATATTCAAATTTCAACTACAGTAGTTATCCTTCAAAATATCTAATTGAGGACGGTTATATTTTGGCTTTTCAAGATGTACGTGGAAGATATATGTCCGATGGTGAGTTTGATAACATGCGACCGAATATCCCCGGAAACAACCGTAAAAACAAAAAGGACATTGACGAGAGCTCGGACACTTACGACACCATAGATTGGATGATAAAGAAAATCAAAGGCAACAATGGCCGTGTAGGAATGTATGGTATTTCATATCCAGGGCATTATACCGCTGCGGGAATGATAGATGCACACCCTGCGCTAAAAGCATCTTCTCCACAAGCGCCAATTGCAGATTTTTTCTTTGATGATTTTCACCACCAAGGGGCCTATTTAGAAAGTTACACAGCTGCTTTTGCGGTTTTCGGTTATCAGAAAGACAGCCTAACTAGAGACCCATGGTATATGGATGAATTGATGCGTCTTTATGGCGACCCTGCTCCAGATGCCTATGATTTTTTCCTGAAACTGGGGCCACTAAAGAACATCACTGAAAATTACCATCATGACAATTTTTTCTGGAACCAAATTATAGAACATCCAAACTATGACGAATTTTGGCAAAAGAGAAATATCCTTCCACATTTAAAGGATATTGATCACGCTGTTATGACCGTTGGCGGTTGGTTTGATGCCGAAGACCTATACGGACCTTTAAATATTTACAAAACAGTTGAAGCTACCAGTCCAAAAGCAAAGAATAGCATTGTTATGGGCCCTTGGGACCACGGCGCATGGGCACGCGAGAAAGGGAAGACTATACATAACCATATATATTTTGGTGATAGCATATCATCATTCTTTTTGAAAAATATTGAAAGTAAATTCTTTGCACACCATTTAAAAGATGATGGCCCGGACACTTTACCTGAAGCCTATATGTTTGATACCGGAGCTAAGAAATGGGAAACTTTTGATGCTTGGCCTCCTAAAGAAATTGAACCTATCAGCTTATATTTTGGTAAAAACGGAAAACTGAGCATCAATAAACCAATTGATGAAAAGGCGGTTTTTGAATACACTAGCGACCCCCAGAAACCTGTACCCTATACTTCACAAACAGAGGGTTTGACTTTCACCCCTAGAAGATACATGTCAGACGACCAAAGACATGCTTCCAGGCGTCCTGATGTATTGACTTTTGAAACAGGTGCCCTTGAAGAAGATAGGGTCTTGGCCGGTGAGATAATGGCAAAACTTAAAGTAGCCATGACCGGAACAGATGGTGATTTCATAGTAAAGTTGATAGACGTTTATCCGGATGACCATGAAAAATACGAGCACAACCCTGATAACATTATAATGGGCGGTTACCAACAGCTTGTACGTGCCGAAGTTTTTAGAGGACGATTCAGAAACAGTTTTGAAAATCCGGAACCGTTCGTTCCCGGTGAGCCAAGTGATGTAAACTTTAGGCTTCAAGACATATTGCATACGTTTAAAAAAGGGCATCGTATCATGATTCAGATCCATAGTACTTGGTTTCCTTATATTGACCGTAACCCACAGAAATATGTAGATAACATATACAAGGCCAATGAGGAAGATTTCATAAAATCTACCATTCAAGTCTTTGGGTCATCTTCAGTAGAAGTAGGTGGTACGCAAGACTGTTGTGCTCCAGAGCCATTTCGTTCTACTAATGAAAAAGTGATAAAAGACTAGAGTATCGCTCCAAAACTGATACTTTTGTAGTATCATTTTTGGAGCATTTATATCATGAAGAAATATCTAGTAGTATTCACGTTGCTTTTTGCCTTTTTGGCACAAGCACAACATACCATTTCCGGAACTTTCACACCTGCCAGCAAATACAAGTATTTATTGGCTTATAAATTAAAGCCGGGTTCTCAGTCTTTCATTGCGAACACTACAATTAAAGAAGGTGATTTTACACTGAAATTACCAGAGAGTGCTTATCCCGGAATGTATCGTTTGGTTTACGCCGTACCTCAGGATGAGTTTTATTTTGATGTCATTTATAACGGAAAAGAAGATATTGAATTAGCTTTTAATGAAAACCAGGGCGTTACATTTAAATCATCCAAGGAAAATAAAATCATGACCTCCTATTTTAAGGCCATAGGTTCTTTAGTTGAACAATTGGTTGGCTTCTATGTAGAAGGAAAATCGGACAAAAATGAATTTAAGGATTGTACGGATCAATTAAGAATGACGCAAGAAGCTTACGAGCAACAGTCCAAAAACCTAATGGTCGAAAACTTTATTTTGGCGAACAGGCCTTATATTCCATCAAAATTCGAATCTGTCCAAGAGTATATCGCTAATAAAAAAGAGCATTATTTTGACCATCTTAGACCTGATAACAAAGTTTTACAAGCTTCTGATTTTTTAACGGATAAGCTAAAGAATTATGTTTTTACCGCTTTACCGGCAAAGCAATTATCTGCCGCAGAAACCGAAAAGTTAATTCAGGCGAATATTAAAAAAGTCAACACACAACTTGCTCCAGTAGCAGACTCCTATAAGTTTGATGTATTTTATAGTCTATGGAAAATGAGTTCCAACGGCGAGTTAAACGAAACCACAGATTTTGTTTATAACACTTATCTGGAACCTCTTATTCCTGCTTCCAGCGACCCAAATAAAGCTCAAACCTTAGCTGCCCAGCATCGTTTGCGAATTGGTGCCAAAGCACCGGAACTAGAATGGACCACGGCCAATGCTCAAAAAAAATTAAGCACTATTAAAGGAGCAGAAAACTATCTGCTTGTCTTTTGGAGTAGTACCTGCTCACATTGTCTAAAAGAGCTTCCTGAACTTCACAAAGAACTGAAAAAGTACAACAACATTAAAGTTATTGCAATAGGCTTAGAAGACGATAAAACTACATGGACACCGGAATCAGCTAAACTGCCAGATTTTGAACACGCTATTGCCTTAGGAAGATGGGAAAGCAAATATGCAAAATTGTATGACATAAGCCATACCCCCACTTATTTCTTATTAGATTCTGACAAGCGTATTATTGCCAAGCCCGAGAACGACAAAGATGTAGTAGAACTATTAAAAAAATAGTCCTTAAAGGGTTTTTAGATCTTTTATGGTCTTGAAAGCTACATCTACCTGTTTATCATCTACTAGAATAGTAAACTCGTTGGTTGTGGATATTACTTCGTAAAGTACTATTCCCTCCCATGCCAAACGCTGAAAAATAAAGTAATATATTCCTGGAACGGATACGTTCTCAGCAGGAAGCTTTACTGTTATAGATGATAAATTCATGGCCTTCTGAGTACACTTTTCATTCTTAAAAAGTTCCTCTACCGTACCATCCAAACTATTACTTACTACAATATTTAATTCGTTCACTCCACGTGAAGACGTATAAAAAACATCTTTGTTTTTATTTACTTCTTCTAATAGTTGGGTCTGGTTCTCAAGAATAGACTCAGACACCAAAAATGTAAAGTCGGTGAGTGAAGAACGCACTGTAATTTCACCAATATTTTTTAAAACTTTAATAATCTTATGGGTCGCCCTAAATTCTAAATCGTCAGATAGACGTTTTAAGGCCATCACAATTGCACCGTTGCGAATGTCTTTTCCTAATTCATTCTCAATTTCAGGTTTTACAATTCTAGAAAGTGATGTTAAATTAATAATGCCCTGTGCCAACGCACTTTGCAAGAAAGGCTTCTTTTTAATGTACTGTTCGACTACGGAAGAAATCGTTTTCATGGGTTCACAAGTATTGGTTGCTGAGCAAAAATAACATATTGTTATAAATAAAACAAATTGTGTTGTAATGTTCTTTCCCAAATTTTCGTGAAGGCCTAATTTCACCCTAAAAATGGGAAGTATCCGGCGGAACTAGGTTTAAAAAAAAGATTAAAAGTGGTAAAAAGCACTTTCTAAATGCTCTATTTTAAAGATTTTAGAGTTCTTCAAAATTGTGATTACATCAAAACGAACATCTACATCTAGGTCATTTTCAGTAATGTAGTAATCTGCAGCAGTCACTAAAAGCTTTATTTTTTTTGGTGTTATCGTTTCAGCTATGGGAATAATTTGATCATTACTGCGTGCACGTACCTCAACTATGGCCAGTACATTTTCCTTTTGAGCTATGATATCAATTTCCGCCTTTAAATAGCGATAATTTTTATAAAGGATTTCATACCCTTTTTCAAGTAAAAAGTCCGCTGCCAATTTCTCTCCCTCTTTACCAAATTCATTGTGTTCCCCCATAAAACCACCTCTAAATCTTAATAAAACGTGTCATTCGTCGAAAAACCACGTAAACCAACATCAAAAATTGGATTGTACCCGTAAATCAATCAACAGTACGTCGAAAATACCAGAAAAGACATACTATCCAAAATCTTTGTGCGTTAAGAACTAGCCCCAAACACATGAAACGGTTCTTTAAAACCTACGAAAATTATGGAATATTTTGTTAACTGTAATACGGCGCCGTTGGCACCGTATACTACTCCCTTAGACAGAAACAGGGCGGCTCACTTATACAGAAGACTTGGATTTAGTGCCTCAGTTGAAACTATTGACCAAGCCGTTGGTTCTACTGCAGAGACATTAATAAATGCTCTTATGGCTCAAGCTACAGGCGCACCAGTAATACCTGCTCCTGAATGGGCAGACTGGAACGGCAGTAACTATCCGGAAGATGACACTTTACGGAATCAATTAAAGCGAACGCAGGAAACCGAGTTTAGTCTGGCTTATGCCAAGAATATGCTGGACAACAACCTCCGTGATCGTATGAGTTTTTTTTGGAGCAACCATTTTGTTACCGAACTTGACATCTACGAATGCACCCCGTTTCTTTATCATTACATTAACTGTCTACAGCGAAATTCCCTTGGAAATTTTAAAACATTCGTTAGCGAAATTGGGCTTACAGACGCCATGCTCTATTATCTAGACGGTGTTTACAATAACGGTTACAATCCTAATGAAAATTATGCCCGGGAACTTTATGAGCTTTTTACATTGGGTGAAGGAAACAATTATACCGAGGAAGATATTATAGAAACAGCACGTGCACTTTCAGGCTATGTGGAGCGTGGTGAATTAGGTTGTGAACATATTACATTTGACCCTGAACGCCATGACACTGACAGCAAAACCATTTTTGACCAGGCAGGAAACTGGGGTTATGATGATGTAATCAATATTCTTTTTGAACAACGACCTACTGAAATAGCAGAATTTATCTGTAGAAAATTATATGAGTTTTTTGTACATCCGGACTCACAGGATAATGCAGGTAACGCCCAGATTATAATTTCCGGCATGGCATCAACATTTATTGCCAACGATTTTGAAATTGCACCCGTACTTTCCCAATTATTTAAAAGTCAACATTTTTTTGATGACGAGGCTATTGGGGTAATTATTAAAAGTCCTTTCGATTTTTATTTCAACTTACTAAAAGAAAGCAGTTTTAATTATGATGATTCGGTCCTGGCCAGTCTTATAAACTATAGCGGACTCCTTAGTCAGCGTATGTTTGACCCCTTTGATGTGGCTGGTTGGCAACGAAACCGTTCTTGGATAAATACCAATTTTATGATTGGACGGTGGTTGACCATGGAAACCATCATAGAAGAATTTTTTAATGCCGATGATGAGCAGTTTAGGGCTTTAGGACTGTCCATATCCGGTAATGACGGACTCACCAGCAACAATCCTGATGTAATAGCCAGACCTATTATAGATTTTATTCTTCCAAAAGGCCTGCTGAACGAATCAGAATACGAAAAGGCATACACTATTTTCAGAAGTGACATCCAACCACAATATTACGAGGGAGGAACCACACCAACTTGGACGTTGGCCACCGCAATGGAAGGCCCTACCCAAGTATATCTACTCTTACAATATTTAGCCAGACAACCCGAATTTCAACTAAAGTAAACCTACTACTATGTGCGATACTCACCACACAGACCCTCATAAAGGCTTAGAACACGATGGCCATGACCAAGAACATAAAGCCTGGAGCAGACGCTCTTTTTTACAGGCTTTGGGTATTGCAGGTTCCGGCTCAATGATGCTGGGCAGTAACTTGCTTACCGCTTCTGCGCCATCACCGTTAACATCAGCCATAGCAAATGCGGAAACGGATAAAATTTTAATCTTGATTAGGCTTTCCGGTGGTAACGACGGCCTTAGCACGGTTATTCCCATTGAACAATTTGATTCGTACGCCAACGCAAGGCCCAATATCTATATTCCAGAAAGTAAGGTTTTAAAACTTACTGACGAATATGGTATACCCTCTTACATGAAATCTTTGGAACCCATGTGGGGAGAAGGGCAATTTAAAGCTGTTCATGGTGTAGGTTATGAAGGTCAAAGTCTATCCCATTTTACGGGATCTGACGTCTTTGCCAACACTGATTTAACTTCAACAGGTTTCAGTGGACTGAATACAGGTTGGATGGGAAGGCATTTTGAGGAATGTTATCCTGATTATTTGATATCTCCCCCACCCGCTCCAGCCGCCATCCAAATTGGTCAATTTGGCAGTTTGGTTTTTCAAGGGGATGAAACCAATTACGCATTTGTAACTTCAAATGTGGAACAATTAGAAGAAATAGCAGAATCTGGTGTTCGCTACGGTCTTGAGCAAGAACTTTTCAATGACTGTATGTACGGTGACCAATTGAAATTCTTGAGAGGTGTGGCCAATACAACGTATGAATATTCAGGTGTAATACATGAGGCTTGGTCACGTGGTCAAAACCAAGTAGAATATCAAAAAAACAGTTTCGCAAGACAGTTGGCCCTTTTGGCTAGATTGATAAAAGGAAACTTGGGCACAAAGGTTTATATGATTTCCATGGGTGGTTTTGACACGCACGGTAATCAACCTTTAGCTCACGAACGCCTAATGAGTAATTTATCAATTGCCATCGATAATTTCTATGAAGATTTAGCTTATACGGAACAGGATGACAACGTTCTTAGTATGACTTTCTCAGAATTTGGAAGACGTATTTTTGAAAATGGTTCTAATGGTACCGACCATGGCAAGGCCGCACCAACTCTATTCTTTGGTCCGGGCCTACAGGGCAGCGCTTTTGTAGGTGAACACCCCACGTTAGACAATCCTGACGGAAGAGGGAATTTGGAATACACCATGGACTTTAGGGATTTATACGCTACCGTTTTAGCCGAATGGCTCTGTGTACCCATACCTTTAGTAGAACAACATCTGCTAGGGCATACCTACGCTCCCGTAAACCTTGGTTTTAACTGTAGCGGTACTGATTTTCCAGACATTGTATACAGCGATGGAGAACCAACCATACCTACCTCTCCAGACAGTGGAGTAGCAGATAAACCAGTAATACCCAACAATGAGCAATTAAACTCCATTGTTCATAAACCATTCTACCCTACTGAAAATTCACCACATATCTATTTAGAAATGCCAGTTACGGCCCACGTAGATATTCAGCTTTTTAATATTATAGGTCAGAAAGTGGGCACCATCAGTAACGCCATCATGTCCGAAGGCGTGAACGAGATTAATATTAAGGAAAATATTCCTAGTCATTTGGCCGCCGGTAAATATATTTATCGCATTCAAGTGCAACAGCATAAAATGAGTAAATCGGTCATGGTTGCATAACTCAACCGAATTCGACTAAAAAAACCTTCGCCGTGGTTACACCATTGCGAAGGTTTTATATTTTCTTACTGTTACTATTTTCAGGAAAGTCTTTATTCGTTTAAGTCAATTTGGACTTGTTATTTTTAGTTTTAAACGATAGTTCTTTTGAAATACGAGAAGCCTTGTTTTTATACAAACGAGCTACGTCATCTTTTTCTTCATTTTTTACTATCGCTTCTACATCTTCTTTGATTTCTTTTAGAACTTTAAATTTCTTGGGGACTCCTATACTCATGGTGTACGCGTTTTAGTTAATGGTTTGATAATGAGTTCTTATATAAAACTGTACCGTTTCCAAAATCGTATACATCTTCGCTGAAGTGCAGGCGCCCTTCTTATTCAATTAAAAATCATCCTTTTATCTTTCATTTACCCATTAAGAAATCCGCTTGTGTAATGCTGTGCAAAATCAGTACTTTTGCACCCTAATTCGAAATCAATGGCCGAGAAGCTAAAACAACCAGAGAGATATACTATTACTGCCGCGTTGCCTTATACAAACGGCCCCATACATATTGGTCATTTGGCCGGTGTTTATGTGCCTGCAGATATTTACGCGCGATATTTACGCTTGAACGGCAATGATGTTGCCTTTGTATGTGGAAGCGATGAGCACGGTGTAGCTATCTCTATGAAAGCTAAAAAAGAGGGTATCACGCCCCAAGAGGTCATTGACAAGTATGACGGAATTATTCGTAAGTCCTTCGAAGATTTTGGCGTTACTTTTGATAACTATTCGCGTACTTCAAGAGAAATTCACCATAAAACAGCTTCGGACTTTTTCGTGAAGTTATATGAGCAAGGTGATTTTATTGAAGAAACCACAGCCCAGTTATATGACGAAGAAGCCAAACAATTTTTGGCCGACCGTTTTGTAGTGGGTACATGTCCCAAATGTGGTCATGAAGAAGCTTATGGCGATCAGTGCGAAAATTGTGGCTCTACATTAAACGCTACGGATTTGATTAATCCAAAATCTACCATTACCGGAACGGTGCCGACTACCAAAGAGACTAAACATTGGTTTTTACCCTTGGACCGTTACGAAGACTTTTTAAAGGAATGGATACTAGAAGGACACAAATCCGATTGGAAGCCTAATGTTTACGGTCAATGTAAAAGTTGGATCGATGACGGACTAAAACCACGTGCCGTAACAAGGGATTTAGACTGGGGTATTCCTGTGCCCGTAGAAGGCGGCGAAGGCAAAGTGCTTTATGTTTGGTTTGATGCACCCATCGGTTATATTTCGTCCACCAAAGAATGGGCTGCTCGTGAAGGTAAAGACTGGGAACCCTATTGGAAAGACGAGAATACCAAGCTAGTACATTTTATAGGAAAGGATAATATTGTTTTTCACTGTATCATCTTCCCTGCAATTTTAAAAGCACATGGTGACTATATTCTGCCGGAAAACGTTCCTGCCAATGAGTTCCTGAATTTAGAAGGCAACAAACTTTCTACTTCAAAGAACTGGGCGGTATGGTTGCATGAGTATTTAGAGGAATTCCCGGATATGCAAGATGTACTTAGATACACCTTAACGGCAAACGCTCCTGAAACCAAGGATAATGATTTTACTTGGAAAGATTTCCAAGCTAGAAACAACAACGAACTAGTTGCCATTCTCGGGAACTTCATAAACCGAGTAGTGGTCCTGACCAACAAATATTACGAAGGTGTAGTTCCTGCGCCTTCTGAATTTTCCCAGGTGGATAAAGAAACTTTGGAACAACTTCAAAAATTCCCTGAAACTATTTCTAGTTCCATAGAACGGTACCGTTTTAGAGAAGCTGGTCAAGAGCTGATGAACCTAGCACGTTTGGGTAACAAATACCTGGCGGATGAAGAGCCTTGGAAAGTTATTAAGCAGGATGAAGAGCGTGTAAAAACAATTATGTTCGTTGCTCTCCAGATTGCTACGGCTCTATCCGTATTAAGTGAACCATTTTTACCATTTACTTCGGGAAAACTTAAAAATATATTGGCTATTGGTTCTGGCGAAGTCAAAACCTCTTGGGCAGAAGTTTCCTCTAAAGACATATTACTTCCCGCTAATCATAAAATAAACAAGGCCGAGCTTCTTTTTAGAAAAATAGAGGACAGCGAAATACAGGCTCAATTAGATAAACTTGAAGCCACAAAAAAGGCCAACGAAAACGCGAACAAAGAACTTATGCCACAAAAAGACACTATCAACTTTGATGATTTTACGAAACTAGACATGCGTGTAGGCACTATTTTGGAAGCCGAAAAAATGCCTAAAACCAAGAAATTATTAGTATTAAAAGTTGATACTGGTTTGGACACACGTACTATTGTATCTGGTATTGCCGAGAGTTTCACCCCTGAAGAAGTGATTGGCAAAAAAGTTACTGTTTTAATCAACCTTGCTCCAAGGGCATTGCGCGGTGTAGAAAGTGAAGGCATGATTTTAATGACCGAAAACGCAGATGGTAAACTGGTTTTTGTAAACCCGGATGAAGACAGTGTTGGTAATGGGGAAGGTATAAGCTAGCCCTTTTCCTAACACCTTGTTTTTTACATTGCATCAAACTACGTTCAACATTCGTTACTAAAGTCCTATGCAACTCATTTCCTATATTTCCAAATACACTCAACTCCCTCAAAAGAGTATTGAGAATACAGTAGAACTTCTGAACCAAGATTGTACCGTACCTTTTATTTCGCGTTACAGGAAGGAAAAGACAGGCAACTTAGATGAGGTTCAGATTGGAGATATCGTGCAATTTAAAGCACAATACGAAGCTCTTGAAAAACGAAAAACAGCAGTTCTAAAGGCTATTGAGGAACAAGAGGGGTTAACTGATGAGCTTCGGGTTAAAATTGAACAAACTGACGACCTCGTTACCCTTGAAGATTTATATTTACCATTCAAGAAAAAACGAAAGACCAAAGCGGAAACCGCTCGTAAAAATGGATTGGAACCACTGGCTAAAATCATAATGGCCCAAAACCATACGAATATTGAATCGGCTGCGCATCAATATACCAATAGTAAAGTTGCCAATACGGACGAAGCTTTAGAAGGTGCTAGGCATATTATTTCCGAATGGATCAATGAACGTATGTCCATTCGTAATCAGGTGAGAAACCAGTTGGAGCGCAGTGCACTAATTGTTACAAAGGTTATCTCAACCAAAAAAAATGATGAAAAAGCACAGAAATTCCGTGATTATTTTGATTGGAGCGAAGCTCTAAAACGATGTCCTTCTCACCGCTTATTAGCCATTTTACGTGCCGAAAACGAAGATTTTATTCGCGTAAAAATAGAGATAGATTCTGATGATATGCTTAAGCGGATTGAAGACCGGATTATAAAATCCAACAATTCATGTACGCCTCAAATTGAATTGGCTATTGCAGACGCTTATAAACGTCTACTCTATCCTTCATTATCTAACGAAATTCTCAAGAACGCTAAAGAAAAAGCAGATGACGATGCCATTATGGTATTTTCTAAAAATCTGAAACAGCTTCTATTGGGTGCCCCTTTAGGCGAAAAGCGAATTCTAGCAATAGATCCAGGTTTCCGAACGGGCTGCAAGGTGGTTTGCTTAAGTGCGCAAGGAGACTTAGAACATAACGAGACCATTTATCCGCATGCCCCACAGAACAAGGATACCGAAGCCATAAAAAAAATAAGTTCGCTGTGCGATGCCTACAAAATTGAAGCCATTGCCATTGGTAATGGAACAGCATCTCGTGAAACCGAACACTTGGTAAAACGCATACACTTTAAAAATCCTATTGAAGTTTTTGTTGTGAGCGAGGCCGGAGCCTCCATTTATTCCGCCTCAAAAATTGCTCGAGAAGAATTTCCCAACTACGATGTTACCGTTAGAGGTTCTGTTTCTATCGGAAGACGGCTAGCAGACCCATTGGCCGAGCTTGTAAAAATAGACGCTAAATCTATTGGCGTAGGACAGTATCAACACGATGTGGACCAAAGCAAATTACAGATTTCCTTGGATAGCGTAGTAGAGAGTTGTGTAAATTCCGTTGGCGTGAACATCAATACAGCAAGTGTTCCCTTATTAAGCTACGTCTCCGGTATTGGACCAAAACTAGCAGAGAACATTGTAAATTATAGAAATGAGAACGGAGCTTTTAAAAGCCGTACGGAAATAAAAAAAGTAGCTCGTTTAGGTGGAAAAGCATTTGAACAAGGAGCAGCTTTTCTTCGGATAAAAGATGCCAAGAACCCTCTGGATGATTCTGCTGTACACCCAGAAAGTTATAGCATAGTTAATAAGATAGCGAAGGACAAAGGAATTCCTATTACAGAATTAATAGGGAACAGTAGTGCCTTAAAAAGCGTGAAATTAGAGTCCTATTGTACGGAAACCATTGGTTTACCCACACTTAAAGATATTGTAGAGGAGCTTGAGAAACCAGGTCTTGACCGTCGTGAGAAAGCCAAGGTTTTTACTTTCAATCAAAATATAAAATCCATTACCGATTTACAGGAGGGTCAATTATTACCGGGTATTGTAAACAACATTACCAACTTTGGCTGTTTTGTTGATATTGGTATAAAAGAAAGTGGTCTTATTCACGTATCCA
The DNA here is from genome assembly GCF_009725985.1 of Zobellia amurskyensis. Lineage (GTDB taxonomy): Bacteria > Bacteroidota > Bacteroidia > Flavobacteriales > Flavobacteriaceae > Zobellia > Zobellia amurskyensis. Next base: position 26,903 of record NZ_RCNR01000020.1, read on the forward strand.
ATTTATCGGATACTTTCGTAAAAGATGTAAACCAACATGTTAGCCTACATCAACAAATTATAGTTAAAGTACTACAGGTAGATGTTGCTAGAAAACGCATTCAGTTAAAACTGCATAAATAGAAAAATATCTTAAAAGCTTCTTCATTACTAGGTAGTATAACTTCTTTTACCCCTTAAGAAGTTACGTTTTAAGACTCGCGCGAATCTACCATTAGTTGGGTATCTTCTATTCTTAGTCATATTATTAAAAATAAGTGCGGTAATAAAAAGTATAGTTGTCCCCATTAATACAGGCGAAACCACATAAAAATAACCCAACGACTTAATTTTTGCCGTACCTATTACTGCGATTAGAGCAGTTGCCCCGCCAGGCGGATGCAAGGTTTTAGTAACCTGCATAACCACAATAGATGTAGCAACGGCCAAAGGTGCTGTCAACCAAATTATGTCTGGCAGAAGTTTATACACCGTAACACCAATAAAAGCAGATAATAATTGTCCTCCAATAAAATTACGAGGCTGTGCCAACGGACTTTCTATGGCTCCATATATCAATACACTGGAAGCTCCAAAAGAACCGATCAAAAGTACATTTTCAATCTTCGGTAAGTAAAAAGACTGCAACAGAGCAATAAGACCAATTCCCATGAACGCTCCTAGAAAGGACCAAAATTGCTCTCCAATATCAACTAAAGTCTCTTTATAGATAACATACTTAGAAATGCGCGCTCTGCGATTAATTTTCTTGCTTAACTCCCTTCCCTTTTTCATTGCAAATGCTTCTTTTTACAATTCAATTTCTTTTCAACTCCATTAAGAACCGGCAAAGATAAAAGAACACTAAAGATTGACAAAGACAAAAGCCTATTTATCCTATCATTTTACTAGGAAATCAATCAAAGAAAAGCTATTATTCAATTAAACCACTCCATACCAATGTGTTAAAATTCACTAAATCCATAAACTCAAGAGCAACCAAATAGCAATTTTAACTTTTCAACCTTATTTAGATTTATTTAAAATAACTACATTTGCCCATATTCAGAATTCAAGCAGGTGTCAAAGAAAAAGAAATCCGCTAAAAAGAAAGCGAAAAAACAAAAAGATGCTTTGCTTCTCCAAAGCAAGGTAGAAAAAGCTTTAGCGGGAGAAGTTAAAGTGAAGTCCAGTTGCTGCAAAAAGTTCAAAAAGAGCGAGAGCAAAAGATGCGGACGCTGTCCTTGTTTTGACCTGATTAAAAAAGTGGCCTAACCCACTTCCCTCTTTAAAGGCTTATTTATCTCATTTTAGTACTTCTTGATTTCAAAAGGGAAATAGACCTCCTATATTTGTCATATGCTCAAGATTGCGTATCACCCTATTTATAATCATTCCTTACCAAAAGGGCACCGATTTCCAATGCTTAAATATGAGTTGTTACCTAAACAACTTTTACACGAAGGCACTTGTAGCCCAGACAACTTTTTTGAACCGGAAATACCCAATGACAAATACATTGTAGCCGTTCACGACCCAGAATATTTCTACGATTTATTGAATATAAAAATCCCACCCAAAGAGGCACGGAAAATAGGTTTTCCATTGACGGAAGACTTAATAGAGCGAGAACGAATTATAGCAGATGGTACTATGCAAGCGTGCTTGTTTGCAATTGAAAATGGGATTGCCATGAATATTGCCGGTGGCACGCATCATGCCTACACTGATCGTGGGGAGGCTTTTTGCATGTTGAACGACCAAGCTATTGGAGCTCGGTATTTACAAGCCAAAAAACTAGCCAAAAAAATACTGATTGTAGATTTAGATGTTCACCAAGGTAACGGCACTGCCGAAATTTTCCAGAACGACCCCTCCGTATTTACATTCTCCATGCACGGGGCCAACAATTATCCTTTCAAAAAAGAACAGTCCGATTTAGATATAGCATTACCAAAAAATACTGGAGACGACGATTATTTGTTTGTATTAAAACAGGCCTTACCCAAACTAATTTCTGAAGAAAAACCCGATTTTATTTTTTATCTCTCCGGTGTAGATGTCATTGCTTCGGACAAACTGGGAACATTAGCACTAAGTGTCGAAGGCTGCAAAGAAAGGGACGCTTTTGTGCTTAAAACCTGTTATCATATGCAAATACCCGTTCAGTGTAGCATGGGCGGAGGCTATTCTCCTGACATTAAAACTATTGTAGATGCACACGCCAACACCTTTAGACTTGCGCAAGAAATTTATTTTTAGAGGAAGTGCGCAATCGTTCATAACCCGTAATATTTATATTCGTATTCCTTTATTTCGTAAATTAACAGGAAGTGACCTGACCAGCGGAGTATAAATACACACCATAGTGTCTATTTTTTTGTCTTTAAACATTGAAGCTTTAAAGAATAAATCTAGTTTTGCAATTATTATGAAAAAGACACTTGCTTTACTCCTTACCATCTTTACGATTGGTTCTTATGCTCAAGACTCCATCGTACCAGTACCTGAAAAAAGATGGGACATGTTCAAATACGATTTTGTAAATATGTTTAAAGGTGTTGGCTATTCCTATACCAGGCCCTTTCACTGGAACGGTCAGCAATGGGCTCAATTCGGAGGTGTAGTAGCGGCTACTGGAACTGTTTATCTTTTTGATGACAATACTTCTGAATTTATTCAGAGACAAAAAGAAGGTGTACCACAGATTATACGAGAATACGGAGAGCTCTATGGTAGTCCTGAAAACAACTATTTAGCAACTTCCGGAGTATATTTGGCCGGATTGATTACCAAAAACGAAAAACTGCGCCGTACAGGAGTCCTTCTTATAGCATCCGCTACTTCAGCGGGCTTTTTACAGCAAGTTTTAAAATCTGCGGTAGGTCGTGCAAGACCCGTAGCAGAAAGAGGAAAGGACACTTTTGACCCGTTTAATTCCAATAGAAATTATCATTCGTTTCCGTCAGGACATGCCTTACTAGCATTTACAAACGCCTATGCCATTGGCAAACAATTTAAAAGTCCATGGGTAAAGGCAGGTATTTATACTTTGGGGGCCGTACCCGGTATTTCGCGTATTTGGGATGGCCAGCATTGGTTAAGTGATTTTGTTTTTGCCTTAGCAATTAGTGTTGCTACAGTAGAATCTATAGACCGGTACCTAGATAAAAAGTATAATGAAAAATACAACGACCAAGCTAAAAAAATGAGCTGGAACCTTAATTTTGGTCCAGGAACCTTGGGTGTTGTCCTTCAATTTTAAAATATCAAATAGGTACTGAGTACCAATGCAGTGATAGCTGCCCCTACAATAAATGCATATTTCCATGGCTCAACACTTACAGCATCGGTAGTCATTGGCTTATAATCGGTTTCTCTTGGATAAAGTTTTCCAATAACCAACATGATTATAATATTCAACACAAATAAAATGGCCATCACGTGTAAAAAGTGTGGATAAGCTTCCGCTTGTATTACACTCAATGCTTTGGCATCCGTTATTCCGTTCTGTGCTGCCTCGACAAGCGCACTATCCACATAATAAGGCTTGATGATAAACTGACTTATGGAATACAGAACAACCCCTGAAATAACTCCAATTTTAGCAGCTATAGCCGGAACGCGTTTGGTAAAGAAACCTATTACAATTACGGTTAAAATAGGAATACTATAACAACCGTTAGCCTCCTGTAACCATGCAAACAGTCCTTGTGGAGCATTGGCAATCAACGGGGCTACACACATTCCTAAAATGCCCAGCACAAGACCGAACATTTTCCCCGCTTTTACGGTTTCAACTTCATTAGCGCTTTTCTTGAAATATTGACGATAAAGGTCAAACCCGAATAAGGTGGCACTACTGTTCAAAAGACTATTGAAAGAGCTGAGAATAGCACCAAAAAGCACTGCAGCAAAAAGACCTGTAAATGCAGCAGGAAGTACCCTGGCTACCAGTTTGGGGTAAGCTTGATCTGGATTATCAAGGTTACCCTCAAAAATATGCCACGCAATAATACCCGGCAATACCACAATTATTGGTATTAAAAACTTTACTAATGCGGCAAGTATAACCCCTTTTTGACCTTCTTTTAAATTTTTCGCCCCGAAAACACGTTGCAAAATAACCTGGTTCGTACCCCAATAAAACATCTGTACGAGCATCATTCCCGTAAAAATAGTCCCAAAAGGTATTGAGGCATCTACATCTCCTTTTACATTGAATTTCTCAGGGTGGCTTTTCCAAAGTACACTTATACCTTCGGAAATACTTCCGTCTCCAATAGCCATCAATCCAAAAACAGGAATAAGAAGACCTCCAATCAAAAGCCCTATAGAGTTGATAAGATCAGAAACCGCTACAGCTTTTAATCCACCAAAAATTGCATATATAATACCGATAATACCAATACTCCAAACACAAATCCATAAAGTAACCGTGTCCGAAAGCCCTAAAAGACTAGGTAAATCGAACATAGTGCTAAAAGCCAAAGACCCAGAATAAAGTACTGATGGAATTACCACAATTACATAACCAGATAAAAATAAGGCCGTGAGAATGGCTTTTGTACCATGATCGAATCTATCCTCTACAAATTGCGGAATCGTCGTTATACCGCCTCTCATGTATCTAGGAAGCAGGAATACGGCTGTTATAATCATGGCTATTGCTGCTAAAGTTTCCCATGCCATAACCAATACACCCTCGGTAAACGCTTGCCCGTTCAACCCAACAATCTGTTCTGCGGAAAGATTAGTTAGAAGCAACGAACCTGCAATGGTAATCGCCCCTAAACTTCTGCCAGCAAGAAAATAACCATCAGCAGATTTTTCATTGGTACTTCTTGTAGCATACCAAGCAATTATAGCCACTAAAAGCGTGAAACCTACAAAAGAAACAATTGAGAGCATGTATTTGAAATTTTGAGTTGGTTAGGAGCAATGAATTAAAAGACCACTAGTTGTCAATTTTCTTTAGTACACGACATGGATTACCCACCGCTACTACATTTTCAGGGATATCCTTTACAACAACACTACCCGATCCAATAACACTATTATTACCAATGGTAACACCCGGATTAACAATTACTCCGCCCCCAATCCAAACATTATCTCCAATACGAATTGGTTTTGCATATTCTATCCCTGAGTTACGGGCTTCAAATTCTAAAGGATGGGTAGCCGTGAGCAACTTTACTCCTGGTGCCATCATTACATTTTTACCTATATAAACCGGCGCGGCGTCTAAAATAATACAATCAAAGTTAGCGTAGGAATTTTCTCCCCAGAAAATATTAAAACCATAATCGCATGTAAAACGGTTTTCGATGTAGAAATTCTTTCCTGTTTCAGCAAATAACTCTTTAAAAAAATGCTTGCGCTGCCGTTCCTTATCCATAGGTATTGATTCAATTTCACGCATTAACCTTCTTGCGTTTAACCTACCTCTTACCAATTCCCTATCATGTGGATTATAGGGCTGACCAGCAATCATTTTTTCTTTTTCCGTCATTTGAATTCTACTATATTTTCTCGGCTCTAATGATTCCACAGGCAGGAACCTCAATTTCAAGTATACCTTTCGAAAATACTACATTATCCTCCCTTATCAAACTTCCTTGGCAATCATAAATCTTACAACGATAAGCACCCCAATCTTTTGTGCTTCGGATGACAATATGGTCTGCAATTTGACCATTTAATATATCCATAATTTTATTCTCTTTATTAAATTCAATTACCCAAGTATCATAAACCCCAATAATTACATGTCCATTTTTAGACACTCGTTTTGTAGGGTAGTTAGCAAGAGGCTTTGAAGGAAGAAAATCACCGTTCATAAGAACATCGGCATTTTCATTCCAGTATTTTGTGTAAAAACCAATCATATTTATATACTCCTCTGGTGTTTCGCTCAACATAATTGAGAGCTGAGGAACACCAAAAAGTGTATTGATTACTTGAAGTGCAGCAATTTCCAAAGGCTCGTCTTCATGCCAAGTAACCATATCCGAATGTACGGCGGTATTACCAGCGAGCATACGTATATCCGCAATACGTAATCGGTTCATGGTAGCATCTCCTGGGCAATCAAAAGCCCTGAACATATTTCCATATTTACGCATTGCCGGCCCAGTATATTTCTGTCTAAACTCGATAAAAATTTCAGGGTTGATGGCCGTTACCGCTTCTTTTACATCTGTCAGTAAACGGTCAACCGCATCATTAATTGAAGCATAATCTGCATCTGGTCCTAGCTGGGTAGGCGTGTCTTTATAAAACCTAAAATCATCTATAAAATCAAGTTTGAAACCATCTAGATTCCACTCTTTGGCCGCATTTGTATAAATACCTATGAGATGTTGTCTTACCTCTGGGTAGCGTGGATCAAAAACGGGTGCCCACCTATGATCTTCTGTTAAAAATTTACCTTTAAAAAGTTTGAATGCTTTTGATTTTTCGCCACAAAACGGAACAGAATACCAGAGAGCTACTTTCATTCCTGTCTGATGTACACTCTTTACAAATTCGGCCATTTCAGGAATTCGGTCCGGTTTCCAATCTCCCGTGAAATCATAACCCCTATTTGAATCAAAGGTTTGCCATCCATCATCTATAATAATAGCTTCATAACCTAAGCGTTTAGCTAGTTTGCACTCCTTAAGCAAAAGTTCTACTTCTAGATTTTGATGAAATTGGTACCAGGTAGAATACAATGGTTTTTTTGCGATATCAGGCACATACGCCGGTTTCAACTCCTCAAACGTTTCCCACCAAGATGAAACTGCTTTTAAACTATCCGAAAAATGTTGATTTTGATTATCCAATCTTAACTGAACTTTAAAATCTTTGAGTGGATAATGCTGCTCAGTGAAAAAAGTGATGTGGCAATAAAAACAATTATCTTCTTCTCTTAAGCGCGCATTCATCTCCAATTTGTTGATTGCATTGGAACAAGCAAAGGTTAGGATATTCTCGTCACTGTTACCAAAAAGTGAAATGACAGGAGAGTCAATAGAAATTCTAGACTCCATATTATCCAGCTCCCAGTCCGCCTGAATACGTTTGTTAAAATCAGTTGTTGGCTTCCATACCCCTTTTACATTAATTGCTGGAACCTTCCACTGCAGAGTTATTGGTTCAGGAATTCGCTCCTCGTTGCTTGATACTTCAAAATTGTAAATGACCGTACCGTCTTGATCGTATATTTTTTCTAGAGTGGTTTGAAAATTATCATCCGCTCCAATAATATTTAATTCAGGGGCGGTTATAGAGTTCGTGTTTGCAGTCATCTATTTTATATTGGCTGGTAATTATTAGTATTTAACGATATTCTACTTCACTATTTTAAGCAAAAAATATTGTTGAAAATTTTAAATCCCTCTTCATCAATTGTAGGAAAACGGTAGATATCAACTTATTATTGTACTATGATATACTATGCTACTCACCAAAGATACATTCTATCAGAAAAACCACAAAGAAAAATCGTGATAATCAACTTCTAAACACCTGATTCATAAGCTTAAAAAATAATAAAAACAATGCTATTTTTTCAAACTCCAGAATGAGTTCTCTCTTGATAGAAACCCTATTCTGATTAAAACATTTGAAATATACAAATAATAAAACCCAATCGTAAGACATTTCCCTCGTTTAGCGCTAATTAAAACACTTTACTTTTAACCTCTATATTTATCAGGAATATATTGGTTTAGCAAGAGATCTATCAATCTTACCTAACCAAGCACATAAGCATTTTGAGAGTTACAGACGACCATAAACAAGAAGAAATCCTATTTAGAATAAACTCTAAATAGAATTTCTTACATTAAATTTTTAAGGAAAACCTTAAAAGAAAACCATTAATATCCTGGGTTCTGTATCAATAAGCCTTTAGATCTATCAATTTCCGTAAGTGGAAAAGGAAATACATTGTATTTATCATCCCAAGCCGCTCCAAAAACCTCAGCTCCTATACCCCATCTTGTAATATCAAAATACCGATGCGGCTCCAAAGCTAATTCTACTCTTTTCTCCTGCATTAGAGCATCCATAGGGTCTAATGAACGATCAACAGGGCCTAATCCCGCTCTATCACGTATATCGTCTATTTCATCAAAAGCAAGACCTACATCACCACCCCCTTGTATTAAGGCCTCTGCGTATAACAATTTGGCCTCTGCAAATCTAAACCATCGCTCATTGTTAAAATCCACTTGTCCGTTAGCAGAAGAGTTACCTACTACAGCATTTAAAGTTCCTCTATACTTCTTCAAAGTATACCCTGACGAAGACCAAGCAGGATCATAAGGAATTTCATAACGCGTTCCATCAAAAGAATAATACATATCACCATCTTGATACACAGTAACCGCCAATCTTTCATCACCTGCCTCATAAGCATCCACTAAGTCTTGGGTTGGAACCCATTGCCCATTTTTACCACCAGGCGCTCCTCCCGCAGCATCCCAATAATTCCCACGTGCCGTACCTTGAGAAGCCTTAAAATCTTCTGAGTGTGTATCATCAAATACCCAAAGGTTATCATCTGAAAACGGACCTCCATATTGAATTTCGAAAATAGATTCTGAATTATTTTCATTGGTATATGCAAATAATTGTTCGTAGTCTGGAACCAAAACGTAAGGTCCTGAGTTTACTACTTCTTCCAAAGCAGTTATTGCCGCAGGCCAATCTTTCTTCCAAACATTTACTTTTCCTATATAGGCTTTAGCCGTCCACAAGGTTACCCTACCTGTATTAGATCCGTCCCACTCAACAGGAAGCCCTGACTCAGCTTCAGCCAAATCCGCCAATATTGCGGCATATAATTCTTCTTGTGTTGCATTAGGTCTGGCCTGATCATTAATATCGGTTCTAATATCCAGAGCTAAAGGTGGGGTTCCAAACATCTTCATAGCTTGAAAATGAAACCAAGCTCTTAAGAATTTAGCTTCCGCCCCAATTATAGTCTTGTCTTCTGCAGTTAGCTCATTTTCACCATCAAGGTTTTCAATTACAATATTTGCTCTATAAATACCTTCATATATTTGAGTATATACTGCACCAAACGGTACGTCATTTGAGCGAAGCAAAAGATTATCAATATCTCTGGAGCTACCCCCGTTTACCTCATCAGCAGCTACATCATCTGTTATGGCCAAGGAAATCTTCCAGAATTCACCTCGTTCGCCAAGAGTTTCCGTACTAGTACCCCAGAAATCTTGAATAGAAGAATACGATGCAAAAACAGCTCCATCAAAATCCGTTCTGGTCTTATAGAACTGATTTGTAGTGACACGATCCAGAGGCTCGAGATCAAGTTGATCACCGCAGGAGAAAACTCCTAACAGCGATACAAATGCGAAAAATATAATTATTTTTTTCATAATTTTTTATAATTTTTTAGACTTAATTGAACGTAACGGATAGCCCTAACTGAAAGATTCTAGGTGATGGTGATGCTCCACCATCTTGACCCGTGGCCAATGTAAATTCTCCCTTTTGGAAACTTTGAGTTCTACCTACTTCTGGATCATAACCAGAGTACTTAGTGAACGTTGCCAAGTTTTGTGCACCAATATATATTCTAAAATTAGAAATCATATCGTTTGTCCAAGAGGTTAACAAATCTTGGGGAAGATTGTATCCTATTTGCGCATTTTGAATTCTCAAATACCCTGCATCTTCAATCCATCGATCTGAATATCTATTATTTCCGTTAGGATCATCTAATGTTAATCTTGGGTTTGAACTAGAAGTAGCTGTTCCCTCTCCTGTCCAACGATCTAAAACCTGGGTACTGAAATTATTCCCAGAACTCAAATCTTCTAACGCAATTCTAGCAGAGTTATAGACTTGTTTATTACCAACTCCTCTAAAATTAATTGAAAAATCAAACCCTTTGTAACCTGCATTAAAATTTGCGCCATAATAGAACCCAGGGAAAGGACTTCCTAATTCCGTTCTATCCTCTGCATTCACTACACCATCACCATTGACATCTACAAATCTAATATCTCCAGGAGAAGGGGTTCCGTTTGCATCTGGAACAGCTGCCGCAACCTCAGCATCATTTTGATATAGACCATCTGTTTTATACCCATAAAAATGACCAAGACTTTCCCCTTCTATAGTTCGGTGCGTACTTGACCCGCCAATTCCCGTAATAATTTGAGTAACCTCTCCTAAATCTGTAACTTCATTCTTATTGGTTGTAAAGTTACCTCCAATAGAATATTTGAAATCACCAGCTTCACCTGCGTAGTTAAGTGATAACTCAATACCTGAGTTTTTAATAGATCCGATATTAGCATCCGGAGATAAGAAAAAACCGGAAACATAAGGTAACGGTAGCCCTATAAGAACTCCATCATTTACCTTATTATAGTAATCAAACGTACCAGTCAATTTATAATTAAACAAACTAAAATCTACACCTATATCAAACTGAGTACTTGTTTCCCAGAATAAATCCTGATTTGCAAAAATTGTAGGGGCAGGAGCAACAACAGTTCCTTGGTCATCACCAATAACATAACGGATATTACTATCAACAGAGCTTAAATATGGGAAATTTGTGGGAGAGGCCTGATTACCTGACTGACCCCAACCTGCACGAATTTTTAAATCGTCAAATGCACCGTCCTTTGGAAAAAATGACTCATCCGAAACTCTCCAACCTAATGATACGGAAGGAAAAACATCTGTTCTATTATCCGGAGAAAACCTAGAAGTTGCATCCCTACGAATATTAAACGTAGCTAGATACTTACCCTTGTAATTATAAGTAAGTCTTCCTAACCAACCTTGTAGTGTCCAAAGATCAGCCTCATTAGCAGCTCCAACCGTACCAACTTCTCCCGTTGATGCAAAATTCTCATTAAATAGACTTCTACCTTGTACTCTAAGCTTATCGAATCTGAATTTCGTTTGCTCAAAACCAAATAATGCTCCAATATTATGATCACCAAAAGACTTATCATATTGCAATGTAGCCGATGAAGTCAAAGTTAATTCAATTGGTCTAGACGAAACTAAAAGAGATGAACCTGTTGAGTTATTCAAAACAGCATCTGATGTGAAATAGTCTCCAACCCCAACATTGTAATCCATACCTAATGAAGGTCTGAACTTTAATCCATCCAAAATTTGAAGTTCACCATAGAAACTAGCCAAAACCTTACGTGTTTGCAAAGTTGTTCTAGTATACCTGTCATCCGTATTAAAAAGATAGTTGCTAGCTGTTATTCCATTACCCCTAGTCTCTGGAGTAGAATCATTATATCCAAAAGCCCCATTACCATAAGGTTGGTAATATGGTGCATTCAGTGCTGAACGAAAACCGGCGTAAATACCCTGCTCACTCTGTACTTGTCTATCAGTCTGACTCAAAAGGATAGATTCTCCAAATTTTAGGTATTTACCAACATTAATTTCCGAATTAGCCTTTAAGGAATATCTCTTGAACCCTTGACCCAATTCTATACCATCTTGATCTAACAATCCACCGGAAATAAAATATTTAGCTTTATCATTTCCGCCACTGACACTTACGTTGTGATTTTGAATGAAACCTGTTTTAAAAATCAAATCTTGCCAATCTACATAAGGACTTCCCGAAAACTCTGAAAGGTCCCTACCTAATTGACCTTGAATATCAATAAATTGTTCTACATCAAGAACATCAATTCTATCTCTAGTTGTAGCCGTTGACACATAACCGTTGTAAGTCACTCTAGCGTCTCCACTCTTTCCTCTTTTGGTCGTAACGATAATAACACCGTTTGCTGCTCTAGACCCATAAATTGCCGTTGAGGCTGCATCTTTTAAAACATCTATGGATTCAATATCATTAGCGTTTAAACCGGCTAACGGGTTAGAATCTGTAGTAGAAGAAGTATTTACAGTAATGTTAGTTGTTTGTACGATAGGAATACCATCAATTACCCAAAGAGGGTCCGTGTTACCTGCTGTACCCACACCTCTAATCAATACACTTATAGGTGCACCTGGATCACCACTACGGTTAGTAATGTTAACCCCCGATATAGTACCTGCCAAAGCCTGGTCAGGACTAGTAATTGGCTTGGACACAATATCAGAAGAGCTTATGGACCCAACAGCACCGGTCAGATCTGCTTTTCTCTGAGTACCATACCCAACCACTACTACCTCGCTAAGAGCCTGGGCATCTTCAGACATTGTAACGTTAATTGTTGTTCGGCCATCAATAGCCACTTCTTGCTTTGAATATCCTACATAGGAAAATACCAAAGTAGAGCTACCTTCCGGCACCTCTATACTATAGTTTCCATCAAAATCGGAAACACTTCCAACAGTTGTACCTTTCACCAAGACGTTTACGCCTGGCAAGACACCCTGGTCATCAGAAGTTGTACCTGAAATTGTAGTTTGTGCGCACAAAGATGCAACACTGAAGAAAAATAAAGCCGCGAGCACAAAACCATGTGATCGAACCCTATTTAATCTCTTAAAGTTCTGGTTCATAATGAGTAGTTTAAGTTAGTAAATAAATTGAGTTAGTAATCTTATTTTAACCAAACCCAACACTATACCTAGTGTTAAGAAAGACAAAAAACACCATTAAACATATTATCACATAATTGCACTTTAACGATGCTTATGACCAAGTTACCGCCTTTATTTTTAAAAATACTAGAAAATAAAGGATATCAATAAACGAATCATTAACAAAATTAACAGAATCTATGCTACTCTATGCTATAAAGCAAAAATAATGATTTTTTTGATATGAAAAATAAAATTCTAGTATCAAGATTGAGAAATACTTAATAATAAGGCTAAAAAAATACTTATACTCAAATTTAACAGGCTAAAACTTACAATACACCTATACTGAATACCTTATAAAGAATTACGTTTAAACAGTTTTGAAGTAACAATGACCTGCGATACCACATTGTTTTTAATATGCTGTGCAGCTAAAGTGGCCATATCTTTGAAATCCGTAGAAATTGTTGTGATACCCCCAAAAGCTATTTCTTTAATAATATGATCGTTATGAGATAAAACCCCCACATCTTCACCTACTATCATACCAGAGTTATGGCAATCTTTGAGCAATTCCCAAAGAGACGCATCATTAATAAAGAAGTAGATTACATCTTTCTCAAGTGAACCCTCTATATAGTCTTCCAATATAACACCGTTCAACCCATAGTCCGCAACAAACCTATGGAACGCCATTAGAATGCCCCTTGGGTAATCTCTATTGTCTGCGTAGAAAAGTACTATCTTTTTATACTTTCTTATTTCAGGAAGCAATTCTACGAGTTTGTCAAAAGTAGTTGCCTCAAACTCTTGTGATATATATGAATACTCCTCAGGCATTGGCAAGTAACGATCAACTATCAAAAGTTTTTGAGGTTCAATCGTCTCAAGAAGTGGTCTTATTGCCTTATCTGGGATAGGAGCCACTACATACATTCCGTACTTACCCCGTATATTATTAAAAATTGTCTCAAAGATCGAAACATTGTTATGATGAAAAAAAACATCTATTTGATAGCGCTTTCCAAGCTCTTTTCTAAACGTATTGTAAAAGTCTTCCTGAAACCGTTGAAACGAGAACAAAAGCAATGCTATTCTAAGTGTTACCTTAGTTTCATCACTTATAATAAAATATCCTTTTAGTTTCTTAGACTCTACTAAACCTCGCTCCTTTAACTCCTCATAAGCTTTAACTATAGTCTTTCTAGCGTAGCCAATATCACTTACCATTTTATTGATAGATGGCAGCTTGTCACCCACAGAAAGCTCACCGGAATCCAAAGCCTCAATAACACCATGCACCAATTGCTCATGCTTGGTTAAACTATTAACTTCTTTTAGCCGATGGATTATATGGAGTAACGACATTCGGTGGTATTAAATATTAAAAATTGCGATAAAATTTGTAAGTATAATAATACAAATCTATCATAATAAACTTCTAATCTCGTTATTTTTGCAATACAAATCAAAAAATAAATATTTCACATTAAAATAAATATAAATTTCAATTTTGTTCAAATACCCAAACGATTAAAGTTTCATTTTAAAAATTTGAAATTCTAAATTCCAGACAACAAGCGGCTTTACTAGGAAATAGAAAACCAAGCTACTCCAGCACCATATTAGGACAAACTATTTTTTCCACCTTAAGCTTTCCATAATTCCACGAATGTCATTCTGTAGATAGGCCGCCGCAGGATAAATAGAATCATAATTAGGCCTAGTATAGAAGTACAAAGACCCTGTTAAAAAATTATCCGTACTATCAGTAACATAGAATTGTGCTTGAGAAGCCGCATTACCCGTAACCTCATAAAACATACCGTAAACTTCGTTTTCTTCATTCAAAAAGGGTTGCTCCGAAATACCGTCTGCCTTTACTGAATGCTCATAACTTAACCTTTGAGCATCGGAAAGCAACTTTTCTACATTGCCCTCAACTTTTTTGTAATTAATGTAGATTTCGCCCTTCATCTCAGGATACCCCAAAACCAAGGATGTCTTTGTTTTACTTTTAACTTTGGCTTGGGTATTATAGGTAAAGGAAAAATAATCTGTTTGCAGCTCTCCTTGTGTAGGCGCACCATATTCTAAACGTAACTGAGCTTTAGGTTTCGGCAAGACATCTTCCTTACAACCAACAGCTAACATGAATATTACTAAAAGAAACAAACTATATCTGTACATCTTGGGGTAATGTTATTTTTATTTGTTTCAACCTCTTTTTATCTAAGCTTTCTACTATAAACCGGTAGTCTTTAAAGGTAATCGTCTCCCCTCTTTTTGGAAAACTTCCCGCTATCTCAAGAACAAAACCAGCAATAGTCTCGGATTCTCCCTTCTGTTCCTCAAATTCAGTGTCATTTTCAATTTTAGCGACCCTATAAAAATCTTTCAACGCGGTCTTACCATCAAAAACATAATTAAAGTCGTCCAACTTTGAAAATATTAAGTCTTCATCATCAAACTCATCGCTAATATCTCCTACTATTTCCTCTATAATATCCTCCAAGGTAACAATGCCCGAAGTTCCACCATACTCGTCTACAACAACGGCCAAATGGTTCTTTTTTTCCTGAAATTCCAAAAGAAGGTCATCAAGTTTTTTATTCTCCGGAACAAAATAGGGCTCACGAATAAGCGTCATCCAATTAAAGGTCTTTCTATCTATATAAGGTAATAGATCTTTAACGTATAGCACTCCCAGAACATTGTCCATATTCTCCGAAAAAACAGGAATTCTTGAATAACCGTGTTTTTTTATTTCCTCCAGAACCTCAAGAAACTTCATATCCTCACTAACGGCAAAAATATCTATACGCGGGCGCATTACCTGCTTTGTATCTGTATTACCAAACGTAACAATACCTTGTAGAATTTTCTGCTCTTCTTTGGTAGTGTCTCCGTCTGCCGTTAATTCTAGGGCTTGTGAAAGGTGGTCTACACTTAAATTTGATTTCTGTTTACCCAACTTATTGTACATAAATAGAGTACCTGCCCTCATTGGCAGACTTAACGGACTGAACAAAAAATCGAGAACCTTAAGCGGGTAAGACATTAAATGGGCGAACGCTATACGATTTCGGTTTGCGTATACTTTTGGTAAAATTTCACCGAACATCAATATTAGAAAGGTAGCTACCACCACCTCCAAAAGAAAACGAACCCAATCTAGTTCAACATTAGCAAAAAGCGAATTACCTATGTTACTGAACAGCAATACAACACCTATGTTAATGGCATTATTTGCAATAAGAATGGTGGCCAAAAGCTTCTTGGGTCTCTCCAAAAGCTTAACGATAATATTACCGCGTACACTTTTCTTTTCTGCAATTTCATTCACATCCGTAGGGGAAAGACCAAAAAACGCAACCTCCGCACCTGATATTAGTGCAGATGACATTAATAGCACAACTAGAATTGTAACTTCAAACGCAAAAGCACCTGCAACGGTAATAAAAGAAGGCACTAAACTAAGGGGGTCAGGGTCCAACAGTCAGAAATTTAGTGAAAAACGGTTGTTTGTGAATCTAATTCCAGAACAAACCTCTGCTCCATGTCTGAGCATGCAAAGTTTGGGAATGTTTCAAAAATACAATGGTCTGATTCTACTTGTGTCATACTTATGGATTGCATTTTCTAGTGGTTTACTAAAAATACATAATTTTTTCTTAGAACGGAAGATCATCATCTTGATCAGGCCTAGCTAAAGGAGCCGCTTGGGAACTACTAGCTGTATTAGAAACGCTGTTTTGTTTTGCTTGTTGCCCTCCAGATTGCTGATTTGCCATACTTTCTTTCTTTGTAGAAAGAAATGTAAAATCCTGCACATGAACTTCAGTGCTATAGCGGGTATTGCCATCCTCACCTTGCCATTGACGGTTTTTTAAACGCCCCTCAACATATACCTTATCGCCTTTACTTAAATACTTTTCGCATATTTCCGCAGCCTTATTTCTAACCACAATATTATGCCAATCCGTATTGGTAACGCGTTCTCCGGTTTGCTTATTGGTATAGGTTTCATTAGTGGCAATAGGAAAGCGACCAATAGCCCCTCCTCCTTCAAAATAATGCATTTTTACTTCATCGCCTAAATGGCCAATCAACATTACTTTATTTAACGTACCGCTCATAATCCTAATTTTTGCAATTTGAATCTACAAATATACTTGTTTTTTAGCCTTCAAGGTCATGTGTTTCTGTTACGATTATTAAATTTAACCTATAACCGAATAGAAAGTAATGCAACCTTAAACAACTCCCTTAAAATTATGAATTTTTAAAGCGATTTAAAAAATCCGCAATAAGTACGGGAACAGGATATTTATCCACTTCCTTAAACGAAACTCCTTTTTCAAGATCTCCTTTTACACGTATAATCCAAAATGTTGTATACAAATGTTGATGAGAGAGTTTATGCACAACTGCTTCAGTGTTAAACCTAGAAACTGAAATAAATTCCAACTTGTAATAAAAAGCACTCAGTCTCTTTCTAAAATCATCGTCTAAAAGGCTTTCGTTAGATTCTATTAAGGGAAATTGCCATAAGTTCTGCCATATTCCCTTACCCTTTCGTTGCTCAAGGATAGTTTTATTTGCTTCGGATATAAAAACTACATAATTAAAATATCGATTTCGGACTTTGGTCTTTTTCAATTTTACGGGAAGCTCACTTACTTTATTAGTTTGAAGCGCTACACAACTTTTATTTAACGGACATTCCTCACAATTTGGATTCTTAGGCGTACACTGAATTGCACCGAATTCCATGATTCCCTGATTGTAATCACAAATGTTTTCGGCATTCATCACCTCTCTAGCTAACTTTTTGAAATATTTAACACCCTCTGTACTATTGATAGCCAAATCAACTCCAAAATAACGCGCCAAAACCCTGTAAACATTACCATCCACTACAGGTTCGGGCCTATCAAAACAAATGGAAGATATGGCACTTGCCGTATAGTCTCCCACCCCTTTGAGTTGTAGTAGTTCTTTGTAGGTATCAGGAAAATTACCCCCATATTCACTCACAACCATCTTGGCCGTAGCATGTAGGTTTCTTGCTCTTGAATAGTAGCCCAAACCTTGCCAAAGCTTTAAAACCTCCTCTTCCGAAGCACTTGCCAGGTCATAAACCGCAGGGTACTTATTAATGAATTTAAGATAGTAGGGAGTACCTTGTACTACCCGTGTTTGCTGCAACATTATCTCCGAAAGCCAAATCTTATACGGGTCTTTTGTACCCCTCCAGGGTAAGCTTCTTTTATTTTCTTCGTACCAAATAAGAATTCTCTCTGAAAAGGTCATTTATACAATTGCTATGTCACGAAATTAACGGTTTCCAAAACGATATGCGACTCCAAGAATAGCCTTAAATTGAAAAGTGATGGTGAACGACTTAAAATTAACCCTTTAGCACGAAAGATTAATTTTAATTTATATATTTGCATCCCAAAAAAATTATACTGAAAATTTAACACGAAAGATGACGAAAGCAGAAATTGTATCGAAAATCTCAGACAAGCTGGGAATTGAAAAAGGAGACGTACAGGCTACAGTTGAGAGTTTTATGGAAGAGGTGAAATCTTCTTTGGAAAGTGGAGACAATGTGTATCTTCGCGGTTTCGGTAGTTTTATCATTAAAACTAGAGCCGAAAAGACTGGAAGAAACATTAGCAAGAACACTACGATTAAAATACCGGCACACAATATTCCTGCATTTAAGCCTGCCAAGGTTTTTGTAGAAGGTGTCAAAAGCAACGTACAAGTAAAATAAATATACTAACTTAAAGTAGAATTTTATGCCGAGTGGTAAGAAGAGAAAAAGACATAAGGTAGCTACCCACAAACGCAAGAAGCGTAGGAGAGCTAACAGACACAAGAAGAAATAATTGCTAGGGGTTGAAAATTTTCAACCCCTTTGCTTGTTTTTTCACCCATACGTTCATTGACATAGAGATTGCAGAAAATCTCGGCGAATTATTGTGGTTCGTTTCAAATATTGTTTAATCGATTTGTTTGCTTAATACAACTAAGCTTACAAATACAAATACATTCAGGTGAATAGAGAATTAATCGTAAGATCTAGTTCTGATGCCGTCGATTTTGCACTCTTAAAAGATGGAAAGCTCACTGAATTGCATAAAGAAGAAGACAACAACGATTTTTCCGTTGGTGACATATTCTTAGCAAAGGTTCGTAAGCCCGTAACCGGTCTAAACGCAGCTTTTGTAAACGTTGGTTATGAAAAAGATGCTTTTCTGCATTATCATGACCTTGGGCCACAATTGGCCACTATGCTAAAATTCATAAAGGGCGTGAGTACCAATAAAATTACGGATTACTCATTAGCCAACTTTCCATTCGAAAAAGACATTGACAAGAATGGCGTAATTACAGACGTCATCAAAGCCAATCAGTCTTTATTGGTTCAAATCGTAAAAGAACCTATTTCAACCAAAGGACCAAGAATTAGCTCCGAGCTTTCTATAGCTGGGCGTTATTTGGTTATGGTACCTTTTTCTGACCGTGTTTCCGTATCTCAAAAAATAGGAAGCAGCGAAGAAAAAGAAAGGTTAAAAATACTCGTAAGAAGTATTAAACCAAAAGGATTCGGAGTCATTATAAGAACAGTGGCCGAAGGCAAAAAAGTAGCGGAACTAGACAAAGACCTAGAAAATTTGTTGGCCAAATGGTCAACAATGTGTAAAAAATTGTACAAGGCTCACACGCCTTCAAAAGTGTTGGTTGAGCTCAATAGGGCATCTTCTATCCTTAGGGATATATTTAATGATTCCTTTACAGGAATTCATGTAGATGACGAAACCCTTTACGAGCAAATAAAAGATTATGTGCTAGAGATTGCACCTGGAAAAGAATCCATAGTAAAACTGTATAATTCGTCAGTTCCTATTTTTGAAAAATACGGAATTGAGCGACAGATAAAAACTTCTTTTGGCCGTACCGCCAGCATGAGCAAAGGCGCGTACCTTATCATAGAACATACCGAAGCACTACACGTTGTAGATGTTAACAGCGGTAACCGTTCCAATAAGGCCAAAAATCAGGAAGACACTGCTTTAGAGGTTAATCTCTTAGCTGCCTCAGAAATAGCCAGACAATTGCGCTTGCGTGATATGGGTGGTATTATCGTAGTCGATTTTATTGATATGGTAAAGGCACCTCACAGGAAAAAACTTTTTGACCATCTTCGTGATGAGATGAAAGATGACCGTGCAAAGCACAAAATATTGCCTCCAAGCAAGTTTGGACTTATACAGATTACTAGACAACGGGTTCGTCCAGAAATGAATATCAAGACCACCGAGGAAAATCCGAATGGTAGTGGGAAAGAAATAGAAGCCCCAATAGTCTTGGTAGACAAAATTAACGCCGACCTTGAAAAGTTGTTAAAAGGACCTAAAAAAGATAACGGAATTACACTTAACATTCATCCGTTTATCGCAGCCTACATTACCAAAGGCTTTCCTTCCATGCGTTCTAAGTGGTTTTTAGAACACAAAAAATGGATTAAAATACAACCTAGGGATGCGTATACGTATCTTGAATATCGTTTTAAAGATAAAGACGGTAAAACCATATATTAAAATTTTTAAAAGCGACCTTCAGCAACGAGGGTCGCTTTTTTTGTGCCTTTTAATTTTATTTAAACGCCTCATCATATACTTCAAATTGTATTTTTGTCCAACACAATTCCAAGCAGAACTAACCCCTAACATGAACGAACAAAGAGCTTATTCAATAGAGGAAGCCAAAAGAAAACTGGAAAGCTATTGTTCTTATCAAGACCGCTGTCATAAAGAGGTGGCTACCAAACTTAGAGAAATGCGTATGGTTCCCGAAGCCGTTGACCAAATTGTGGTGCATTTGATCAATGAAAATTTTTTGAACGAAGAGCGATTTGCCCAAAGCTTTGCTAGAGGTAAATTTTCAATAAAAAAATGGGGAAAAAAACGCATTGTAAGCGAGCTGAAGCAACGAAACATCTCCAAATACAACATTACCACCGCACTTAAAGAAATAGATGCTGACACCTACCTAAGCACGCTAGATGCCTTAGCCGAGAAAAGACTTGAACAAATTAATGAATCCAACCCGTTAAAACGAAAGAAAAAGTTAGCAGATTATCTTTTATATAGAGGATGGGAGAGTCATTTGGTCTATGAAAAACTAAAGGAACTCGTGCCATAGCACTCATCTTCCTTTTACAGAAAGTTAAATACGGCGCCAATATTCACCATAAACTGGTTATGTAGTTTTTCGGCCGGTTCTAGATCTTCAATTTTATATTTAGCTATAGGAAAACCAATTTCCGTATAGATACCCAAACCGTCAGAAAAGAAATAACGTGCGCCTGTATGAAAACCAAAATTCTTAAGACCTAAATCCAATCCAGGGTAAATATCTACCTGATCACTAAGACCTACTATATTTCCTAAATGCGCACTAAAACGTGCTTTTGTATCAAACCGATCCCAAGTGCTTGCAGACACACTTTCATCAATACCCAAAAGATACGTTGCCGTAGCGCCTATAGATATATTTTCACCCAAACCAAAATCATACGAAGTCATAATTCCCGTACCGTTGCCCTGAAAATTGGCTCCCACTTGAAATTTTTGATCATCCCTACCTTCATAGGCCTGTGCAGAAAGAAAAGTAGTCGTAAGGAGTAAGCAAATGGATAGAATGTAGAATTTCATTTATAGTATTTTTTTTATGGAAACAGATAATCAAAAAAATTATTTAGACACCATTTTAGCAGTTCGCTCTATGGCTTTTTTATTTTTTCGGTCTATCCATTTCTGACCTTGTATTTTTCGCATTAAGATGTCAAAATTACGCATTATGAAAACATTATACAGCCCCTCTGCAAAATTTATAGGGTTCTTTGGCCAAGACCTAAGACTCATAGAAAAACCAGGAGTTTTGTATTTCATATAATGCCAATATCCCTCCGGCATATAGAGCACCTCGCCATGATTAAGTTCCGTCTTAAATCCGTTTGCCGACTGCAACGCCGGCCACTTATCATAATCCGGATTTTCAAAATCTATGCTCTCGTGCGTAATTAGTGAATGAGGTACTTTATAAAGGTGTTTGGTTTCGGATGGGGCAAATAAAATACACTCCTTTTTTCCCTCAAAATGAAAATGGAATATATTGGACATATCTATATCATAATGCATGAAAGTGTATGAATCCCTTCCGCCAAAGAAGAGCATTGGCAACTTCTTTTTTAAAGTGAGCCCAAAATCAGGAAACTCATAATCTTGTTGAAGTAATGGCACCTCCCTCAAAACGTTCCAAAGAAAAATTCGGTATTTAGTAGGTTTAGACTTTAGAAGATCTACGTACTCGGACATCTTCATTTTGGCATGAGGCTCATTAAAACCATCTTCATGGTTCACCGGCCGATCATCATAAAGCGGCACCTCTTTATCACCAGCAACCTCTCTAATATAATCTAGATTCCACTTTTCAAAAGCGGGCCAATTTTCTATGGCACGCTCTATCACCACAGGTTTCTGCGGCTTAAAATAATGTTCTAAAAAATCTTCCTTGGTAATTGTTGATACCCTTGGAATGGCTGCTAGCTTCAATGGAAACAGAATTCGATTTAAGCCGCAAATTTAATTAACCTTAAGTAAAGATTTACTTAAAATTAAATTAATCTACCATTTTACTCTTTGCCTTAGCCTCTTCGTTACGCTCAATCTTGTGCCCTGGACGGCTCCATTTTGGCTTCTCGCCCAAAGGTTGCAACTTAGATTCTGACGCTTCTACCGTTTTAGGCTGAGAAACTTTAGTAAAGGGTTTTTGCGGGTTCAAACCTAGTTGTTTGAACATCTCCATATCCTCATTCACATCTGGGTTTGGAGTAGTCAACAACTTATCTCCTGCAAAAATGGAATTGGCACCTGCAAAAAAGCACATAGCCTGTCCTTCTCTACTCATTTCCGTACGACCCGCAGACAAACGCACTTGCGTTTCTGGCATAACAATACGCGTAGTAGCTACCATACGAATCATATCCCAAATAGAAACAGGGTCCATATCTTCCATTGGCGTACCTTCTACGGCCACCAATGAATTGATTGGCACTGACTCTGGCTGTGGATTTAAACTGGCCAAAGCAACTAGCATTCCGGCACGATCTTCTATTTCTTCGCCCATACCAATTATACCACCGCTACAAACGGTTACATTACTCTTACGAACATTATCTATGGTGTCTAACCTATCTTCAAAGGCACGGGTAGAAATAACATCTTTATAATAATCTTCTGAAGTATCTAAATTGTGATTATAAGCGTACAGGCCAGCTTCTGCCAAACGGTGTGCTTGGTTTTCCGTTAGCATACCCAATGTACAACAAACTTCCATATCTAGCTTGTTAATGGTACGTACCATTTCCAATACTTGATCAAACTCTGGACCATCTTTTACATTACGCCATGCAGCGCCCATACAAACTCGCGAACTACCAGAAGCCTTTGCTCTTAGTGCTTGCGCTTTTACATGCGAAACTTTCATAAGGTCGTTACCTTCAATATCTGTATGGTAACGTGCCGCTTGCGGACAATAACCGCAATCTTCCGGACAACCACCAGTTTTTATAGAAAGTAAAGTAGAAACCTGAACCGTATTTGGATCGTGATGTTCTCTATGGATAGTAGCTGCATCGTAAAGCAACTCCATTAAAGGTTTATTATAAATATCAAGAATTTCTTCTTTCGTCCAGTTATGTCTTGTTTCGCTCATAGTCTTTTTGGAAATCTCGCCGTAAAAATAACCTTTCTAAAATTGAAATTCCAAATTAGCCCAAATAATCATACTTCCAACCACAAAAAAAGCCTGCCGAAATATCTCGACAGGCTTCTGTTTTATAGGATGGAAAAAGAATTATTTCTTATCGCTTTTCTTTTCAGAATTAGCGGACTGTTGATTTTCTTCACCTTCCTCGGCTACATCTTTTCCTTTCAGATATTCAGGCAATTGCATCCCTGCCATATTGAACATTTCCTGTAAAGGTGGAACCGACTTATACATTCCCGAAATAAAATTGGCAGTAGACCCTTTTCCGTCTGCCGTCTTGGCACCGGAATCCCACACGGTTACTTTATCAATTTTAATATTCTTAATGGCTTCTGCTTGGGTTTTTACCAATTCAGGTAACTTATCGGCAACCAATAAAAGAACTGCATCTTGAGGGTTATTGCCTGCTGCTTTTACAATCTCATCAAAACCTTGGGCTTGCTTGGTAAGTATTTCAAACAGACCTTGTGCTTCCGCTTGTGCTTTGAACAAAATTGCATCTGCCTCACCTTTTGCTCTTCTACGGATCATCTCTGCTTCCGCTTCCGCATCAATCTCAACTTTTCTTTTATCAATTTCGGCCGGCACAATTATATCTGCCATTTGTGAACTACGAACACGTTCCGCTCTAGCAATCTCCGCATCTTTTTCAGCAGCATATGACTCTTCCAAAGCTTTTGCCGTTTGCACTTTTTCTGCTGCAATTGCCGTTCTTTCCGCCTCTGCCTCTCTTTGACGACGCAACGAATCCGAATTAGCCACATTAATTTTTGCAATGTTTTCCCCTTCTACCGCCTGTGCATTAGCGGCCGCTACCTGTGTACGTTCATCTTGAACTGCATTTGCCTCACCAATGGAACCATCTCTAGTTTTCTCGGCAACCGATTTTCTTGCCGCGTTAATTGCATGTGCCGCCGCTTCTTTACCTAAAGCTTCAATATAACCAGATTCATCAACGATATCCGTAATGTTTACGTTGATAAGTTTTAGACCTACTTTTTTTAATTCCGATTCTACACTATTGGAAATATTAGTCAGAAATTTATCTCTGTCATTGTTTATCTCTTCAATATCCATAGATGCCACAACCAAACGAAGTTGTCCGAAAATAATTTCTTTGGCAAGCTCCTGAATCTGTTCTAAACCTTGACCCAATAAACGCTCTGCGGCATTTTGCATAATGCCCGGCTCCGTAGAAATACCAATGGTAAAACGAGAAGGCACATTTACACGAATGTTCTGCTTACTTAACGCATTAACCAGGTTTACCTCTATAGAAATAGGTGTTAGATCCAGATACTCGTAATCTTGAATTACAGGCCAAATAAAGGATGCTCCACCATGAATACAACGGGCAGAATTTCCAGTACCAACTTTTCCATAAACGACCAAAATACGATCGGAAGGACAACGTTTGTAACGCCTAATAAACGATATAATAATTATAAAAAAGAATAAAATGGCAAAGCCAATGGCGAGCAACGAGGCGCTTCCCGCAAGTTGTAGGGGTACTAGTAACATTTGGTTATTTATTTATGGGTTCAACAATTAAAATTCCGTTTGCGGTAACTTCTTTAACAATGACAACATTACCCTGCACTAGATCTATATCTGCATTGGTAAGTGCTTCAAGTTCACGTAAAGTACCTTGAACGTTTATACTTACCTTACCTATACTTGCGCGGTTGGCACCTATAGTCAAATACACCTCACCTATCTGGTTTAATGCGTTTTTTAGCTTTAACGTACCACTGCTCTGCAATTTTCCTAAATAATAAAATAAAGAGGCCATGGCAAACATCATCAACAAGCCGCACATTACTGATATAAGTACAGTAACCGCTGTTGACATTCCCGCATCCAGACAAGCAATACCGGACCATCCGAAAATGGTAAAAAAGCCAACAAGGTTTTTAAAGGATAAAAATTGAAAATCTATTCCCGTGTCCGCATCTATTTCGGCATCAACATCCCCATCAATATCATCTATCTCACCCCCAATAAAGGTTAGCAGTAATAGAATAATAAGAAATATGGATGCTACAACAGCAGTGACCCAGTAGATTTTCTCGAATAACGTCATCATTTCGAACCCTAGTTCCATAAGCTAAAAGTTAGGTTGGCGACTAAAGATAAGAATTATCTTACCTTAAACTAATTCGAAAGAGGACTACACGTTGTGTGACAATAGAATAGAAACTGCATTACCACCAAATCCTACTGCGTTTACCAATACTCTCCTGAGTTTACTTGGTGCTGAAGAATCCGCAACAAATGGTACTTTTATCACCTGTTGGTGCTGCAACATCAAGACCGCCAATTCTATGCTTAACGCTCCCGAGGCTCCAAAAGTATGCCCTACTTTCCATTTATTTGTAGTCAAAAAGGGCAACTTGTTACAAAATACTTTTTCAATTGCCTTAAACTCAGATATATCACCCTTAATTGTTCCCGGGGCATGCATTACAATAGCGTCTACCTCATCAGGATTTATTTCTCCCAACGCCATTTTCATAGAGCTTTGAAAACACTCGGCATCCGTAGAAATAGAAATGTTATGGCGTAAAGGTTCCGTTGCATAACCTACTCCTTCAATAATAGCCAAGGTTTTTTCATTCACTCCTTTCTCCAAGCATATTACAGAAGCACCTTCCCCAAGAATCATAGTGCTTCTTTCTTTGTTAAAATCCAAAGCACGACTAGGAAACCCTTCATTACCCTTGGAACCATTCTCCGTTTTATACTGAGAATATATTTTGAGCGCCTTCATCTGGGCAATAGTGAAAGGTGTTAAGGGCGCCTCACTACCGCCTACCAAAAACTTATCTGCCATTCCACTTCTTAGCCACGCCACTCCATTTAAAACTGCATGCAACGCTGTGGAACAGGTAATAGAATGCGATATCTCCGGACCTTTTGACTTTAAGTCGTGCGCCACCCAAGAAGAAATATTTCCCAAGGTAGTGGTGGGCGATGAAAGTGTTGCCGTTCTATTATTTTCTAGAAAATCTTGATGGTATTTTTCAAAGAGTGCCGTTGCACCACGGGACGACCCAATATTAATACCGAAATCATCACCTGTCTTCCATCCTGCTTTAGCTATCGCATCTCGTGAAGCATACAGTGCAAACAAAACCGAATCATCAAGACTTTTGTATTTATTATCTGAATTCTTTAGCTTCTCTATTTCTTGTTTTGAATCTTTGGACAATGAGGCGGCCCATTCCATATCTTCGCCAAAAGCTTTCTGTTCAAAAAAGTGATTGTCTTGAAGGTAGTTTGCCCAAGTCTCCTCAGATGTTTTTCCTAAAGGAGAAATTGAGCCTATTGCGGTAATGGATATTGGTTCTTTCAAGCGGAAAATTTAAATACTGTTCAGTAGATCTTCTATGGTAGTATATATTTTTTGCAACTGCTCATCTGTAATGACGTAAGGCGCAGAAATGTAGATTGTACTACCCAAAGGCCGCAAAAATACCCCATTATTCATGAAATGCTTGAAAATTTGGTCACGTAAATTACCATACCGCTCCATTTTTACATTAAGGTCCAATGCGTAAATAATTCCGCATTGCCGCGTACGGGCCACTTTTTCATGATTCTTTATTCTGGAATCAAATTCTTGGTGTGAGGAAATTACTCTTTTAATGCTGTTTTGAATCTCTTCCGATTGCAACAACTCCAACCCGGCCAAAGCTGCCGTACAAGCTAATGGGTTTCCTGTATAGGTATGACCATGGAATAACCCTTTTGCCAAATCATCACTATAAAATGCATCGTAAATCTCTTGTGAACAACTAGTAACAGCCATAGGAATCAATCCTGCAGTCAATGCCTTAGACATGCAAATAATATCCGGTTTGGTCTCTATATAATCCGAAGCAAAAGGTTTCCCAGTTTTACCAAAACCAGTCATAACCTCATCTGCAATGGTCAGTACACCATGCTTTTTCAAAAGTTTTAAAATGCGGTTAAGGTTTTCAGCCTTGTGCATTTTCATTGCCGCAGCACCTTGCACCAAAGGTTCATAAATAAAACCCGCAATATGATTCTGTTGTAACCTGGTTTCTAAATCTGAAAGAATCTCCTCTATATTTTCATCGGTAGGCACATCTATTCGCTCTACGTCAATAAAGAACTCCTCAAAAGGACCATTATAAACCGATAGTCCAGAAACAGACATAGCTCCGAACGTATCCCCGTGAAAGCCTTCTTCAAAAGCGAGCATTGTTTTACGTTCCCTGCCTTGGTTAAAATGGTACTGCAAAGCCATTTTTATACCAATTTCCGTTGCGGTAGAACCGTTATCCGAAAAGAACAATTTTTCTTGATTCTCCGGCAACAGCTTAATGAGCTCCTCTGAAAGTCTTACGGCCGGTTCATGGGTAAAACCACTGAACACCACTTGATCCAGTTTTTGCATTTGCGCATAGACCTTATCCGTAATATATTCGTTACAATGCCCATAGGCACTTGTATACCAAGATGCAATACCGTCTATATACTCTTTTCCATTCTCGTCATACAAAACAGCACCTTTTGCCTTAACAATCCCTAACATTTCAGGGTGCAATTTATGCTGTGTTAATGGGTGCCAAAGATGCTTACTATCTCTAACAGATAGACTTTCAGTTACTAGAGTTTCTGATGCGTTTGCCTTCTTCATAATGCAAAGATGAGGAATTAAAACTTTTTTTTGAAGTATTTTGTTGATCTTTAGCCTAGAAAAACCTGTAAAACATGAAGTTTTTTGATGCCGGATTTTTGCAACCGACCAATACCAAAAATCTATATCGGCTATCGTTTTTAATTGGTGTTCTGTATACGATATCCTTATTTTATAATTTACACCTTGCCCCATTATATTCAGAAGAACCGCGGCGCGCCTTGGTTGCTTTGGAGATGTTATTAAACAACAATTTTGTAGTTACCACCATTCTAAACCAAACATTCTATGACCACCCTCCATTATGGAATATAGTCCTAGCAGGGAGCATAAAAGTATTTGGGTATAATACCTTTGCGCTTAGATTTCCTTCCGCGCTTTCATTTTTGCTAACGGGTATTCTCACTTTTTATATGGGAAGAAAATATATTAATGTCAAGTTTGGCATTTTAAGTGCTTTCTATTATTTGATTTGCGCAGACCTATATTTCTATTTTTCCGTTACCGCTGAAATTGACATTTTTTATTCTCTACTGGTTGCTCTAAGTATATTTAGTGTTTTTCATTTTTATGAACAGAAACGCTTCTACCGTCTTTTTGGTTTTGCCTATTTCTTTATTACTCTTGCCTTTTTAACCAAGGGGTTTGCCTCTTTCGCCTTTATAATAATAACATTAGGTATCTATCTACTTTACAAGAGAGACTTAAAGTTACTTTTTTCTTGGCCACATATTTTTAGTGTTTTACTATCTACAGCAGCCGTATATCTCTATTTCTACACCTATGGAAGTTACGAGGATTTGACCAAATATATTTCAGAAATGTGGGGATTAACACACCAACGAACCCTACTTAGCGACCGGTTTGGTGGAATTGTAAAGCATCTACTCTTCTTTCCTTTGAATTTTTTAGCCGTTATTTTTCCAGCAACCTTATTTCTTTTATTTATTTGGAAAAAAGAACAAATACAAAACATCAAGGCTCAACCCTATTTGGTTTTCTTAGCCATTACCTTTATCGCCAATTTTTTGGTTTATTGGATTTCTCCTGGAGCAAGAATGCGTTATACCTATATGTTTTTTCCCATGGTGATAACAATTCTCACCTACCCTTTATACATTCAACTTGGAGATACCAACTGGAAGCACAAGACATATCACACCTTCCTTAAGGTCATGATGATAATAGCTTCTATTACATGCCTGGTCATTCCGTTTGTCAGCTATTTTTCTATTTTACCACACTTGAAGTTCACTATGCCACTTTTTGGGCTATTGCTTATAGGAGTCCTTCTTTTCCACCATAAAACTATAGGGTACACCAAACACCTTTTTGTAATCACTTTTATTGTAATGTGCAGATTAGTTTTTAATCATGTAGCCTTACCTATAAAAGCATTGACATCATCTAGTGCACCACATCAGGCCTACGCAAATGATATTCAAAAAATAATCGGTAACAAGGAGCCTCTTTATTTATTTACACAAGAAGATTTGCGAACTCACAACCAAGTGCCATTTAAGTTTTATGAAACAGCATCTTACCTTGAAATGTCTCGAAAAGCGATTGTTTCTCGAACAGACCAATGTGAATTGCCGGGATATTATATTTTCAACCAACAGAATTTAGAAGGACGGAATCCATTATACCAATTTACCATAAGTAAGGTAGATTTGGCTCTAGTACGAATAGATTAATAGGGGTTAAAGCGTCTTTAAGATTGGCGCGAATTTATCTGCATACTTTTTGATAACTGCTTTATCAAAAACAGCTTCTTCATCAATACGCCCAATTAACGAAACTCCGGTTTTATGTAGAATAATATTTTCGGTTTCCGGATTAGCTTTACCACTAAAGAGTACTGAAACATCGTACCCCTTTTGTTGCAACCAACCTACCGTTAAAAGTGTGTGGTTGATACTCCCCAAATAATGTCTTGAAACCACCACAACATGGTAGGTTGGCATAATAATATCTAAAACGGTATCATTTTCATTCAGGGGCACCAAAATACCACCAGCACCTTCAATCACTAAAGAATTATCAGTTTGCGGTTCAACTATTTCTAGTCGGTCTATTTTAACCCCATCTCTTTCTGCAGCAGCATGCGGACTCATTGGAGTTTTCAACTCGTAACGACTTGTATGAATAACCGTTTTATCATTTGAAATTAGCGACCTTACTTTGTCACTATCCGTGTTATCCAAATCACCGGCTTGTACGGGCTTCCAATAATCAGCCTCAAGTGCTTCCGCTATGATGGCCGAAGCTATAGTTTTTCCTACTTCGGTAGATATTCCTGTCACAAAAATTTGCTGCATACTATTGAGGTTTTGTTATCATGTTACAATGTAGGCATTTGTATTTTTTTTCCTCAAAAAAAGGAAAAAGTTTATATAAAATTCCTTTTCTGTTATAATACACCTCTGATTTTTGCATTTTACAGTTAGGACACACAACTAAATTACCATTGCCATCTATGGCGTAAGCTCTAATTTCGTTATATATCTCAATAGCCTTTTCCTTATCCTCTGTATATACCTGCACTTTTACCCCACCTATTGCATTACTAATCATAGGATCCGAATTTAAGGTATGCTCATCTTTAAGAAAAACAGGGATACCCTCAGACTCTAATTTTCCTTTCAGTATTTGAACATCAGATGGGTATTCAAAAGATGCTATCGTATAGAATTTCTCTTTCATTTTATATTAGGCTTACCAATTCCTCCAACAAATCATCAACTTCATTTTCAGAATTAAAACTATGCAAACAAATTCTTAATCGCTCTTGACCTTCTGGAACGGTAGGCGAAAGAATTGGCCGAACATCATACCCTTTTTCCTGAATGGATTTAGCTGTATCTCGCACTTTATCATTACCTGAAACCAAACAGCAATGAATGGCAGAATTACTTGAAATGAATTGTTCTTGCAAACCTAAACGAACCAATTTACCATTGAAATATGATATAATATGTTTTAACTGCTCTAACTCACGCCCCTGAGATTTCAAATAATTATAAGCTGATAAAACTGAAGCAACGGCATGCGGAGAAAGTCCCGTGGTATAAATAAAACTCCGTGCAAAATTTACCAAATACGATTTTAGCATAGTACTGCCCAAAACAGCAGCTCCGTGACAGCCAACACCTTTGCCAAAAGTTACAATTCGGGCAAAAACATTGTCATGTATATTCAATTCTTGGAGCAAGCCTTCACCATGCTTTCCCAAAACCCCTACGGCGTGAGCTTCATCAACTACAAACCTGCAGTTATATGCTTCGCATATCTTGGCAAACCCAACTAGATCGGGCATATCTCCATCCATAGAAAAAACAGATTCCGTTACCACATAGATTTCTAAATCCGTTAGATTACTTTTGCACTCAGCTTTACATCTTGCTTCTAAATCAGCAAGGTCGTTATGCTTAAACTTATAGCTTTTGGCATTGCCCATTCGTATACCATCACGAATACTGGCATGAATGTATTCGTCATAAAGAACAATATCTCCTCTTTGCGGAACGCAACTAAAAAACCCAATATTGGCATCATAGCCCGAATTGAAAACCAGAGCAGCTTCCGATTGGTGAAATTCACACAGCGTAGTTTCTAATATTTGATAAAGTGGATGATTCCCTGAAAGTAATCGCGAGCCTGTTGCTCCGTTTTGCAAAGTATTATGCTCTTCCAAAAGATGTAGCGCTTGCTCTGAAATAGTTAAGTCCCGGGAAAATCCCAAATAATCATTGGATGAAAAATCTGTCAGTTTATTAGATACGGACAAACTTCGCAATGCATTCGCATCACTTCTCTCATTTAGCTTTTTCGCCAGTTTGTTAGGAAAATTAACCATAACCCCAAATGTAGCATCTTTGGATGAATAGTAAAACATTACCAAGATTCGGAAAACCAATCATTACTATTGCTACCCAAATTTCTATGTTCTTTTCATGAAAATTATACCTTTAGTATATTAAATACCAATAAATCACATTTAATGAAATTCTATTTTTTCTTATTACTTTCTGTATCTACCACGATTCTTTCTGCCCAAACCAATAGCTATGAGATAGCTTTTGAAAATGCCGTTCACCATGAAGCGGTTATCAAAGGAAGCTTTCCTAAGTTAAAAACAGATACGGTCTCTTTTAGAATGAGCCGTACTTCACCCGGGCGTTATGCGCTACATGAATTTGCCAAGAACATATATAATTTTAAGGCTACGGACAGCAAAGGAAAAACTTTGGAAGTTTTACGCCCAGACCCGTACCAATGGCAAGTAATTGGTCATGATGGTTCTATTACCATAAACTATACACTCTTCGCCAACCGAGGTGACGGAACTTATTCTCAGGTAGACGAAACCCATGCGCACTTGAACATACCTGCAACGTTTATGTATGCTCCCGAACTAAGTGAGAGAAAAATTAAAGTAGATTTTAAAGTTCGAAATGATTTAGGTTGGAAAGTCGCCACCCAACTTCCTTTGGTTTCCGGCACGACCTATTCTGCCACCAACCTCTATTATTTTATGGATAGTCCTACGGAAATCAGTAACCATTCCATCCGCGAGTTCGAAGTAGAGGATAATGGAAAGGAACAAAAAATACGTTTTGTATTGCATCATAACGGCACCGATGAAGAACTGGATGCTTATTTTGAGAACGTGAAAAAAACTGTTCTTGCCCAAAAGGATGTTTATGGCGAATTTTCCAATTTTGATTACGGCACCTACACCTTTTTGGCCTGTTACATTCCAAATGCTTCCGGTGATGGTATGGAGCACCGCAACTCCACCATATTAACGAGTACACGTAGTTTGGCAGAAGGAGGCATGGAAGGTAATATAGGTACGGTTTCCCATGAGTTTTTTCATGCATGGAACGTAGAACGCATCCGCCCTAAATCATTGGAGCCGTTTAATTTTGAAGAAGCCAACATGAGCGGGGCATTGTGGTTTGCAGAAGGTTTTACAAGTTACTATACGAACCTTATTCTTTGTAGGGCAGGGGTTATATCACCAGAAAAATATGTGGAAGGTATTTCAGGTACTTTCAATTATGTCTGGAACTCGCCTGCTCGTCAATTTTTCAATCCTATTGAAATGAGCTACCAAGCTCCTTTTGTTGATGCAGCTACCACGGTAGACCCTGTAAATAGAGAAAATACGTTTATTTCCTATTACTCATACGGAAGTATATTAGGTCTTGCACTTGACCTATCCTTACGTAAAGAAAAACTTAACCTGGATGATTATATGAAACTGGTCTGGAAAAAACATGGAAAGACCGAAAAACCGTATACAGTTGAAAACCTACAACAATCCTTGGCTGAATATGCAGGAAATGATTTTGCCCAAGGTTTCTTTGGCAATTACATTTATAAAAGTGAAATGCCGGACTACAGCTCGCTGTTAAATTCCGTTGGTGTTACGTTGAAACAAAATTCAGAAGAACCTTATTTTGGAGCTGCTGTATCTTTGAATGGAGATGGTCATGGTGAAATTAAATCCAACCCTAAAATGGATGCGCCTGCTTATATAGCAGGATTGGACAAAGGTGATATCATTACTGATATTAACGGCAGCGGTTTTCCAGATGGACAACAATTTAGTACGTACATAGAAAAACTAAAAGTTGGTGACACTTTAAAAATCACTTTCAATCGTTTTGGGGCTGTAAAGAAAACAACGGTGATTTTAAAACCAAACCCTGATTATAGTTTGACATTAATGGAAAAAGAAGATGCTAAACCATCAAAAAAACAATTACGCCAAAGAACTGATTGGCTAAAAACTACGCCTTAGTGACAACATATACCACAGCATCTACGGATAAAGAATTAAAACAAATTCTTGACCTTCAACAAAGAAACCTATCTTCTACAATCTCTTTACAGGAAAAAGAGCAAGAAGGTTTTGTAACTGTAGAACATACTTTTGAAGTTTTAAAAGCAATGAATGATGTATGCCCGCATATTATAGCTAAATCCGGTGATGCCGTTGTAGGTTACGCCCTGTGTATGCATCCAAAATTCGCCGATGAAATTGAAGTTCTCAAGCCCATGTTCAAGGAATTAGATTCCATGCCCTCTCAAATAACCAGTTATATTGCTATGGGCCAAATTTGTATCGACAAAGCTTTTCGCAAACAAGGAATTTTTAGAAAACTGTACGAAACCATGCAGCTTAAAACACAAGAGAGCTTCAACTGTATTATTACCGAAATAGATGCAACGAACGCCCGTTCGCTTCAAGCGCATTATGCTATTGGTTTTAGAAAATTAACAACTTTTGAATCTGACGGGCAAAAATGGGAGATTGTTATTTTTTAACGAATTTACCAGATTATTGTTAAAAAAATTAGTTTAAATCCGGTTTTTTTTGCAATCCTAGATAAGTCAATATACATAGGGTTTGACGCTATTTCAGCCATAACAAAATACTTTCTTCTGCCAAAATTTCGCTCAAAGAGCATTGCGGTTTATCGAAAAAATTGTAGTAGTTTTCCCTATTTAACTTACATTTAACGTTTTTAGAACACCATTCATTGTACCGACTACTAGTTCCCCTTTTTATGTGTTGTACGCTTGGCTTTTCGCAAAGTATCAACTTTGACCAATTGGGCAAAGAGAAATGGCTACGCTATAACGGCGGTGTTGCTGCAAATGCTGTATATTATGACGGTACTGCAAACCGGCAAGCACTTACCTACTATCTTACGGGTAGCTTGAATTTTAACATTGCCGGTGTTTACAACATCCCCCTATCGTTCACTTA
Organism: Zobellia amurskyensis; assembly: GCF_009725985.1. Classification (GTDB taxonomy): domain Bacteria; phylum Bacteroidota; class Bacteroidia; order Flavobacteriales; family Flavobacteriaceae; genus Zobellia; species Zobellia amurskyensis. Next base: position 61,719 of record NZ_RCNR01000020.1, read on the forward strand.
TTCCAACCAAGAGTTCGATTTTCCAAATCCGTTTAATTTTAACAGACTTAGTCTTCACCCTTCTTACAAATGGGCAACTGCTCATTTAGGAGATGTAAGTATGACCTTTTCGCCTTACACGCTGGCAGGACATCAATTTAGCGGAGCGGGATTTGATTTGAATCCCGAAGGAAAATTTCAAATAAGTGGAATGTACGGTCGCTTTTTAAAGGCTACCGAATACAACGAAGAACAGCCTCAAGCCCTCACCGCCTACAAGCGTATGGGTTACGGAGTAAAAACTGCTTATGATTTTGATTTCATGAAATTGGGGGTAATTCTTTTTAAAGCAAACGATGAAGAAAATTCGCTGGAAAACCCCTTTCCACTGGAGCTAGGAATTTCTCCAAAAGATAACGCGGTACTTTCTTTTGAATCAGAATTTCGGATATTTGAAAAAGCTAGTATTCACGTAGAATACGCTATTTCTGGAGTTACGGAAGACACACGCCTAACCGAGGATGTTGCTTCCACCGGCCTTTTATCTTTCCTTATAAAAGAAAATATAAGTACTCAGTATTACAACGCCCTAAATGCTTCTTTTGATTACCCTGCAGGTAACGGAACATTAGGTGTAGGTTATGAGCGTATAGATCCAGATTACAAAACTTTGGGCGCCTACTATTTCAATAATGATTTAGAAAATATTACAGTAAACGCCAGCCAGTCCATTTTTGAAAATAAACTGAACTTGAGTGTAAATGCCGGTTTACAGCGCGATAATCTAGACAAGGCAAAATCATCAAACCAACAACGTATTGTAAGTTCAGTCAATGCTAATTATACCGCTTCTGACCGTCTAGGTTTTAATGCGTCCTACTCCAACTTTCAATCCTACACCAATATTCGTGATCAATTTGACTACATCAACCAAGTAGGTGCCTATGATAATGTAGACACGCTTAATTACCGTCAGATTTCACAAAATGCCAATTTGGGCGTTAATTTCTTACTAAAAAAAACAGAGACCAAACAACACAGTACCAACCTTAACTTGGTCTATCAAAACAGCACCAACCAGCAAGAAGGAGAAACCATAGAAGGAGGTGAAAATTCATTCTATAATGGAATGGCGGGATACACATTGGGTTATCCTAAACAGGCACTAAATATTTCACTTGCAGGTAATGTTTCATACAACACTGTGGCAGAAGACAACAACATGACCTTAGGGCCAACCCTCTCTATTGGTAAGCAGTTTTTTGACAAACAATTACGCACCAGTTTCTCAAGTTCTTAAACACCGCTTTCACCAATGGGGAACAACAAAACAATGTGTATAATTTCAGGTTAGGTAGCAACTACGCGCTGTATAAAAAGCATAACCTCAACCTAAATTTCTTGATGCTATTTAGAAATTCAAATTTGAACACTAGTCGGGACCTTACCATTACTTTCGGTTACAGTTATGCTTTCGATAATTTCAAGATAGATTTTGATCGTGGAAGACGCAGCGTCAACGACCGTGAATCTAGAACCAGAGAAAATGCGCTTAGTTTCCGATACCGCAATGTATCCTATAATGGTACTATTCCCGAACTAAACGAACAGCTGACCAATGTGTCCGGAAGCTCGCAGTTTGCAGATATCCCTCAATTCAAAAAAGACGAATTAAAAATACTTTTAGCCATAGTTAAAGAGCAGAAACGCGAAGAAAAGTATAAAGAAAGTGCGCTTGTCTTTCTAAAGGAGCTTTATGCTTACGGTGATTTTCAAGCTATTTATGATGATGCTCTTTACAACATAATAATATCTATTAAAGACGATATGACCAAAATTGATATGGCTCTGGAAAAGTTATTTGTGGTCAAAAAACTGGAAGCCGATAAACACCCGTTAAACGGAAAAGCGGTTAATGATTACTCGGTTAGAGATAAAGCCTTGGCTCCAAAATATAAGGCCCTACTAAAAGAACGAGGAACTCGTTTGGAAAAACTGGTAGGCCACCGATGGATGGAAACCCAATTTGCTGAATACACCACAAAAGAAGACATCGTTAACCCTAGTGGGTTCCTAAAAGAATTTAAAGAAGCCAACGCCCTTAAAGGCTTTGAAATTTTCGAAAAATCGGAAGGTAATGTACAGAAATTGGAATACTTCCTTGAAAATGAAATTATAGATTTCTACTACAAAAAATCGTTGAACTTGGTGAATCCAGACTTATTTGAGCTTAAGTACATCAATAAGAATTAAGTGGTTAGTGGTTAGTGGTTAGTGGTTAGTGGTTAGTGGTTAGTGGTTAGTGGTTAGTGGTTAGTGGTTAGTGAAAATTAAAAAATGCATAGTAAATGTCAAATAGAGCGGTAGAATATATGAAATACAGCATGTTACAACTGCAGCATTTTACAAATGAGCTGATATGTGATAGTAAGCGATTGCTAACTACCAACTTTCCGCTACCTACTTTTTTAATTCGTTCACTCTTTTTATTAGTATTACTACTCAATTTTTTCTCTGTTAACTCCCAGTCATTTCCCGTTCAGGTAATTCCACAAGCAACACCGCCATCTCCCATCTATTTTTCAGATTATGCAGATGCCGGTACTCTAAGCAGTCCTCTGCGCGTGCAGATTATCTTAAACGATTTTGACGTTGCTAATCGTGAAATACGCTTACGTACCTATTTTTCAGGTGGTGGTATCGAGTTTCAAAGCAACGACTTAGTAGTTGGTGCGGAGCAACTTTTTCTAGAAGGAGGTACACCCTTAGTGCTAACTAATTTACAATTAGCTCCATATTTCAGGTTTGAAAATATTACGGGTATTTCCCCTAATGTATACGGCAAGGCTATTCCAGAAGGCGCATATACATTTTGTTTTGAAGTATTTGATGTTCTTACCGGTAACCGACTTTCGCGAAGAAGTTGCGCTACTAGTGTTGTTTTTCAAAATGACCCACCTTTTCTAGTTTCACCAAGAAACAAAACCAACGTACAAGAAACGAATCCACAGAACATTGTTTTTCAGTGGACTCCACGGCATATAAACGTCAGTAATGTAGAATACGAATTAAGTATTGTGGAAATTTGGGATACTCAAATAGATCCGCAAGCAGCTTTTTTAAGTTCCCCTCCTGTTTTCCAGACCACCACTTCTGCAACTACGTACGTATATGGACCGGCAGACCCACTTTTCCTATCGGGTAAAAATTACGCGTGGCGTATTCAGGCGAAAGCCAAACAGGGTATTGAAGAAATAGGGCTGTTCGAAAACCAAGGATATACCGAAATCTATTCCTTTAGTTATGCAGGTAGTTGTGATTTACCCATTGGTATGAACCATGAGGTAAAAGGGAGTACCAATGCCAATATTTTCTGGGAAGATTTCTCTACAGATGTACCTGAATACACCATACGATACCGCCAGAAGAATATAGAGGGTGCAGAGTGGTTTATGAACAAGACCAGCTCTAACCAAACTACTCTTTGGGATTTAAAAGCAGGTACTGTTTATGAGTATCAAATTCAAAAAAAATGCTCAGTTACCGGTAGTGATTGGAGCATTATCAAACAGTTTACCACCTTTATTGCTGATGATGAAGCCAGCGTTTATGATTGTGGAATTACTCCAGATTTTGATATATCCAATAAGGAACCATTAGCCAATATTAATATTGGAGACAAATTTACTGCAGGAGATTTCCCTATTAACGTATTGGAAGTTAGTGGTAGCAATGGCTACTTTACAGGTAAAGGCTATGTGACCATTCCTTATCTAAACAGTATTAGGGTTGGCGTAAAATTTACCAACGTACTTATAAATACCGATAAAAAATTAGCAGAAGGAACTGTAGTAACTATATACGACCCAAGCCTTAAAAACATTATTGATATTGATGATGCCATTGATACCGTAGAAGACGCGGTAGATGCCACTGGGGAATTTTTTGAAGGAGATAACGATCTTGATGAAATACAGGTCAATTGGCCTGTAAGTAAGGACGATATAAAAATCGTAGACGAAAAAGTAGTAATCACCAACCCTAATACGGGAGCCACTAAATCTGAGCCCTTAGGTGATGATATGGTCATAACGGATAGTGAAGGAAAAACCTACTATATAGATGCTGATGGTCAAGTAACCGAAGGAGGAGCAATGGATTCTGGAGGAGCCGTAACCTCGGGCAATGTAGAAGGTGTATCCAATACTGGCCAAATAGAATCTTTAACGGCACAAGGTATTCAGGTAACCTTTAACCAAGAAGGAACTTACGGAATAGATATAATGCCCACTGGCAACATAGGTAAACTGAAACAAGAGTATACAATCATAAAAAATGCCGATGGTGATGACTACCCACTCACCCATCACGCAGTAAAAAATGGTGCCACCACAAAAATAGAAGCTGATATAGATATTCAAAACAGCACCTACGCTGCTTCTGATGTTATCTTCAAAAACAAACAAGGTGAAACCATATCAAGCTCGATAGATGGCAATAAAGCCACTTTAACGCTAACGGGTAGATTTTCGTTTGAAAACGAAACTATTTATGCCGTAGTACCTGATAAAGAAGATAACACCAAACAACTCACAGCTGGGGCTTTTACCCTATGGCATTTATCCGAGAGAACTATAAAAGTAGCTTTGGTTTCCGTTAACGGTGCCTCTTTAGGTAGTATAGAGGCCAACGTTTCTAATATTTTTAAAAAAGCGGTTGCTAACATACAATTTGGAGATAACCTTAACCTTTCGGTTGATAAAAGTGAACTTGGTGCAAACCAACAGCTTGATTTTGGAGAGAGCGCTTGGGCAGCAGCTTATAATGACGAGCAAAAAATGCTCGTAAACAAAGTGAAGCAATTAGCTGGCTATAAAAGCGACACCTATTACATATTGGTTTTTAACGACATAGAACCTTCACGTTCTATTGGAGGGTTTATGCCCTTACAACGCCAAATGGGCTTTGTATTTGGGGGCAATCCTGATGAGGAAGATAAGGGTGGTGATAAAAGCAAAACCCTTGCACATGAAATAGGCCATGGTATTTTTGCGTTACAGCACCCGTTTACTGAGTATAGCATTAATGAAGATGCCACGGATTGGTTAATGGATTACGGTAGTGGTGACCAATTACCGCATACCCATTGGGCACAAATTCATGACCCTTCATTGAAGTTTTATATTTTTCAAGAGGAGGAGGATGGAGAGATTGCTGGAAAAATCTGGTTTTCACCCAATTGGGACCCAATAAAAGTTGAGGGAACTAACTTAATATATACTGGCCATTTAACGGACAATTCTCCTGATTTAACAAACTTGCCATTAGGTACTATTCCTGGATTTACCAAAGATGGCAAAGCCTACGAAGCGGTTTTCGAAAACGGTTCCTTCTCAGGTTATTATTACGGGGGCCTCAATGGGTCTAAGTTTCCAATGGAGACGATATTACAAACTGGCATAGGTTCTGATGACAAAGTATATCTTTATAGTTATGGTGGTTGTGGCGGCAGTAAATATTATTCTGGAAAGTTCTATGAAATAAATGCCAATAAACCAAACTCTACCTTTGACGGTTTTACTTTTGAAGACAATATAAGCTGTTCTCAAGAAAATGTTCCACCTAGTAGTAACCCCTTTGATTTAAGTTTCTGCGAAATCTTTAATGAAAAAGAAACAATAGAACAATCTTGGATAGATAACGCTGTCAAAAATCTAAAGGCAAGCCATTTAAAGCGAGAAGATGTTTTAAGCGAAACGTATAGAGAGAAAAGTAATTTCTATCACTTAGTCAATCACGGATCTGCTTTTGACGACAGGGCTAATATTTTAGAAGACAAATTATATGTCCTAAAACAAAAGACTGGGGTTAACTTTTATGTTGTATTCCAACAAGTCACACATCAATTGACTTCAAATTCACTCGATGAGTTTGCACAAAAGGTGTTAGAATCAAGTGAATTGCCTAATGACAACGACAATGTAGTTGTTATAATCCCATTCATTAGAGCTACAACTGGTGTAGTATCAACAATAAAATGTATGCAAGCGGGCTTTGCCCAGTCAATAAACACAATTGTACCAACAAGCTATTTTGATTTTAAAATCCAGACAGACCTTTTCAACTATATTATTGGAGCTTATGAAGGCATTGAGAAACCTGCCACTATTACATACTCTTATATTTTAGCTAATAGAGAAATTTCCCTAGTTGAAAAAACTGCAAATCAAAATGTTAGAGGCTTACCTTTTATTCAATCGTTAGTAGTTTATAAAAGTAATAATTATGAATTGCTAAGGAATAAAGAAAAAAAAGGAAGAGAGCTAAAAGATAAAAAGCCGAAGAAGGACGATTATGATTCTACATGGGAATACGTTTCAGCACGGCATGACCACCAAAAACTAGTAACCGAATGGGCCATCGACTATCAAGAATCACTAGAAAGTAGTATCGCCCAAGATAAAACCGCTTTGGTAGAAGCCAGTTCTGGCGATAGATCACCGCCAGAAAATTATTTTGAGGCTGTACCAGGCAAAAAAGGTGTATTACTAAGAGAAGTATACCTGAACCCAAATACCAACAAGGATTTACTGGTTTCATACACAAATTTACACCAAGCCAAAGAAGAATATTTAGATATTTTCGTCAATTTTGAATATACTTTTGGCGGTTCTTTTGAAGCTGTAGAAGGGAAACATTTATATGAGGAAATAAACAAACATCAAGTTGTATTTTCTTTGCTCGATGCTACATCTCTAGTATTATCTCCGATTGGAGCAGATATCCTCCCTGATGCAATTGGTTTGGTCTACGCAATAAGCACAGGACATAAAACGGAAGCAGGTTTGTATACCGTTTCGTTTGCTGCTGTAGGCATAGCACAATGGGGAGTTTTATACGTAAAGAACAGCAAGAAGTTCACAGTGGTAGCTAAGCTAGGTGATGATGGGGCTGTATTGTCATATGAAATTAAAAACGCTGACCAAGTAATCTCTTCCGCAAATGAAAAACCATTATTTTCTTCAATGGCCGATAATCTTGATGACGCCAAAAAAGACTTTAACGATGCATTGGATATAGATTTCGGCTCTGAAATGGCAGTTGGTATAGATGATGCTATTCAAAAAGAGCTGGGATCAACCGTCAATATAGGAATTGATGCTGCAGATAATATTGCTGATTTAACAAATTATTCAAATATTTCTAAATGGCTTAATGAAGCTCCAAACGCTGACATCCAAACAATTTTAGAATCTTGGGACGACGATTTACTCAAACTATTAGAAGCAGATTTAGCTTCAAAGTCTATGGCAGATGATTTAAAATCTTTATTAAACAATGTCGATGATATTGATATCTGGAATAATTTCAAAACTAATCCAGAAAAAGCTTTCGAAAAAGCGAAAGAAAGCGCCAACTGGGACAAATGGAGTAGAGCAAATTTTTTCAAAACAGCTACAAAAAAAGGCACTGATTTTGAACTCAACCTTTTGTCAAAAATGAAGACAAGATCAGGAACTGAGTATAATGCTTTAAAAAAGAAGGTTCCAGATTTGGATGATAGATTTTTATTAAGTCAAGTTCAATTTTGTCTACCAGAGTTATCCCCTCCATGCCTTAAAAAGGGTGAATTTTTTATTGCAGATCAAGTTTGGCTAAAGTACGATGCGGAGGGTGAAATAATAGATATGGTAATAGTAGATGCTAAATTAAGGAAAGGAACAAGTTATACCCTTGGACAAACGGCTGCAAAAAACAATGTTGGTGGGTATTTGAGTTATAAGCCCGTACACTCTAAAAAGGCAGATGACCTAAACATAGGTCTCCCAAGTGAAATAACTCAAGGAAATGAAATAAAGACTAAAGCTTTTTATAAAGCTTATGGGGATGGTGACAAAACCTTTCTTGACATAAATTAAAAAAATGAATAGAGCGTCTATATTTAAGGAAGTTCAAAATTCTTTAATCGGTTTAAAGAACATAACTGATTTTGAGATTTTAGAAGACCAGTTAATAATAAATCTTTTAGTAAATGGAGTCAAATGTAAAAGTGAAATAAGGTGTCAGAATTTCGGAAAGGTATATTTAATGAATTTACCAGTAAATATGATAAAGATTGATTCTCTAGAGTCTGAATTTGAATCATTGTTGTTTGATGACCTTAAAAAATATTATAATAACAATTTCACTTTATCTGTTGGCTCTACATCATTAAATACAAATTCGGCCTTCACCGAATATAGAATTGAATCTGAAAAGGATCTTAATGATTATTGCACAAAATTATCAAATCACATTAATGAATTGAATGAATTCTATTTTTCTAAAATAACACATATCAACTACTTATCTCAGTATGTAGCAAAATTTGATTATGAAAACAACTTAAAAGTATTAGTAGGTGGACAGTTCCCCATCCAAACTTTCAAGAAGATATTCTTACTTAAAAAAGGAAACCAAATAGCTCGTTATCTCGAATACAAACAAGGGTTGCGAAAACAAATTGAAAGTTTTTCAATAAGAAAGCCTAACAGAAAAGATGAAGCAAAAATGTTTAAAGAAAACTATGATTATATAATTAACGAGTTGGATAAAGAAGATACCCGTATCTGAGAATAATATTTAGTGAACCTAAACTAGACTCTTGAAGAAACTAATAGTAAGACATCAAAACAAGTAGTATGAGAAAAAACTACATACACATTATCCTATTTCTTTGGCACGGTTTCGTTTGGGCCAACCCAAATGACTTTTCCATAGAAGCAAGTGAGGCGTCTTCCATAAAAACCTTTGTAGTTTCAAAAGACTCTACAACCTCAAATCCAAAAGACACCACAAAGCTCAAAAAAGCAAACACCCAACAGTTAGCACACTTGCAGCAGTTGGCCACTATGCGGAGTTCCCTATTAGCTCCTAGACCAACTAACGCAGATAATCCCAAAATAGAAGAAGCAGAAGAAAAAGTATTCCGCTCTTTTCCTTCTCTAGACAAAAAATTAGTTGAGAGTCAAAATTTTAATGTATCGTTCGCCAATCGCGAACCAGAATTTAACGAGGCTTTTCTAGCAGAGAATTTTCAACAAAACCCTGCAGTAGACAAACTAATAAATAATGCCAAAAATGCCTTAAATGCAGTGGCTGAGCTTGGTAATTTTGTAGATATCATTACAGGAAATGAGTTGTTAGAACTTCCTGTTGGACTTAAAAAAACAGACCAGACCTCTAATAATTCTGTAGAATTGGCCATTACCGAGGTAAAATTTACATCCGGCTATGCCCTATTAAAAATTTGGGCACGTTTGATCATTCCAGAAAAAGGAGAATTTAAAAATGAAAAAGACCGTGGTATTGAGCGTGAGCTCTTTTTTGGGGCAGAAAACGTAAAACTCTCTCATGACGGTGGCCTGTCAGGAGATATGAAATTAGTGCTTTTAGGCAACCAAGCCATACCCATACAAGGAGACAATTGGTTGCTTACCTTAAAAGGGGGTATTGACCTTAAAACAGGTGCTTTCACAGATCAATCGTTTATAGAGTTTAACTGCTCTGATTTAAAGGGTATAAGTCTCGAAGGTGATGTACGCGTTTCACGTAACGTACTACTTCCCATAGACCAAGATGGAAATTATACCTGTGGTAGTGATACGGGTAATCAATATTCAATTAAAGATGATGAAAAAGTAGTCAATAATAAATGTTATGTGGGTGCTTCATTTAAAGCATCTGCCAATGGTTGGAATGATATTTTCACAACAGTAAACTTACCGCCGTTTGAAGTTGTAGGACTAAAAAGTTGGGGTTTTAACATGCAAAATATAACTCTAGATTTCAGTGATACACGCAGCGCAGAAAACATGGAACTTCCAGTAGATTATAACAAAACCTACCCCGGTGAAGATCTTAAATTATGGCGTGGCTTTTACGCCAAAGAAGTAAGCGTAATGTTACCCAAAGGCATTGAAAACACAAAAAAATCCAATGGGCGTGTAGAATTTGGGGCAAAAAACTTAGTACTGGACAGCCAAGGTGTTTCTGGAACTTTTTTCGGCGAAAATGTATTAAAAACTGGTGAAGGTTCCGCTGGAAAATGGGCCTTTACCATAGATGATGTCAGTATTTCCCTATCAAGAAATTCGTTGAGCGGAGGTTCCATTGGCGGAGATGTGTCCGTGCCTATCCTAAAGGAACCTATGGGCTACGCCGGTTATATAGCCCAAGACGGTTATGGCCTATCGGCCGTTTTAAACAGTAGTTATACCGCCCCTGTTTTTTTAGGGGAGATGCAATTATTGCGTAATTCTACCGTAGGTATAGATGTTAAAGATGGTAATGTATATCCTCATGCTAATTTAACGGGTAAATTGGCTATAGCTGGTAAAGTAAATCAAAAAGAAGGAGAAACTCCAGATCCAGAAGATAAAAACGGCTTTGCATTCAGTGGCATTAGCTTTCAAGAATTGGAACTCCAAACAGAACCTGGTAAAAAAGCAATTCAGGCTAAAGCTTTTGGTTTCAACGGAGAAATGAACCTTATGGGTTTCCCAGCTTCTATCGGAGACTTAAAACTAGTAACACCTAACAATCAAGTAGGTCTTTCTTTTGATTTAAAAATAAACCTAGACGATGGCGGTTCTCATGCGACCACCAGCATGGATATTCTAGGAAAATTGAACGATGGCGAAAAAATTCAACAATGGAGATTTGAAAAGGTAAAAATTGATGGTATTGCCATTAAATACACCAAGAGTAATTTCACCTTAGAAGGCTCATTAAAAGTCATGGAAGACGACCCCATTTATGGAGATGGGTTTGATGGTACCTTATCAGCCACTTTTAAAAATCCTAATTTCAAAGTAGGTGGTCGCGCGATATTTGGTAAAACGGAGTTCAGATATTGGAATGTAGATGTTTGGATGGATAATGTAGAGGGTAATGGAGACTCCAAACTACCATTAAAAGCATTTGTTGGTGGCATCTCTAACCGCATGAAAAAAACGGGCGGAAACGCTTCTGGTTTTGAACCTGGCACGGCAACGTATGAACCCGATGCAAATACAGGATTAGCTATCAGAGCAGGAGTTAAGATACAAACCCAAAATTCTGGTTCTTTTTCTTGCAAAGCTTATTTAGAAATGGAATACAATATCCATGGCGGGTTAAACCGAATTGGTTTTATGGGTGAAGGTGCCATTATGGGTGATGGTGACGGAGGCAGTTTAGCTGAAACCGGAGCAGCAGCTAGTAAGGTTGGAAAAGCCCTTGAAGGAAACAGTGCCGCAGCAGCAAACAAGCGCTATGGTAATTATTTGAGTGTTGCTCAAGAGTCTATTCCTGTTCATGACGTTGCCGCATCGGGTAAAGTAGGTGTTTATGTAGGTATAGAAAGAGATTTTGTAAATGACACTTTTGACGGAGAATTTGAACTCTATTTGGACTTATCTGCCGTGAAAGGTGGCGGAGCAAACAACTTAGCTGGTTACGCAAAAATACATACAGGACCCAATGACTGGTATATGTATATTGGAACCCCTCAACAACGAATAGATTTACTATTCAATTCTGGGGTGCAAGTTAGAGTTGGTGGTTATTTTATGACGGGAACTAAATTACCACCTCCAGGAGATATCAGCCCGCACCCTATAGTTACTAAAATTTTAGGCGATGATATTTTTAAAGGGGAACGCAAAGACAACCAGTTGGTTTCTGGTAAAGGTTTTGCTTTTGGAATGAACTTTGGCTATGGCTATGGTTTTGACTGGCCCATATTTTACGCTTCGGTAGAAATTGGAGCTGGGTTCGATGTTATGCACGCCTATTACCCAAATGCTAAATGCGTAGGCAGACCTGGCCCGGTAGGCAACAATGGTTGGTACTCTATGGGGCAAGTATACGCCTATCTTTATGGTGAATTTGGTGTAAAAGTGGACTTGGCTTTTATAAAAGGTAAATTTAAAATAGCTGAAGCCGGTGTAGCTGCAGCTTTACGAGGCCAATTCCCAAACCCTGTTTACATACAGGGCTATGTAGGCATGTATTATAAAATCTTAGGTGGTTTAGTAGAAGGAAGAATGCGAATGAAAGTAGAACTGGGTGAAGAATGTGAATTAGAAGGCATTTCTAACACAGTGGGTGTTCCAATAATTTCAGATTTAACGCCAAGGCACTCAAGTGATGATGTATCCGTATTTGCAGCACCACAGGCAGTGTTTAACTATGCTGCGAATTCCGATTTTACCGTAAATTTAGACGAAGGTAATCGCACTTTTAAAATACAACTCAAAAACTTTACGGTTACTTCAGAAGGACGCGAACTTGAAGGCCAATTGGAATGGAATGACACCAATGACGCGGTCACTTTCAAGCCAGTAGCAACTTTACCTTCTGAAAAAGAGGTACAGGTAGTAGTTGAGGTTAGCTTCGACGAAAAAATTGGAGGGTCTTATCAAACCATGGTTGAAAACGGTCAACCTGTAATTGAGCGGTCGGAATCTACTTTTATGACCGACAAAGCACCAGACCATATACCATTAGAAAATATCGCCTATATGTACCCTGTTCTGGAACAGAAGAGTTTTCATCCCGAAGAGTTTGATACAGGCTACGTGAAGTTGATATCACAACAAAATTATCTTTTCGAAAGTGGTTTTGAAATGCGAGCAGAATTTGTTTCCAATTCAAACGGTCAAGGCGTACGCACCAATCTATCATATGACCGTTCAAAAGCAACTGTGTTCTATGATGTGCCAGAAATGGTTTTGAACTCAACTCACACACTAAACTTAATGGCATTTCCACCGGGAGCAGATATTCAAACAGAAATTATAGTAGAGCAAACAGAAGTTTTATCAGGTGAAGAGGCAGGTGACACCAACTGGTTTGATCCTACTTCGGGTACTCAAGAAGTTAAGAACACATCTAGTAGTGTAGTTGTATCCAACAAAAAAGCTGCAGAAGTAACCATTTCAAATGGTGCTCCCAAATCAATATTGGAATATAGTTTTAAAACTAGTAAGTATGCAACTTTTGGTGATAAGGTGGGGAGCTTAAACGTTACAGATAACCTTCTCAACTTTATTGGCGCAAATGTGCACTCCATGTCAATTGAAGTAGCTGACTATGAATATCTAGAAAAATTAGAGATTTTAGGTGGAAGATATACGGCATCACAACCTCTAGTTTATGGTCAAGCTATTTTAGATGACAAATATTACAAGAAAAAAATCTATCCTCTTATTTACGAAGATTATCCCCTAGACGGTAATATACGGGTCAATCGTGAAGAAGATATTCTTGGAGTACCACCAATCCGGTCATTTTATATTTCTAACCAGTATGAGGCAAATGTGGAAAGTAAACCTTATTCGTATTGGGTAAAAAACAGAATTCCTTTCGTTTATGATTTACCTTATCAGTACAAAGAAGATTTTCTTCATTTACGAAATACAGTTTTAAGTAGATATGGAAATAATGAAGGAGACGCGGTTAAGTATGATTCGTACCGTTATTTATTAGAAGGATTTCCAGCAATTCCTCTTGGTAATTATAAATCACAATTATTTTATTCTACACCGGGAAATCTTTATCAGAATGGTTACGATATTGAATATGTAAACAAGTTATAGTATATACTTTTTATAAGTTAAAAATAAATAGATTGAAGAAAATAGTACTAATAGTTTTATTAATAACAAACTTGGCTTGGAGTCAAGATACCGCATCAGTTCAGTTAATTACCCGTTCTCTCCCAGAAAAGGTGATGTTACGCTGGGCTGTAGATAAACCATTGGAATGGAAAAGAGCCAATGAATATGGTTTTTTGGTTGAACGTGCTACAATTTCTAGAAATGGCATAGCCGTTGTACCCATAGAAAGACAACGATTAACTCTCACCCCACTTAAACCTAAACCACTAGAAGAATGGGCAGACTTGGCAAATAACGATCAGAATGTTGCGGTTTTAGCTCAAGCGCTTTATGGCAGTTCATTTGAAACCACAGCTCCAAGTTCCAGAACATTGGGGAAAATTACCGCCATAAATAACGAACTAGAACAACGGTTTACTTTTGGCCTCCTTGCGGCAGAGCAAAATTTTCAAGGTGCTATGCTTGCAGGATGGGGGTTTGAAGACACCTCAGTGGCTGCCGGAGAAAACTACATTTACAAAGTTTCCGTTGCTTTGCCCGAAGAAAGTTCAATAATAATTAACGAAAATAGCGTTTATGCCAGTCCAGACTTATATGAAGAACTTCCTTTACCAATAGAATTGGCAGGCGTTTTTAGTGACTCAAGCGTTCTTTTAAGTTGGAATTATGATTTATTGAGTACCATTTATACAAGTTACCTGGTAGAAAGGTCTATAGACAACATCAATTATGAACAGCAAAATGGACAACCAATTTTTAATGCTTCCGAGGAAAAGGAAAAGAAGCAAGTATCCTTATATTACACCGATTCTATTCCAAATAACAAAACCTATTTCTATAGGGTTGTAGGTAAGACCGCTTTTGGAGAAGTGGGCCCACCAACCAAGCCTATTTCTGGTAAAGCTTTAAAAGGACTCGAATTTGTTCCAAGAATATATAAAAAGGAAATTCCAACCGATAATAAAGCTATCCTGTATTGGGAGTTTAAGGATGAAGGCAATGCATTGATTTCCAAATTTAAATTGCTCCGTGGATACAAAGCTGATGGTCCTTTTGAAATGGTAGTGGATAACATACCCACTACGCAAAGAAAAATCACTTTTAACGATTTAAAAAGAATTAATTACTTCACTATTGTTGCGGTTGGCAAAAATGGGGTTAATGGTGAGTCTTATCCTGCCATTGTACAACCTGTAGATTCAATTCCTCCTGCTCCACCTATTGGATTGAAAGGTGTAATGGACACCACTGGTATTGTAAAACTTAGCTGGACTAAAAATCAGGAAGACGACCTTGGTGGCTATCGCATATTCCGATCTAACAATCCAAAAACAGAATTTAGTGAGGTTACAAACGCGACCTTCGAAAATGAAATCTACAACGACACCGTTGTTGCGGCCAATCTTAATAAAAAAATATACTATAAGTTACAAGCTGAAGACCTTCGCTTTAACCGATCTAAATTCTCTAAGATGCTAACCGTTGACAAACCAGATCTTATTGCCCCATCACCTCCGGTAATTACTAAGTACGAAGTTACCTCAGAAGGCATTCAACTCAATTGGATTCCTAGTAGTAGCCAAGATGTTGCCTCGCACCGAGTGTATCGAAAAACATTGAACTCTACAGAAAATAATTGGAAAGAAGTACACGAAGCAAAGTTAGATTCTACTTTTCTAGATAGTACTAATCTTATAGAAAACACCTATAGCTATACCGTCATAGCTGAAGATTCTGTTGGTTTGGAAAGCATGCCTGCAAGCCCAATTACCTTAAATTGGTTAGGTAAGGTTTTAGAGGAAATTGATATTAAATTCTCCGGAACCGTAAATCGTGAATTACGCTTTATTAACCTTTCTTGGAAAGTAAAAAACAAAGATGTACTAGAATACCGTTTATATCGCGGAAAAAGTGAAGAAGGCTTGAAGCTATACAAAACCATTAAAGGAAGTGCAAATAGTTTTAATGACGTTTCTCTGGAAATAAATTCAAGTTATACATATGGGCTTCAATTGATTCTTAAAGGAGGAACAATATCGTTAATAAAAAAGATAAGTTTAAAATATTAAGCCTATGAAAAAGCTAATTTTCATATTGTTCTTCGTTATTTGTGCTAAATCATTCGCCCAAACTTATGATGTTTATATGGATCCTTTTCTTCGGACTTATCCTTATATAGAAAATGGTACGGAATACTATCGAACCACTCGCGGTACAATGCTAGTTCGTGATGCGAACATGAACGTCTTAATTAGTATAAACAGAACTTTTGAAACCAATAATACAGGAGTTTTTGAATGGCCGGGGGACATACGATCTGCAAGAACCAACTCAAGTTCAATAAACTTTAGTGGTACTTTTAGGACTGACACCTCACCGAAGAGCTTTAGCACGTCTGATTCAGGCTCAATGACTATTGGTGACTGGAATTCATCGTTGTCCATGATTTTTAGTTATCCAGCCCCTCAATACAACTTTGAGGCACTCATTAATTTTGCTGAGGAGATGAATATCTCTATTCCGAATTCAACTCTATGTTATGATCAAGACGTACAACTTACTCAAAACGCGAGAGGACATCCTAATCAAGCCTATAATTGGCAATTTAAAGGTCCACTCATAGGAGATAATTGGGCTAGTATCCCGTCTTCCACAGCATCTCCTTCCGGGACTAAAATTATTAGTTTGGCTGAACTTTATCCAGACCCTAACGAATTGAGTAAAAGGATGGGCAAACCCATACAGTTTCAAATACATAACGTTCTGAACGATTATGACTCAAATATAAAGACCTATACGTGGTTAGACTGCCCTCCTGAATTTGATAGTGCAACCACCACCAGTACCACCTGTGTTAATTCAACAGATGGAGGCGCAACAATTACTTTTTTGGAGGATATCAATCCAGGATTTTCCATGCGCTATTTTATTTATCAAGGTGAGCCCTCTGAATTTCCTACAACTAGCAGTCCTGAAGACGAGCGTCCTCCAGACGCTTATAAAAACTGGAGTCTTAGCTCCCTCATAGATAATGGAAATGGCACTTACAGTGGTTCAACTGAAAATAATTTGGAACCAGGAAACTACTACATTGTTTATCAAGAAGTACTTTATGACCCTAACGGTATTGATGTAACAGTTACCAGCGGTGCTATCACGCCTACCTCATTTACAGTTGGCAATCCCACTGCAGTGGCTATTAAAGATGTAAGTATCACAGAACCTACATGCTCTACAATAGCTACTGGTTCAGCTACGGTCAATGTAGTTGCCCTAAGTGGACAAGATTTTGAAACGGGCACGTATTTTTATTCTAAAGATGATGGTGTAACTTGGCAATCCTCACCTATTTTTGATAACCTTCCGCAAGGTAGTGTGAATACTTTTCGCGTAAAACTTGTATTTTTAGATGGCTGGGAATGTATTAGCACAGATAGTGAACGTAGGACAATAGCTAACGTAGTTAACATTCTTTCTGTGAATAACGCCAGTGGTGAAGTTCCTCCCACTAGTAATACTTCGGATGATGGTCAACTTTTTATACGAGTTGACGGCGGTGCACCTGCATACACTTTTGAACTATACAACAGATCAAACCCTACTGTAATCTTAGAAAGCAAAACTGTAGACACTGCTACTATTCCAAATAATGAATATACCTTTGAAGGACTTGATGAAGGCACCTATTTTAGTATTGTTAAAGATGCAAATTGTGATGTCACAAGTCAAGATTATATTTTGGAAGCCGCCCTTACGCCTCAACTTGGTCTTCCAACAGTTACACCTATAAGTTGCAACAACGCAGATGATGCAACAATTACAGTAAACGCAACTTACGGAGAACCTACTACTTTTTTCTATGAATTAAGAATTGGTGCTACCGTTGTAAGAGATGGAAATTTCGCATCAAGTACAATTGCCCCATTTGAAGAAGACATTACATTTTCAAATCTTGAAGCAGGTAACTATTCTCTTTTTGTGAGGGCAGATTTAGGAGATTTTTCATCCATTGTAATACCAGAAATAATTAATCCAGATCCTATTACTGCCACAATAAGCGCAACATCATTTTCTTGTTTTGATTCAATCGATGGTGCAATAACAGTAGTTGCTACGGGTGCAACCAACTATGAATATGAACTAAGTACCGATCGAGGTAATTGGGTTGAGTTGGTTGGCAACACCATATCCGTTGACAATCCAAACTTTTATGAAGTAAGGCTTAGAAATCGTGATAATCCCAGTTGTATTTCAGCAGTTTCAAATCAAGAAGAGGTTACCAGACCAGATGAAATTTCTATTAGGGAAGTAATTAACAGCCATAAAAATTTAGCCACTTTTGGTGATACCAACGGCGAATTGGAAATCAGTGTCGTTGGAGGAACGGGCACCTATGATTACGCTTGGGAGAAGGATGGGCAACCTTTCGCAATCTCTGCCAATTCCACGAATACGTTTTTAAAAGACCTATCTTTTGGAGAGTACCAAGTTACCATAAGTGATTCCAACAATAGTTCGTGTTCTACGATTTCCGATGTAATAGAAATCACGCAGCCCGAAGCTCTGGACATTATATCCTTTAATAAAACCGCAGACGCCTGTAACGGGATCGAAAATGGAAGTATTACCGCCGAATTGGAAGGTACGGGTCCGATTACCCTATCGTTAATAAATACGACCATCAATGAAACCGCTTCTTATATAACCGAAAACCGTACATATAATTTTACGGACCTAAAACCCGGCGATTATACGTTGACAATTTCCGATGGGGTTTCACCAAATCCTTTCGTAGGTCCGATAGTGGCAACTATTGGTGAACTTGCGGAAATCACCGCCGATGTAGCGAAAACCGATGTAAGCTGCGACGGTTTCACCCAGGGGACAATCACGCTTAGCGGTATGGCCGGCGGTGCGCCCTTTACTTCCGGGGCCAATGCACTTACGGGTTACGAATATAGAATCAACGATACGTTCAATACTTTTCAACCCGAGCCTGTATTCAACAATGTAGCTGTTGGAAGTTATACGCTTACCGTAAGAGATGCCTTGGGCTGCGAATTTAACACTCTTGTAGAAGTTGTTCAGAACGGCGTACCCGTACTTGATCCGGCAGCTACCATAGTCAATGACGCCTCTTCCGACACAAGCTTGGACGGTTCCGTAGTTCTTGAATTCGAGACCGGTACCGATCTGGGCTCGCTTTCATTTGAATGGTCGGGCCCCGGGGTATCGGGAATCACCACAAAAGACCTTAACGGCGTAGGCACAGGAACATATCAAGTTGTCTTATCCGCCCCGGGAGACTGTAATTCTACGGAAGTGTTCACCGTAGGCGTTGAAGCGGCCTTCTCAATCCAGCCCCTTACGGGTACACCGGCGATCTGTTCCGGGACGGCGGACGGCAGTGTAACGGCAAATATTGTCGCTACTGGGCCCGTTACGTTCAACTGGTTTGAAATTGGCGACCCCTCCACTCCCGTTTCCATGATCGCGAACACTACCGAAAGGACCGTGACCCTGGAGAACAGAGGTGCGGGGGAATATTATTTGGAAATCGTGGATCAAAATGGACTGACCGTAAGGAGCTCCGATAATTTTGAAATCGTAGAACTACCGGAAGTCACGGCGACTATCGTTCCCGTTCCTACCTGTAGTGGGGAAAGT